>JBFFMI010000132.1:0-8278 GCA_041554155.1 Anaerolineales bacterium
CCCAGCTCCTGCTCCCGGCCGTGGATCGGGGTACCCGCAAGGCGGGTCAAACGTGCTTGCTTGGATCGTTCGTTTCCGACAACGAAATTCCGAACCGGTTCGCTGATCCCTTTGACTTTGACCGATTCCTGTTCGGCTAGGACGTAGACGCTCTCGACATGTCTGGAGGTGGAGCCCCCGATCAGCACATCGCCGACCCTGGCGATACTCATCAATCTCGCCGTCAGGTTTACCTGCGCACCCATCACGGTGTACTCGCGCCGGCGCGGTGAGCCCACGCTGCCCGCGAAGACAAACCCGGTGTTGATCCCAATGCGCTGGGATAGATCGATCGCGCCAAGGCCTGTTTCAGAAAGGATGGCCCGGATCTTCTGGTTAACCGATGGAATGGCATGGTTCATCTCGATCCCCGCCCGCACAGCCCTTTCGGGATCGTCTTCATGCGCTTGAAGCGCCCCGAAAAGAGCCAGAATACGTTGGCCCTGGCTGTAATTATCCAGGCGGCTGATCGTGCCGCCATAACGGTTGAGGATCTGGCTCATCGGCTCGAAATAGGCATCTGCAATCGCCAGGATCGCTTCCTGCCGTTCCTGTCCAAGGTCCTCAACGATCTCATCCAGGCCGATGAAATTGGCGAACATGTTCGTGACCGGCCGGTGGGAACCGCGTCGGACCGGGTGATCAGGATCAGCGATCAAACGCACCAGCAGCTCTTGCGGGATATATGAGCTGATCGCCTCCACAAGTGCGATCTCTGAAGACAGGCTATCGCTGCGGGTGCTACCCAGCACTATGGATGACTCACTCGAATATGGTGGATCAATCACCAGGCCCGATTCTTCAAGCAAGAAAGCGCCGTCGGAGACCTGTTTCACCTTAACGTCCCCAGCAACGATTTCGACTGTCTCCTTATCCAGCACGATCTGACCCGCCGTCGCCTTTTCTTCCATCTGCGCCATGCGGCCAAGCGTCCGGCCCATCACCGTGTAGTACATCTCCTCGGTAGAGCCGATGTTCAAAAGGATCAGCGGTCCGCTGGCCATGCCGATACTCATCTGCAGGGGAAAGACCCCCTGGGAGGTGTCAACCGCTGCAAATTGGTTCATCGCCGCCTGCATCGACCATGCGGTCGCCAGCGCCCGCGCGGCGCCCTGCTCTCTTTCAAAGAAGATCATCAGCGCATCCCCGCCAAATTTCAGCAGGTCACCACCCATGGCCTCACTGATATCCAGCATCGCCTCAAAATAGGCGTTGACGATGACGGTCATCTCTTCGGCCCCCTCCTTACCCAGGACCGAGAGCTTCTCCGACATGGCCGTGAAACCGGAAACATCGGCGAACATCACCGTTCCTGACCTGAACTCACAACCAGCGCGTCCAGGGACCGGGTTCACATGCAGTGCTTCAACCAGGTAGCGCGGCAGGTAGGCGGATATACCCTGGCGCAGGGCGTCGAGCGCCAGAGCGATATCCTTCGTTAGCGCTGGGGTGTACGGTGGCGTAGAGGCACCCTTCACAAGACGTGGTGGAAGGAAAGGCCTTATGCGGTCGGCTTGGGCAGGATTGAGGGTCTGCGTCATGCGAATACCATCAGGTGAACCTGTGTACTTTTAAAGAGGGACACGCCATCCAGCGTGTCAGGTTCATTATAGAGGATGATCTCGGCTATGACCATTCCAATCCTGATCATGATCCTCTTCGTTCACCCGGACGTTGGCTTTCAGCGTTAGCTTTGCACCGTGCATGTCGATCATGGGGGTTTCCTAATTTGAAAAGACAATCTACACTTGGGTTTCTGTAGCTGACGACATCAGCTCTGACCGCTTAAAATGGGTAGCCTTCTACTGGATAGGCTGCCAGGGTTTTATTCAGTAGATCTAGGCGCGCAAGTGGCGGTCTATACCCCGAGGGGGTGCGACGACGGCATGAAATGCTAGTGCAGGAGGAGCACATGGTTGATTCAGCAATGCAGCTTTCGGATGGATCTCGAATCGGCGTCGTGGGTGGAGGTCCAGCCGGTTCTTTTTTTTCCATCCTGGTGTTGGATCTGGCCAGGCGGATGGGGCTCGATCTCAACGTCGACATCTACGAACCGCGCAATTACAACACACCCGGACCCCCTGGATGCAACATGTGTGGCGGCATCATCTCCGAAACGCTGGTACAGAACCTCGCCGCCGAGGGCATCCCGCTCCCACCCACCGTCGTCCAGCGCGGTATTGATTCCTACAATCTGCATATGGATGTCGGCAGCGTAATGATCGAAACGCCGCTTCAGGAAAAACGCATCGGTGCCGTCTACCGTGGTCCTGGCCCACGCGATATCAAAGAGATCAAATGGGGCAGCTTCGACGGCCACCTGCTCAAGCTGGCACAGGAGCGCGGTGCACATATCATTCAAGAGAGAGTGACGTCAATCAACCGCCAGGATGGTCGACCACAGGTTGAGATACGCAAGGGTGAGCCGCAAACCTACGATCTTTTAACCGTTGCCACGGGTGTCAATGCGGCAACCAAGCGCATTCTCGATGATCTCGAGATTGAATACGAGCTTCCCGACACAACCAAAACCCATATCCGCGAATTTTTTATGGGCGAGCAGGCCATTACTGAGACCCTGGGCACTTCCATGCATGTGTTTCTTCTCGACATCCCCCGGCTTGAGTTCGCCGCGATCATTCCCAAGGGCGACTATGTCTCCCTCTGCCTTTTGGGGGATGAGATCGACAAGGAGCTTATCGATGAGTTTCTCGCCGCTCCGGAGGTTCGCCAGTGTTTTCCAGCGGATTGGGATTTCGAGAAATTCTCCTGCCAGTGCTCGCCGCGCATTAATACAAAAGGCGCCAGCCAGCCTTTTGCAGATCGGATCGTATTCGTCGGGGACATCGGTGTCACACGGCTATACAAGGACGGCATCGGTGCAGCCTACCGTACCGCCAAAGCAGCGGCTTCAACGGTCGTCTTCCAGGGGATATCAGCAGAGGATTTTAAGAAGCACTTCCTGCCTGTATGTAAAAAAATCGAGAGCGATAATTCAATCGGGAAGCTTATGTTCGTGGTGACCGAACAAATCCAGTCGCGTCGTTTTGCCCGAAAAGCCGTCCTTCACATGACTGAGCGTGAACAAACCAAAGCCGGGGAAGAACGAAAGATGAGCACGGTGCTGTGGGATATGTTCACCGGCAGCGCACCTTATCGAGAGATCTTCATACGAACACTCAAACCATCCTTCTGGCTCCGGTTGGTGGGCGAGTTATCTCGGGCGATATTCAGCCGGACCTGAAAACACTGTTAACGATTGAAGATTGCGAGGCAACTATGGACACAGGCGCACTTGGGAAGATTTACGAAGATGGGGAAATCATCGTTCGACAGGGGGATGTGGGCGATTGTATGTTCGTCATTCAAGAGGGTGAGGTCGATATCCTTTGTGATGACAATGGCAAGGAAATCCAAATCGCCGTTCGCCACGCGGGTGATTTCATCGGCGAGATGGCGATCTTCGATCGAGATGTACGATCAGCTACCGTGCGTGCCAGGGGGCAGGTGCGCATCCTGACCGTCGATAAGAAGAACTTCATGAGCCGAATCCATGAAGACCCGTCGTTGGCCTTTCGCATCGTAGAGACAATGTCATATCGCCTGCGCGAATTGCAGGCCGAGTACACGAAGGTTATTGAAAATCAGTAGGTCCCAAAAGCCTCTGTTAAACCAAGAGACGATGCCCGTAAAACCATACGAAAAACTGCTCGTCACGGGGACATCCGGTTATGTCGGCGGCCGCCTGGTTCCCAGGTTGCTCGAGCACGGGTACCCGCTGCGCGTGATCTCCAGACGACCGATTCAACTCGAGGGTCGGCCATGGAAGGATCAGGTTGAAGTCGTTCAAGGGGATGTGTATAAACCAGAGACGCTCTTCGGCGTGTTTGAAGGAGTTAAAACCGCCTACTATATGATACCCCGTATACATCAATATCCCAACGGCCAGAGCCAGGATGTGGCGGCGGCCCGCCACTTCAGCCGCAATGCCTCCAGGGCCGGGGTTAAGCGGGTCATCTACCTTGGTAGTCTGGCCGATCCGTGCGGACAGTTACCCAAGCACCTGCGCTCCCGACATCAACTCGGTGATGCCCTGCGCGAATCGAACATATCTGTCACAGAATTTCGGGCTGCGCCTATCGTGGGTTCCGGAAGCACAACGTTCGAGTTCATCCGCTACCTGACCGAGCGGATCCCTGTCATCTTCTTGCCGTCCTGGGGACGCAGTCGAATCCAGCCCATTGCCATTCGCAACGTGCTTGAATACCTTGTGGCTGCCCTTGAAAACGATCAAAGCCTCAACCAGATCATCGAGATCGGGGGGACTGACCTTCACCCCTTTTCCGAGATGATGCAAATCTATGCCCAAATACGTGGCTTGAAGCGATTCATCATCAATCTGCCTTCGAAAATGCCTCGGGTCGCCTCGTATTGGACTCACCTTACAACCCCTCTACCCAATCACATCGCGCTCAGGTTGATTAACGGTCTCTGTAACGATGTGCTTGTACAGAATGATCAGGCCTCGAAGATGTTCCCCGAAATACAGCTTATTGGCTATGATCAAGCCGTCGCTGAGGCGCTGCGAAAGCTTGATGCCGGTGAGGTAGAGACTTCCTGGAGCGATTCACTCTATTCCGGCCGCAGGTTTACACCCTCAAGCGTTTTCCACAGCGAAGAGGGTATGGTGTATGAACACCGAGAAGTTTATATCGACGCCCAACCCGAGGAAGTTTTCAACGTTGTTGCCCAGGTTGGGGGTGAGCATGGCTGGTTCTTTATGAACTGGGCCTGGCGGCTCCGGGGGATCATTGATCGGATCGGGGGTGGTGTTGGGCTGCAGCGCGGGCGCCGGACTCCGGGGAAATTACGGGTCGGTGATGCGGTGGATTTCTGGCGGGTTGAAGCGATCGACCCCGACAGACTGATTCGCTTACGGGCTGAAATGAAAGTGCCCGGAAATGCCTGGCTACAATTCGAAATTTCACCGGTGGCAGAGCATCAGATCCATGTCCGACAAACAGCTATCTTTGCACCGAAGGGACTCTCTGGTACGCTTTACTGGTTTGCGCTATATCCAATTCACAAGATCATCTTCTCGGGTATGATCCGGAAAATTGCCGAACGCGCACGAACGCAAACCCGGAGGCGCGAAAATGCCGCCGATGAGCTGGCAACTTGAGGTGTTGAGACACATATGTTCTGGATCTTATTCCTGGCACATCTCTTAGGTGATTACCCCTTCCAACCAAATTGGTTGGTCGCAAACAAACGCCATACCTGGGCCCTTTTGCTGCATGGTGCCATTCACTTCATGTTTGTGTTCGTTCTGGTTGGCCAGTCCCGGCTGCAGCTGCTTCCTCAGTTACTTGTCCTTGCGGTCGCTCACATCATCATTGATGCCACGAAGACATCTCTCTCGACGAAACAGTCTTTATCAATGCAGTCATCCTATTTGTTAGACCAGGCGATCCACCTCGTGCTTCTCGCCCTGACTGCGCTTTGGATCGAAGGTAGTATTACCCCGGCATCAGATACAAATACCTGGGGGTGGGCGGTGATTCTTTCTGGCTATGTCTTCGTAACCTATGCCTGGGGAACGACCGAGCGCTTGCTAACCGAGAACCTGCCGCAGTACAACGAAGAGGTCATCGCACAGATGAGCACACGCATGATCGCCCGAGCGGCATTCCTCACCCTGGCGTTATTTTTGCTCCAGCGGCCTTCCAGCCTCGCCCTGCTTGCAGCGATAAACATTCCCTATCTCAGCGGCAATTACCGCCGGCGTGCACTGGTGACAGATCTTATGGTCACCTTGGCGACTGTCGCGATCGTCCTCATCGGTATTGGATCATAATTTGCTGCATGCCGATGCTTGTGTTTCACTAACACGCTAAACTATCCCGCTTGGTTCACTACGAAATTCAAGTGAATGGAAAATTACTAAACAAACTACTTGAGCTGAAGTTTATCAGGGGTTGTCGGTCTTGAATTTGAGCGCTTTGTAGGCGATTTGATTTAATCATTGACAATATCCCTTCTTACGTAATGGCGGGACCGTAGCGAATTGTCAACCCTGGTGAAGTTCCGCTCTGCCATATAATCTTCAACAGCCGGGATATTGAACCTGCTCACAACAATCTGGTCTGGCTTAATTTCTTCTAGGATTCTCGCGATCTCATCTTGTGAGGGCTCACCGGTAGAAAACCTTTTCTGCGTTATTACCGCTAACCTCGGATCAACCTGTACGCCACTTCGAAAAGCATACATCGGCCTGTCGGTGAACAGGTATTCAGTTTCATTTGCATACCTTCTGATGAGTCCCACAATTTCGTAATCGGTTTGATCCATCGGATCAAGATTGCGTAAATTCGGAAAATCAAGCCTGAAATTATCAAGCGTTAGCGGAACACGTTGGAAAACGAGAAATCCAAATATGACCAATATGGCTAATGATAGAGCCGTCATTGGTTGCCAAGAACTTGATGAACGGATTCTGTCCCGTACATCGCGCAAGGCATCGCCAACAGCCAACGCACCAATAATCGCCGACGGTATCGTGATGAGCAACTGATGGTGATACCAAAAAGGCGCATTCCATAAAAGCAGCGCTGAGCCAGCTAACACCCACGCCACCGGATAGAGGGCATGCCATGACTTTGATCGGGCAATACTTAGTAACCCGAGAGGGACCAGTAGAAATAATAGGACCGAATCATCCAAATACGAGCGGACAATTTCTGGCGCGGCAAGCGCTTGCATCATATCCGTCTCACTCGCCTCAAGGTGGGTATTGATCAATTGATCAATATTCTCCAAGCCTACAAAAAAGACGATGACAAGACCTAATCCTAATAACAGAATTAGCCCCCAAACAGCAAGCGGACGGAATAAATTCCATAGCTCGTGCTTTACGCGATAGCGAGAAGCTTGTTGTACGATGATCCCCACGCATATGATCGGAACCAGAATCACAGTCCAAAGCTTTGTCATGATGGACATCATCATAAAAACCGCCGATAGACTTAACCATCTGTCCGCACCAGTCTCATGCCAACGAAGGATACCGAATAGCGCCACTATAGCGAGAGCAATTGACGGCAGGCCTACCATAATGGAGACACTTAATTTCGTATAAAATGGCAGTGTCATGATTAGAATTAAACTGATCACTGCGTGACCAGCTCCCCACTGCCTGCGCAAATACTCCATCACTGAAAGCTGTAACAGGGTCGACAAACCCAATACAAGCAGCCGCCCGAGATTGACATTTAATCCGAACACGTTAAATATCTGAGATAACATGAGAGTAAATAGCGGGGGCTGGTCGCTCCAGAAATCTGAGTACATGTGGAAGCCTTGCATGCTCAGCATAGCCTTAATCAAGTTAACACCCTCATCGAAATCCATTTCGAATCGAAACCTGAACGGGTAGAAAAGCAGCATGGCAGATGCATAAATCAGCGGCAGAATCAATATGAGATGTTGTGATTTAAACTTCAAGAGTTCCCTCAAGCACGATTTCTATATCGAGCGGATTCAATTACATTATAGGGGGCAAGACTAGTATTCTATTACGATCAACCCCGAACTGTGTATACCAATAGTGCCATCTGCTAGATTTAGTAAATGACAAGGTAATTGCTATCCTGATTCGAGGATATTTTTTTTGGGTATCAAATTATCAAGCTCATTGAGATTGGTACAGTCAGCCTGGTAATTATGTCGTATATAATGATCACCCGATATAACCGATATAAAATGGAACACCGGCCCTACCAGCGGATGTTCGCTATATTAAGCATATGATTACACACCTCAGCAATCGCCTTCGCTCGATATACCACCGAAATGAGCTTCTTTTTAGTATCAGTGTCTTGCTCATATTTGGCGGACTCGCATACGTTACGCACATCGATAAGTTGGGCTTTTATCGGGACGACTGGTACATGCTCTGGGCGGGCCATATCTTTGGCCCCCAGGCGATCGTTGATTTGTTTTCTTTTGATCGTCCATTCGTGGGAGTCATATTTTCTGGCAGCTATAGCTTTCTCGGGGAGAGCCCTCTATTTTGGCAGATCTATTCCCTTGGATTGAGAACCGTCAGCGCATTAGGATTTTTTGGCATCGTACGTCGCTTGTGGCCTGGTCACAAGGTCGAGACAACAGCCGCGGCAATCCTGTTTTTTATCTATCCCGGATTTTTACAATGGGCGAATGCCAACACGAAATCCAATCA
>JBFFMI010000133.1:0-8192 GCA_041554155.1 Anaerolineales bacterium
ATGCTCCTCGCCTCGGCGGTTTGTCTCGGCGTTTGGTTTGCTGGCTCACTGGTGTTTGGTCTACCCACAACGAGTGAAATGTTAGGAGCTCCAACAAGCGACCTCAGCCAACCCCAGGAAGTCGTTCTCTCGGTCTACTTGATGCTTAATCGGAGTCGTCTCGATGAGCCAGCAGGGGATCCCCGCATGGTTTGGACAATTGAAGTGCAACCGGGAGATTCTGCGCAGCGAGTAATTGATCAGATGACCACAATAGGGCTGCTGGATAAACCTTTTCTCTTTCGTTCCTACATGCGCTATCTTGGGCTCGATCGTGGGATCGAAGCTGGCATGTATGATTTGAGTGGATCCATGACCATCCGGCAACTGGGCGAGGCTTTGCAATCGGCAAGGATTCAAGCCTACATCCTTACCATCCCGGAGGGCTGGAGGATGGAGCAAATCGCCTCTCAGATTGAAGCAAGCGAAATCACGATGACCGCTGATGCGTTTATGCAGGCGGCATCAAGCCCGCTAGACCAATACGCACTGAGTTTTACACTACCTACAGAGAACTCGCTGGAAGGTTTCCTATTCCCAGACACCTATATTATTGAACCCGAAATGTCTGCTGAAGAGCTGGTTGCGGCAATGCTGACTAATTTTGACACCAGGGTGGATGATTCTTTACGCCTGGCGATTGCTGACCAGGGCTTATCACTCTATGATGCTGTTGTCCTCGCTTCCATCGTGGAGCGTGAAGCCATCTTGCCCGAGGAACGACCTCGCATCGCAGCCGTATTTCTCAATCGCCTTGCCATTGGCATGAACCTGGATGCAGACCCCACCGTCCAGTATGCTCTCGCACCGAATCAAGAGGATGGCTGGTGGCCTCAGCTGTCCCTGGCAGACCTCCAGGTGGATTCCCCCTACAATACCTATCGGTATCCCGGCCTCCCTCCGGGACCCATCGCCTCACCAGGTCTTGATTCAATCAGGGCTGTCGCGTTCCCGGCTACCTCAACCGAGTTTTACTTCCGGGCGCTGTGTGATGGCTCGGGCGGGCATGCCTTCGCCGAGACATTCGAGCAGCACCAACTAAATAGCTGTCCGTAGGATCAGAACAAAGCTGTACACCTCGCACGCAGGAGGATATCTTGATCGGAAAAAAGAGATTGCCCTACGGTGGTTGGCCTTCCATGATCTCTGCGGCCATGGTTGCGAGCAGTGGCCGGGGAAGCTCAGCTCTGCCGCGCGAGGTTTACGCCGATGGGACTGGTGTGTACTGGACGGAATTACGACCAGAGGAAAATGGCCGCTGTGTGATTCAACATCGTGATCCAACAGGAAATATTCAAACACTTACCCCAGCCGGTTTCAGCGCTCGGACTCGTGTGCACGAATATGGTGGTGGTTCCTACCTCGTTTCCGGCAACGGAATCTACTTTTCCAACGAAACCGACCAGCGGCTTTACTGGCAACCTTTCGGGGAGCTCCCACAGCCTGTAACACCCGCACCTGGCCCCGGCGAAAAACTTCGATTTGCCAACGGGTGTGCCATCCCGAACGGAGATTCGCTGATTTATATTTGTGAGCAGCATGCGAAGGACGGCAGCGTGGAGAACAATCTCGCGCTTCTATCCCCTCAAACAGGGTTTATCCCCAAAACCATCCATTCAGGGCATGATTTTTACGCAAATCCACGCGTGAGTCCGGATGGTAGCCAAATCGTGTGGATGACCTGGGATCTGCCTCGAATGCCCTGGGAAGGGAGTGATCTATGGCTTGCGAGTCTTGAGGATGGAAGCCTGAAGGAGATCAAACACATCGCTGGAGGACCTTCGGAGGCCATATTCCAACCTGAATGGGGGCCGAAGGGAGAGGTCTATTTCGTTTCGGACGCTACTGGTTGGTGGAATCTCTATCGTTGGGTTAATGGGGTAATCGAAGCGATAACGGCATTAGAAGTCGATTTTGGGCTTCCGATGTGGATGTTAAGTTATTCGACCTACACAATCCTGTCGCAGAACCTTATCGTTGCGACATACCTCGAAAAAGGACTCCCATCGCTTGCCATAATCGATACCCAGGACCGATCCATCGAGCACCTTCCCCTGGAATACAACTATATGACTGGATCAATCGCCTCAGATCCCGATCAACGGGTCTGGTTCCTTGCGGGCTCTGGATCTGCATTCCCCGGGCTTTCATGCCTGGATCTGAAAACGCGCGAGATAAAGCGCATCCATGAAGTCAAAGAGTATGACATCAAGCCTGAATACATTTCACAACCCGAACAGATTGCTTTTAATTCTCCAATGGGGAGTGTGTCTTACACCTACTACTATGCCCCGACCAACCCGGAGTACGCCGCCAAGGAGCACGAGCTCCCGCCATTAATTGTAATGGGGCATGGTGGTCCCACAAGCGCCGCTCGGCCTTACCTGAGTTTAGATATCCAATTCTGGACTAGCCGTGGTTTTGCTGTTGCGGATGTGGATTACAGTGGTAGTACGGGCTATGGGAGGGCATATCGGGACCGATTGAAAGGCCAATGGGGTGTCATCGATGTCGCCGATTGCGTTCATGCAGCCATCCATCTTGGCGACGTCGGCCTGGCAGATCCCAATAGACTTCTGATTGCGGGCGGGAGCGCCGGGGGTTACATTGTTCTATCCGCCCTAACCGGTTATGACCTTTTTGCGTCAGGGGCCAGTTACTACGGTGTGGCTGATATTCTGGCATTGATGCAAGACACCCACAAATTCGAATCTGGCTATGACACGTATTTGATCGGACCATTACCTGAATACGAGCAAGTTTACCGTGAGCGTTCCCCGATTTACCATGCTCAGAATTTAAGCTGCCCGGTCATATTATTTCAAGGTCTGGATGATAAGGTAGTGCTTCCCAGCCAATCAGAGGTTTTCGTCGAGGCGCTCGCAAAAAATCATATCCCACACAAGTACATCACGTTTGATGGCGAAGGCCATGGATTTCGTCGGGCGGCCAATATCCAAAAGGCACTGGAAGAAGAACTGGCTTTTTATCGAGAGGTCCTCCAAATTGAAGGACCGGATGAATAAGTTAACCAGGATCACAAGCCGATTGATAAGCTTGTGCGCCTCATCGATCGCCTTCCATTCGATTGGATCCTCAAACTGCGAGCACTTCCTTCAAGAATGTCTTGGCTTGATTAATTGGAACTGCGACACCCACATCAAGACCCTGCATCATTGTGTTTAAACCGATAATCTCTCCTCTGGCATTGAACATCGGTCCACCGGAGTGACCTGGACGTAAATGTAGGCTCGCACTCATAAGATCTAACTTCGAGCGGGGAGACTCCATTGGCCAGCGACCCACTTGAATCACAATACCATACGTTAGACCGCCATCCATTCCCCATGGGTACCCCAAAGAGAACACGAGCTCCCCTGGCCTCGCACTGTTGGAATCTCCCATTGCGATCACAGGAAGATGCTGCTCTTCCAGAAGGATCGCAGCCAGGTCTATTGATCGATCGCGTGCCAGAAGTTTACCCTGGTACATCCGGCCGTCCGACAAAATCACCTGGACTTTATCGCTTCGGACCACATGGGAATTGGTCAGGATCAAGCCCTCGGGGTGAATGATGCAGCCCGCTCCCGAACCTGATGGCCCATGCGCAATCTTCACCATACCCATCTTAACTTGCTCAACGATATCGGCGATTTGCTCACTGACACCATTGGATATGGCATTCGTCTTGGCCACGCTAGGACTTGTCTCCAACAAGCAAAGTTACCGAATCAAATTGTCCAGCCCGAATGATCCCAAGCGAGATTCGCTTGCCGATCTGATCGATATGAAGATGGTCAAGAAGGTCATCCGGAAATCGGAGTGGCTCATCGTCAATCGAGGTGATGATATCTCCCTGGAGTACACCCGCCTCACTCGCTGGACTCCCTTCTTCCACAGCTGCAATCAGCAACCCCGTCTCCTGTTGTAGCTTTTCACGCCCATGTGGAGATAGACGCACAGGTTGAAGACTGATACCAAGATAACCCTTGCGGATATAGCCATATTGTGACAGAGCCGTCACGCGAGGTTCCAACATCTCCAAAGATAATGCTGCGCTGATTCCACGGAGCAATCCTGAAGTGTTCATCCCAAGGATCAGACCCTCAGCATCCACCAGTGGGCCTCCAGAAAAACCGGGGTACATAACGACATCGGTTTGTATGATGCGCTCCGACGGATTTGGCTTGCGTTTTCGCCTTGAACTGCCAAGTGCCCCGACGATACCGTGAGTAGCCATGACATCCTGGGCAGGTCGGCCTAACGCAAGAACCAGATGGCCCACCCGTAGCTTCTCGCTTGTGCGCCACGCCCCATTCGCCATCTCGGCCTCAATTCTTAAAAGGGCGATATCGTGCCTTGGATCACGGCCGACCAACTCGGCATCGAGTGACTCACCAGAAGGCAATCCCACCCGAATTCGTTCCTCACGTTGCACAGCATGATTTGCTGTCAGGATCAAGCCCTTTTCTTTCCATACAATCCCGCTCGCCGGGATGCGTCTCCTGGCTTCCACCCTGACGACGTGTTTACTGCCATTTGCGACAGCCTCCACGAAGCTTTCTGATAACAATTCCAGTGTCATTGACATGCGTTTTCTCTCCTCAGTCATAGTCTATCGTCTAGCTGAACAAAAAAACCCCACCATACGATGGGGTTCCAGCTAGATCTCTGGATAGGTACTACAAGGGAATCATGCCGAGTCGGATGGCGATGGCATACGCCTCTGTCCTGCTCTTTGCCTCCAGCTTCTCCAGTATTCCATTGATGTGAAACTTGACCGTGCTCTCTTTGATTTGCAACGCTCGCCCGATAGCGAGGTTGGTCAAACCTTGTCCAACAAGCTGCAACACCTCAGCCTCGCGCTCTGTCAGGGGAACCACGGGGATGTTCGTTTCCATCGGATAGGCTTCGTTCCGTGCCCTGCTTTTTATATAGCGCACACCGAGGCCAACGGCAGCGGCATGAAGGGCTGCGCTGTAAACCTGCAGACTTGCATCGTGTGGAAGCACGTTACCTTCTGCCAACTTATACGCTCTGCTTTCGTCATTTTCGACCAACAGAATGTATGGAATGATCAGATCCTGGACCAGCGCTGCTATGGAATCTTCATTAATGGCGTCGATCAAGACAACATCGGGGAGAAATACATCGAATAAATCTGAATGTAGCTCTGCTAGCCCCGCCTGGCCTACGATATCGATCGAATCCTCCACCTCCAGGAAGGTGGTCAACCCTTTTAGACTCAGAGGATTATCAGATGCAATCAAAACTCGAATAAGCTGCATGGTATGAAAAAGCTTACCAAAAAGCGTCCCCTGGTGGGACGCTCTAAAATTAATCGGGTATGGACAAAACGGACTAAGCTTCGCTCGTGATGGTTTCGTAAAAAAGTGGTAGGCGATCGGTAGGGTCTGTGGAAATCCGGGTGCACGCTTTGAGTCGTTCCTTGGCTGCAAGGGCAGATTCCTCATCCTTGGCATGCACAGTGTAAAGGATGTCTCCAGCTTGGACACTGTCCCCAACTTTACCTTCCAGCACGATGCCAACCCGGTGATCGATTGGATCTCCTTTCATCGCCCTTCCAGCCCCCAACATCATAGCTGTTAATCCGATCTCCCCTGCATGCATCTCCTGTATAAACCCTGCTTTCGGGGCGTTAACCGCTATGATCACCGGTGCTTCGGGGAATCTTGATGTATCTTCGATCACCGTGTGATCGCCCTTTTGAGCCTTCACCATGTCTATGAATTTTTGCAGTGCAGCGCCGTTTTCTAGCGTCTCAATAGCAAGCTTTTGCGCTGAAGCAAACGACTCAGCCTTCCTTGAAAGTAACAGCATGTGCGCTGCGACCTCCAGGCAATGTGCCTTGAAATCTTCGGGCCCATCCCCGGAAAGCGTGTCCACGGCTTCCTTCACCTCGAGAATGTTGCCCACAGCACAGCCCAATGGCTGATTCATATCCGAGATCAGAGCAACAACGGTTCGATTGGCATGTTTCCCAATTCCCACCATGCATGTGGCCAATGATCGTGCATCTTCAATTGAGGCCATGAATGCGCCTGAGCCCACCTTAACATCAAGCACGATCGCCTGTGCCCCGCCGGCAATTTTCTTGCTCATCACGGATGACGCGATCAAGGGTATCGAGGGAACCGTCCCGGTGACATCCCGGAGTGCGTACAACATGCCATCTGCCGGCGCAAGATCAGCAGTCTGCCCAGCAAGTACAAAACCTACCTCACCTAACTGGACTTTGAATTCCTCCACAGTTAGGCTGATATCGAAGCCGGGAATCGATTCCATTTTATCCAGTGTCCCACCGGTAAAACCAAGGCCCCGGCCAGACATCTTTCCTACTGGCACTTCACATGCCGCGACAATAGGACCCACGACCAGCGTGGTTTTATCGCCCACGCCGCCCGTCGAATGCTTGTCAACGACGAATGGCACCACGCTCGAAAGATCAAGCTGCTCGCCAGATTCGGCCAGGGCCATTGTAAGATCGGCGGTTTCGCGTGCGCTCATACCGTTGAGCTGGACAGCCATAGCCCATGCAGACACCTGATAATCTGGAATATCGCCCCGGGAAAAACCTTCAATGAAACCGGAGATTTCCGATGTGCTCAGCTCTTGGTTATTTCGCTTTTTGATAATGATATCTACAGGTCGCATCGTTTATGCCTCCCCGGTCGATTATACATCTTGAACGCAACCCTTTAATCCTCTCCCTGCTATAATCAGCCCAATTCCTAACCAACAGGTGAGCCATGCAGTCAGTCGATACCATTCTTCTTTCCCAGTTGATCCTGACAATGGATGCCGAGCGGAAGATCCTTCGGGATGGTGCTATCGCGATTCAGGAAGACAAGATCGTCGCGGTGGATAAAAGGGAAGTTCTCCTTGCATCTTACAGCAGTGAAGAACAGATCGATTTTGGTTCCGATCTGTTGATGCCGGGTCTGGTCAATGCACATACGCATGTCCCGATGACGCTGCTTAGAGGGTTAGCCGATGATCTGCGGCTGGATGTATGGCTGCTTGGTTACATGATGCCGGTGGAGCGTGAATTTGTCACACCTGAGTTTTGCCGATTGGGCACGTCGATTGCCTGCGCGGAAATGATACGAGGTGGCATCACTTCATTTGCCGATATGTATTATTTCGAGGATACGGTCGCTGAGGCCACAGCAGCAGCCGGCATGCGTGGTATATGCGGACAAACTGTTTTAAAATTCCCTTCCCCGGACGCAGATTCCTATGAGGATTCTTTAGCCAGATCGCGCGAATTCATCCAAGCCTGGAAGGATCATCCGCTTATCATACCGGCTGTCGCCCCACACGCTCCATATACATGCACGGAAGAAATCCTTAGAGACTGTACTGACCTGGCGCTCGAATTCGACGTTCCACTGCACATTCACCTCGCCGAAACATTTCAAGAAGTGCGAGACTGGCGTGAGCAGCATGAGATGCCCGTAATACCCTGGGTAAAGAAGATGGGGTTGTTGGACGCGAAGGTAATTGCTGCTCATTGCGTACACGTGGATGATGGTGAAATCCATACACTCGAACATTCAGAGGTCGGTGTCGCCCATAACCCCTCCAGCAATTTAAAACTTGCATCCGGGATCGCCCCTGTCGTTGACATGTTGAACATAGGACTTAACGTAGGTGTGGGCACGGACGGCCCGGCTTCGAACAATGATCTAGATTTATTTGAAGAAATGCGCCTCGCTTCCTTCATCGCAAAGACAAGCACAAATGACCCCACCGCCCTTCCCGCTCACATCGCTGTCGAGATGGCTACACGCATGGGCGCCAGGGCGCTCCATATCGGCGACCTGACCGGCTCGCTTGAAGTTGGAAAGCGAGCCGACATCATCAGCGTGCGCCTGAATACAACCCACAATCTGCCGCACTTCGAGCGTGATCCACAATCCATTTACGCCCGCCTTGTATACGCAGCGAAATCGACCGACGTGCGCGATGTCATGATCAACGGGAATTGGGTTCTGCGCGATGCCAAATTGCTATCCCTGGATGAGCAAAGCTTGATCGAAGAGGCGGCGGATTACGCGAAACGCATCGACCAGTTTCTTATCGACCGCGAAGACTCGGTTCTCTCCAAACTGATCGCCATTGGCGGCGCC
>JBFFMI010000134.1:0-8169 GCA_041554155.1 Anaerolineales bacterium
CAAGTCACCCGGCATGGCGCGTTACATGCGCGATCAAGTCCCCGGCCTGGATGTTCCGGATACCTTCGTCGATCGCATGCTGGCTGCCGCTGAAGGGATCGACAAAGAGGATAAGAAGGCGCGCGGCCAGGCCTGGCGAGCTGAAGGCATGCAGATCGCGATTGAACTGATCCAGCAGATGCAGACAATTGAGGGCGTACACGGTGTTCATTTAATGGCAATTGAATGGGAAGAGGCGGTCAAACCGATTATCGAAGGTGCCGGCTTGTACCCGCGCCCTACACCGGAACCACTCTCAGCCCCCGATGCCGAAGCAGCGTGATGAGGTGAAGATGGCAACCCAACTGAGCACTGAACTCGCTGAGCAAATCCAGCGCGAGACCGGGGAAAACGTCTTCCTCTGTTATCACTGCGTTAAATGTACTTCCGGCTGTCCTTTGACAGAGCACTTCGATATGGCGCCAAACCAGATCATGCGCGCCGCCCAACTCGGCATGCAAGACTTGATCTTCGATAGCAAGACACCCTGGCTGTGCGCCTCCTGCCAGACCTGCACTACCCGCTGCCCGCAGGGCATCGACGTCGCCAAGGTCATGGATTTCATCGTCGGTGAAGCGCAGACGCGCGGGATCGAGCCCAAGGTTCCCGAGGTCGCTCTTTTTAACAAAGTCTTCCTGCGCGATGTGGATATCCTCGGTCGCTCCTTCGAACTAGGACTGACGGTCGAGATGAACCTGCGCACCGGACAGCCCTTTAAGGATCTGGATCTTGCGCTTGACCTGCTCAAGCACCGCAAGATCAGCTTGCTTCCCGTGATCGTCCGGAAGCGCAAGCGTAAAACACCCCTCACGACGGCTGCCCGTCCGGAGGAGGAAATCGGTTATTACCCGGGGTGTTCGCTGCACTCGATGGCCAAAGAATTCGACATTTCTACCCGGGCGACAATGGAAGCCCTCGGGATCAAACCTATCGAGCCTGAAGGCTGGGTCTGCTGCGGTTCAACCCCGGCCCACCGTGTGGACCATAAGCTGGCGACACGGCTGCCCCTCGAGAGCCTGGTGCTGCTTGAACAGGAAGGTTTGAAGGAGGTCACACTACCCTGTGCGGCCTGTTTCAACCGCTTCAAATCCGCCGCGCGTGACCTGCGACTGGACCCGGATCTCAAACGCGAGCTTGACGAAGATGTGGGCTATAGCTACCAGGACAGCGTCGAGATCCATTCACTTGTCGACCTGATCGATACGCGCGTAGGCTCCGAAAAGCTATCCGGGCTGGTCAAACGGCCTCTCGAAGGCTTGAAAGTAGCCTGCTATTACGGCTGCCTGCTCACCCGCCCGCCAGATGTCACCGGGTCAAAGGAAGCCGAATACCCGATGGCCATGGACCGCATTATGAGATCACTCGGTGCTGAAGTCGTGGATTGGGATCGAAAAGTTTCTTGTTGCGGCGCCTCGCTCTCAGCCACCAATACCGAGATCGCCATTGAGATGAGCGGCGACATCCTGAAAAATGCGCGGGCGCGTGGTGCCGATTTGGTCGCCGTGGCATGCCCATTGTGCCACCTCAACCTCGATGGCCGACAAACCCAGATGCAAGGCGAGCAGCGTACACCAGCCCTGTACTTCACCCAGCTGATTGCCCTGGCCCTGGACATGATCGATGGCGCGGCATTAGAGCGTAATCTCATCGACCCACGCCCTCTGTTGCAAGAGAAAGGGCTGCTTTAAACCATCACGCGAGAAGGGACGGCCATATGGATCCTGGTAGCCGCGGACCGCTCTGGGCAATCATCCTCACAAACAGTGGTGAGGATGTGCGCCAGTGCGGCCTGTGCTTCGCTTGCGAAAACTATCATGAACCCGAGATGGATCTCACTTTCGGCGAAATTTTCCGAGCGGTGCTCCACGACCCATCCAAAGCACTCACTAACCGCACACTCTGGACATGCGATAAACTGTTGCATAATGGATTACACTGCCAGAATGGGCTTGATATCCCCGCGATTGTGCAGGTTTTACGCAGCGAAGCCCGCCTGCGCGGGTTCAGCCCCGACGCCTAACCCTAAGCTGAACTAGGAGATATCCTGCATGAAGATCGCCATCACCGGAAAAGGCGGGGTCGGCAAGACCACGCTGACCAGCTTGCTCGCTTATGCCTTTATCGACCAGGACTACCAGGTCCTGGCCATTGACGCCGATCCATCGCCCTGCCTTGGAGCAGCACTTGGTTTTCCACTCGAGGCGCTGAATACACTCACCCCGATCGCAAAGATGGACGAGTTGATCTACGAACGTACCGGGGCACAACCAGGCACGACCGGCGGATTCTTCAAGTTGAATCCGCGCGTGGATGATCTCCCTGACCGCTTCTCGCTGGTTAAGGACGGGCTGCGTATGCTCGAACTGGGTGCGGTTGAGATGGGCGGCTCAGGCTGCATCTGCCCCGAAAGCGCCATGCTGCGCTCATTGATCACCCATGTGCTGCTGCGGCGCGACGAGGTCGTGCTGCTCGATATGTATGCTGGCGTGGAGCATCTGGGGCGCGCCACAGCGGATGCTGTCGATGCGATGCTGATCGTGGTAGAGCCCACCGCTCGCAGTCTGGGCACCGCAGCTCAGATTAAAGCGCTGGCCGAAGACTTGAAGCTTTCGAAGCTGTATCTCGTCGGCAGCAAAGTACGCCATGAAGACGATCAACGCTTCATCGAAGAGCGCTCACCCGGATTGCCCGTACTGGGATTCTTGAAGGATACCGAAGCGGTGATCGAAGCGGACCGCCAGGGTGCAGCTGTCTACAACGTGTCGGAGGATTTAGCCGAGGCTGCACGCCAGATCGTATCGCTCCTGATGGAGCAGATCCAGGCCGAGGCGGCATAGTCAGAAAGCGGAATCTGTAAGCAGTATTGTTACCGGCGTGGAAGCAAATCTTCCACAACCGCACTGTTAAGTGAACCCGGGAAACTCCCGGGTTTATTGCTCTACAGGTAAAGTCCCGCGGCTCTGCCGCTGGCATGAGCACAGCGCATGCACTCCAGGTGGGTACGCCTGGCTTTAGACGAACGGATCAAAGCCCACCCCCTGGACCACGCCCCTGATTTGGATGCGCAACGCATGCCGGGAGCACATGCCTAACCCGTCTGATGGGCCTCCAATGCCCCCGTCAGCCAATCGATCCAGCCCTGCAACCCCTCGCCAGTGCGACAGGAGAGCGGGAAAGTGATCAACCCGGGGTTCAGCGCTTCCACGCCCTCCCGGAAGTAGTCCATGTTGAATTCGACATAGGGAAGTAGATCTGTCTTATTGATCACAAGGGCGTCCACTCCGCGATACATCCCGGGATATTTGTAGGGTTTATCATCGCCTTCCGGCACAGAGGCGATCAGCACGCTCATGTGCGTTCCGAGCTGGAAGCTTGCCGGGCAGATCAGATTGCCAACATTCTCGACGATCAGCAGCTGGATCGCGCCCAGGTCCATCTGGGCCAACGCGCCTTTGAGCATCACAGCATCGAGATGGCACTCTCCGCCCGTGTTGACCTGCACCGCCTGCGCCCCGGCTGCAGCAGCCCGGTCGGCATCGATACTGGTGGCGATATCGCCATCGATCACGCCCAACTGGTATCGGTCGGAGAGGCGTCGGATCGTCTCTTCAATCAGTGAAGTCTTGCCGGCTCCGGGCGAGGCCATCATGTTCAAAGCATACACACCGGAGGTGTTGAGGGTTTGTCGGTTCTCCTCCGCCAGTTGATCGTTGGCGCTGAGGATCTTCTCCACTACTTCTACACGTGCCTTCATGTCTGATCTCCATCCATGGGCTCATCCGAGTCAACTTCGATGGCTTCCAGGCGAAACTCTTCCCCGGCAATCACCCGCACCTGCCCACCATCACACTCGGGACAACGCAGTTGTCCATCTCCTGGTTTGTAACGCACTTGACAGTCTTGACATTCCATCAACGCTTCGATCCGCCGGAAGTGCAGTTTAGCCCCCTCGGCGAGAGTGTCTTTTGAGATCAGGTCCCAGTAGAAGGCAACCGAATCGTCGACGATGCTGGCCAACGCACCGATCACCAGGTGGATGTCCGTCACTTTCACAGCCCCCGCCTGTGCAGCGTGGCGCAGCGTGATTTCCAGGATACTTTCGGTTACAGCAAGCTCGTGCATCTCATCGTCCCATGACGTACAGCGTACCGCCCCTCTTGCAGGATCAGATAGTGGAAAACGTCCTCTATTCCTACGAATTCGCTCTAGTTTGGATCTATCTCAATAAACCGATGCGTTCGCAAAGCAAAGGGGGCGGCAATAGCCGCCCCTGCCATCCCAGGTGACATGCAGGTGACGAATTATCCTTCCAATTGAAGCTCTGCCGAATCGATCACGACAGGCAGGTTGGGAACTTCGCTGGCATAGCGTAGGAAGCGCTCGATTTCCGGGCCGTTTTGATCTGAGAGGTTGGCGATCCAGCGATAGCCCACCGACTGATAGAGAAGCTCAATCGAAACTTGATACGGCCCGCTGGTATCCCCGAGATCGATCACATACTGGATCTGATCGGATGGCTCATCGAAATCGATATCAGTGGAGGCCTGACCGCGCACGCTGAAATCTTCGTAGGGAGCGCCCTTATCAAATCCCCTCGGCAGCAAGCGGTTGTCCTTGAGGTAACCAGCCGCCCGCAAGAGCGTCGTTGTCACCTGCAGCTCACTGTCCCGCAGGATGGCCTCATAGATCTGGACCTGGTCCTCCTGGACAATCGCCTGGTAGTGTTGTTCAAATTGACGTGGGTCGCTGTCGTTGTCGTTGCCAACGATCGAGCCATCGGGATTGACCGCCCCCGATTCAAAGACCAGCGCCCCGCCCCCATCTGTCACGCTCACATGCAACCAGGCACGGCGGGATGGATACCCAGTGGGGAATTTGTGCCCGGCGAGATTTTCTAGGGTCAAATCCAAGATCAAGCGACGACCGGAAATGCGCGCCTCATCGAGACTGAGGGTTGCCGTTGCTTCCCCCAACTGCTCAAGCGTGCGCTCGATGGTCGCCTCGAAATGTTCACTCGAAGCGGTCACACCCAGTTCGTCGCCAAAGCGATCAAGCATCCTTAGTATATAGACATTGCCGCCAACGAAACTGTGCTTGGCAAAAGGGCTTCGCAGCGTCTGGCTGGTGGTGGAGATACTCACCCCGCCTTCGGCCTCTGGCATGTGACAATCCTGGCAGCTCTGTGAGCTGCGGTAATCGCTGTAGTACCACTCAAAATAGGGCGTTTGCTCGGCAAATTCACCGGCGACCTCGCCCGTTTCATCAACATACGGCGTGTATAGCGTATGGCAGGTGGCGCACAGCTCAGAGCCGGTAATATGAAGCCCCTGCTCAGGGACATATCCTGAGGCCCCGGCCATGATGGTGACATCGCTCGGAGAGCTAGTGTAGGGGCCAAAAAGCAACCGATCCGGGCGCCGAAGGGTCGTATCAATAAAGAAGCCCCCGCTAAAACTGGCCGCCGTCCCCAGGCTATTCGGTAGGATCTGATGGCACAGCGTGCAGGAGACGCCATCCAGCGCCAGTTTATTCAGCTCGTTCTCCGCAGCAAGAAAACCATCACTTCCAAATATGACGCCTGCCTGTCCATTATCCGCAGCTGTGTACTGCGCCATAGGCATATGGCAATTGCTGCATTTGTCCTGGATGAGCTCACTCAGAGCTGGAAGGTTTTCAATCTCCCGCCGGACGGAAGCCTGCCAGTAGGGATCGCGGGCGGCATTCGCCATCATCGTCGAGCGCCAGTAGGAGTCAATCGAGACGTCAGCGCCGCTGTCATCGGTCATATTCATGTGGCAGAAGCTGCAGGAACCTGCCGTGGAGAAGAGCTCACCGGCGTGAGCCGGCAGTGGATCGCCCTCACGCGCGCGGACTGCCATGGATTCAGAGGTGGGGCTAACGGCTGTTGCCGTCGGCGGTGGCGTGTTCGTGGCCCTGGGCGGCTGTGTTGGAGATAATGTGGCGGTGATCTCAGGTGGTGTTGTCCCACATGCAGCCAGTACAAAACCGAGCGCAAGGGCGATTGCAAGGATGCGCTTCATGCTTCCTCCCTGTTAGATGACGAACTTGCCATCCTTGTAGACAACCTCACCATCTACGATGATCTGCGAATCCCTGGTCATGTCGCAGACCATATCCCAGTGGATGGCACTCTCATTCTTGCTGCCAACCTGGGGATAACCGGCACCGAGAGCCATGTGGATCGTGCCACCAAACTTTTCGTCGAAGAGGATGTTCTTGCTGAAGTGCTTGACCCCGTAGTTCAGACCGATGGCAAATTCACCCATGTAGCGGGCTCCTTCATCGGTGTTCAACTTGGCGTCCAGAAATTCCTGGTTGCGTTCTGCGCTCGCCTCGATTACTTTTCCTTCCTTGAATGTGAGCTCAACACCATCCACCTCATTGCCCTGATAAACGGCGGGGAAGGAGAACCGTACCCGGCCCTCAACAGACTCTTCCACCGGCCCGGTGTAGATTTCGCCATCCGGCATGTTATTTGTGCCATGGGCGCTCTTGAAGAGCCGATCTTTGATCGAAAATGTGAGCTCGCAATCGGGGGATTTGACTTCGACGACCTCGTGCCCTTTAAAATGTTCGACCAGTTTGGTTTGCTCAGCCCTTACCGACTGCCAGTAAGCCACCGCATCCTCGTCTGGATCTTCTACATGGCAGGCTGAGAAGACGAAGGTTTCAAACTCCTCCAGGCTCATTCCTGTATCCTGGGCATAGGCGTTGGTCGGGAAGAGCGTCGTCATCCATTTGAATTCTCCCGCCGCCCCGCGTCTAAATTGGGTTTTTGACACATCGCTGATCGCACGTGATCGTCGAGCCAACTTGGTTTTATCCGCTTCCATCAATAGCTTCGAGTTGGCCACGGACTGGATCCGAATGCGGGATTCAAACTCGTTATAGGTCAAGTTGTAGAAGGTTGGAGGGTAATCGAGCTGGTCCTCATTGGCGTATTGGAGGAATAGATCATCGATCCCGGTATAGGTGGTCTGGCCAGCGAGCGATATATTGAGATGTGGGTAACCTCCGGCCAACAGAATCTCGCGAAAACAGGCTCGTACTAACGGTTCAGCCAGGGGTTCAGCTTCGATCAAAACCCGGTCACCAGGTTGGATATTGGTAGAGTACTGGATCAGGACTTGTGCCATACGGTCGACACGTGGGTCGTTCATAGGGACTCCTTGAGATAGGATTGAGGATAGAACACCCATTTTACCCCGCCATGGGCCTGGTTGCTTCATGCATCTTCATACATCAAGCGGGCTTCTCACTGCGAAGGGTCCCCGCTTGAGTACATGGGTGTAGATCATCGTTGTTTTGACATCCTTGTGGCCAAGCAGATCCTGGACAGTTCTAATATCCGTACCATTCTCCAACAGATGTGTGGCGAAAGAGTGGCGCAGTGTGTGGCAGGTGACACGCTTTTCGATTCCAATGAGTTTGACTGCTTTCCGTAAAGCTTTCTGCACAGCGCTGGTGCTGATGTGGTATCGGCGAGTAATCCCGCTGCGTGGATCCACCGAGAGCTTGCGGGATGGGAAGACGTACTGCCAGATCCACTGGCGCGGTGCTTCGGGGTATTTTCGAATAAGTGCGAATGGGAGATAGACCGATCCGTACCCCTGGCGCAAGTCGCGCTGGTGGATCAAACGTACCCGTTCGAGGTGGTCTTTCAGTTCAGCTGTCAGTGAGTCGGGGAGCAGTGTGATTCGATCCTTAGCCCCTTTGCCATCGCGCACCGCAACGTGGCGTTGTTCGAAATCGAAATCTTTAACACGGATCCGCACCGCTTCCGAGATACGTAGTCCACTGCCGTAGAGCAACTTGGTAATCAACTGATAAGGTGGGTCGACGCAGGTTAGCAGACGCTGGACCTCCTCTTGGGATAGTACAGTTGGGAAGCGTTTGGGTCGCCGGGCGCGTACGGAACTAAGCGGAAAGTTAATCGGTATATCAAGCACATGGCGGTAGAGGAAAAGCAGGGCGTTCAGGGCCTGGTTCTGGGTAGAAGCAGCAACTTTCTCTCTGACCGCTAGATGGGTGAGGAAGGCTTCGATTTCAGCCCGGCCCATGTGGGTTGGGTGGCGTTTTCCGTGGAAGCGGATGAAGCGATTGATCCAG
>JBFFMI010000135.1:0-8063 GCA_041554155.1 Anaerolineales bacterium
GCGTACCGATCATGATTATTTCAGGGACAGGTTCTTCCAGGATGATATTTTTTACAGGAGCCCGTGAAGTTTCGACAGCTGCTTCAATGAGTATGCGATAAGTTATTTCCTGTACACCATTTTTGCCGGGTTGCAGCAGTCGGCTCTCGCCCTCGGTTAAAGCCTCGTTACGAATCGTTTGCCTTTCAAACGGGATGATAATCTCTTCAATTTCGAAAAGCTCTTCTACTGGAGTGATCGAAATTCGAGATCCCTGCTCAATCACGGTGTACGAGGGAGGGGATACCCGGTCGAGGGTTCCGATTTGATACGCCGCAGCCTCAATTACCTGCTGTACAGTGGAACCTGAAGGAACCTGTACCGTCTGAATGGAGCCTTCAATTTCGAGTTCTACCTCGATCATTCCCGCAGTCGCTTGAGGGTTCGCGCAGGCAGTTAACGCCAGGGAGAGGATGAAGGTTACCGTTGAAATGAAGCCGAAAACGCTTTTCCGCATTGCTGGTCCCATAGCCGGTTGGTATAATCCGCCCGGTCCTTTAACGAATCTCACCGACGATAGACATTTCGCCATCTGCGATAGCTAGAGACGATAATTTGATGCCGGTAGCAAGTGAACCAATCGAGCCCGTCAGGGCTTCCGTTACGAGCGCAGAGATAGTCTCCATCAAGAG
The DNA here is from genome assembly GCA_041554155.1 of Anaerolineales bacterium. Lineage (GTDB taxonomy): Bacteria > Chloroflexota > Anaerolineae > Anaerolineales > E44-bin32 > E44-bin32. The sequence goes on from JBFFMI010000135.1 coordinate 672, forward strand.
TTGTGGTGCAGGAATAGGGCCAACACTGGCCTCGATAACTTGAAGGGAAAGCTGACCATCGATATCAATGGTGGGTTCGACCCGCATAAGCACAGAGGATTTGAGAATGCCTCGTTCGAAGATTCCGTATACTTGGATTTGACCATCTCGCAGGTAAATTTGAGGCTCCTGGAGAAGGGGGCTTGATTCTGTGTTTAGCCGATTTGCAAAAAAGCCTGTTATCTGGATCTCGTTGAAAATCACCACAACTTGGCCGGCGGAGAGGGACTCTGTAATCGCCTGCGACCAGATTTGGGCCACCTCTGTTGCTTGCGCAGGATCTTTGATGATGGCCTCACCCGGTCTATCAGGACCACCGATGTCGATCTGACAGGCGAGATTTGCAAGCAGCATTACCAAAATGACCAGCAGGTATCGCTGTTTGGATGGATTGATCAAAACTGATCTCAAGATTATCGACCTCTCGGGTAGTAGATCGCGGGGCATTATAGCACGCAGCTTTGCGATGGATTGTGGGTATAAGCGATGGAGCTCGTTGCACGAATAGAAGCGTTGTTATTCATTTCAGCCCGTGCGATCTCGGCGAACCAGTTAGCCGCTGCCCTGGGTGCCACGGCTCGAGAGGCAGACCAGGCGCTTGATCAGCTCGCTGAGCAGTACCATGCACGCGGTTTCCGATTGCAGAAATCAAAGGATGGGTACCAACTGGTATCCTCTCCCGAATTTGCTGAGGATATTGAGAATTTCTTGGGGTTGGAGGAAATCGCGCATTTGAGTCGGGCTGCCCTGGAAGTTCTGGCGATTATCGCATACCAGCAGCCCATAACACGCCCTCAAATCGATTCTGTGCGTGGGGTTAATTCCGATAGCGTGCTGCGAACCCTGCTCCGGCATGCGCTGATTGAAGAAGTTGGCCGCAGCGAGGGTCCTGGCCGTCCCTTTCTGTACACCACAACCTCAGATTTCTTAAGCTATTTTGGTTTGGAATCGTTGGAAGAGCTGCCACCACTCCAGCTCGAGCCGAATCTTGAATTCCCGCAACCCCCGGCAGATGAACAGCATGAGGAGCAAGCACCCACAGCATGAGTGAAAGACTTCAAAAGGTGCTTGCCAGAAGTGGGCTAGGATCTCGACGATATTGTGAAGATTTAATACGCACAGGGAGAGTCAGAGTCAACGAGAGGGTTGCCAATCTCGGGGATAAAGTGGTTGTTGATTCAGACGAGATAATCGTTGACGGGGCGCCCTTGCGTTTACCCGCTCGCAATCGCTATATCAAGCTGCATAAACCCGCTGGCTACCTCTCATCCTCGCGCTCTCAAGGTGGCCATCCAACCATATTCGCCTTGGTATCCATCCCGGAGCGTGTTTATGCAGTGGGTCGCCTCGATCTCGCCTCAGAAGGATTGATGATCTTAACCGATGATGGCGATCTTACGTATCGCCTAACACACCCACGCTATCAACATGAGAAGGAATATCGTGTTCTTTTCGATGAAAAGCCCTCCGAGGAGCAAATCGATCGATGGCATCGCGGTTTCGAGCTGCCGGATGGGTACCGAACGAAAACTTCTGAACTAGAAATTGAAAAGGAAGAAGATGGCCATTGCTGGTGCAGGATCATCTTGCGTGAAGGTCACAAGCGTCAGATCCGGACGATGGCCTCTGTGCTAGGATTAAGTGTGTTGCGGCTCATCAGGGTCCGGATTGCGTCGCTCAGGTTAGGTGATCTAGCTCCTGGAGCCTGGCAGGATTGCACAAACGAGGAAATTAATTCGTTGGTCGAGGCTTCCCAGCTCAGCTATAACTAACTGGCAAGTTCAATTATTAATCTACTGGTAAGGAACATGCAATAGACTTTTGTCGGATGGTTACACTGGATAGGGTAGGGAAGAACTTATGGACATAGAAGAGCAGACAAATCCCCATTGGCTTTCAAAGAAAATCCCTATTAATGCAGAATTGGTTCTATATCTAGGGCTGCTTCTCATCGCTGTTTTCACACGATTTGTTGACCTTGAATCACGAGTTATGAGCCATGATGAGAGTTTGCATACCCAATTCTCCTGGTACTTGTCGGAAGGCAGGGGTTTTTCTCATGATCCTTTGATGCATGGGCCCCTTCAAATGCATCTGGTGGCTTTTTCGTACTTCTTGTTTGGAGATTCGGATGCCTCTGCTCGTGTCCCAGCTGCGCTGGCGAGTGTAATTGCCGTAGCGATGGTCTTCCTCTTTCGTAAATGGCTGGGGAAGTGGGGAGGGATTGCGGCAACAGCCTTGATGACCGTTTCGCCCTACATGCTTTACTATGGGCGTTACGTCCGGAATGAAGCGCTTGTTGTGCCCATCGCTCTGCTCACGTTTTATGCAGTGTTTCAATACTACGAGACCCGTAAAGCCCAATGGCTTTATGCTTTGGCCGCTTCGTTAGCCTTGCATGCCACCGCCAAAGAGACTTCATTCATCTATACCGCTCAATTGTTGATCTTCCTTGGAGCCTTCTTCGGATTACGTCTGTTGCGATCACGCTGGGAAAGCAATCAACACAAGTATTCATTTCTCTTTGGATTTAGCGCAGCCGCAATGGGCATTTTTCTTGCCCTGGGCTCTCTATTTCAGGGCTGGGCGGCTTCAGGAGAGGTCGAGAACACAGCGGCAACCATTGACCCAGGCCTGGCATTGGCCGAAGGATTGAGTGTATCTCCGCTGGTGGCATTTGGCGCAGTTTTGGCGATTGGCGGATTCCTGCTCATGGCCTACGGCTTACTGGCTGCCTATGGACGAACTTTGCGGGATGAATTTCCGGATTTAGATTTGCTCGTGGTGACGGCCACCCTCACACTCCCGCAATTAGCTGCCCTCCTGGCAGACACTTTCGGTTGGCCGGCACTTGAATATCGGTCCCTCCTGCCATTAGGTCGGACGACGATCATAGTTCTCGCTCTCTTGCTGCTGAGTGCGGCTGTTGGGGCGTTGTGGAATTGGAAGAGATGGTTGATCTCGGCCGGAATTTTCTATGCCATATTCTTTGTTTTTTACACAACTCTTTTCACTAATGAAAATGGTTTGATATCGGGACTCGTGGGATCGTTGGGATATTGGATCGAACAGCATGGGGTTCAACGCGGTGGTCAACCCTTGTACTACTACCTCTTCATTCAAATTCCTCTCTACGAATACCTGCCTGCAATTGGATCCATCATCGCGATCGTCTATTGGGTGCGTGGGTTTGAACCCGCGCGCGAATCAACCACGCAAGAATTGGAAAGAGTTGAGAAGTTCCCTGTTGTCAGCTTCCTGGTGTTCTGGTCGCTTACTTCGCTTGCAGCGTACTCCTTTGCGGGCGAGAAGATGCCCTGGCTCACGGTCCATATCACTCTGCCCTTGATACTGTTGGGGGGCTGGGGGATCGGCGAATACCTCAGGCGAACAGATTGGGATTCATTTGCCGGTGTGCGTGGGTGGATACGTCTGGGATTACTCCTGACCTTCATTGTGGCGGTCCTAAGAGCTTTGGGGATGCTACTTGGTCCTACCCCTCCATTCCAGGGAAACCAACTTGAACAGCTCCGTTCCACAAGCCTCTTCTTCACAGTCTTGCTCTTCATCGCAGCATCGGGCTACGGTTTTTACCGTCTTAGGCTTAACGATCGCTCGCGCGATATTTTGCGTGTGAGTGGTGTTATAGGGATTGTATTACTGCTGGGATTAACCTTCCGCGCCAGTGTGAGGGCATCGTTGGTCAACTATGATCTTGCAACCGAATATCTTGTCTATGCTCATGCTGCTCCCGGCGTGAAGACCGCCATGCGCCAGATTGAGGACCTCTCCATTCGTACCACGGATGGCAAGGACCTCCGGGTGGCTTATGATGACGATGTATCCTGGCCACTTAACTGGTACCTGCGGGACTATGGCCAGCAATACTTTTTTGGCGCCAATCCGACCCGTGATTTGCTAGAGTACCCTGTGATCCTTGTTGGTGATAACAATTGGAATGCGGTCGAACCCTTACTTGCGGATCGCTTCAACCGCTATGAATACATCCGCATGTGGTGGCCCAATCAGGATTACTGGAATTTGAAACGCTCTGCCATCGAAGCTGAACGCAACTTGGAGACCTCAGGTACAGACGAAGAGATAACTCCGATGGGCTTTCTGGAGTATCTGGCGCGGGCCTGGGGACACATCAAGCCGTTCTTCACCGACAGGGCACTGCGTGTAGCCATCTGGGATATCTGGATCGACCGTGACTTTCAACGATATGCAGATTGGGCGGGTCGCGATATGAGCCTGCCGCGCTGGTCTCCCTCCGATCGGATGCGCATGTATGTTCGGAAGGATATCGCCGCCAAAGTTTGGGATTATGGTGTCACTTCAGCGTCCATCAATCCCCCCGTGATCGAAGATCCGTATGAAGGGAAGCTGATCGATCTATCTGCTGACTTGATGATTGGTTATGAAGGGCTTTCCCCGGGTGAATTTTACCGGCCGCGCGATCTGGCTATCGCACCGGATGGCAGCATCTATATTGTGGATACAGCGAATCACCGCGTCCAGCACCTGTCCTCAAATGGTGAGGTATTGAATGTCTGGGGTTCATTCGCCTCGGTGGCAGAAGGGAATGCGCCGGGAGGCACGTTTAATGAGCCCTGGGGAGTCGCGGTCTCTGACGATGGTGTCGTCTACGTTGCCGACACCTGGAACCATCGCGTTCAATGGTTTACAGAAGAAGGTGAGTTTATCGGTATGTTTGGACAGGAAGGCCTGGGTGAAGAGCCGGATGCCTTCTGGGGTCCACGCGATGTTGCCGTTGATAGCGCTGGTAGAGTTTATGTATCTGATACGGGGAACAAGCGCATCAAGGTTTTTAATCGAGCGGGCGATTTTATCGTTCAATTTGGGAGTGCTGGTTACCTCCCGGGTTTCCTGGATGAGCCGGTTGGTCTGGCCGTTGATCCGGATGACCGAATCTATGTAGCCGATACCTGGAATCAACGCGTTCAAGTTTTTGAGCAACTTCTTGTGGATCAGTACGAACCCGTTGTGGAATGGACGATGGATGCCTGGTACGGCCAGTCATTGGAAAATAAGCCCTATCTGGGCGTAAACGATCAAGGGATTAGTTGTGCAACGGATCCGGAGGGCTTTCGGGTGCTTTGTTTCGGCCGATCTGGTGAATTCTTGGTGGGTTGGGGAGGGACCTTTGGCCTTGGGCCCAATCAATTCAATACCCTGAGTGGTGTCGATATCTCCAACAATGGCGAAGTTTGGGTGGTTGATAGCGGCAACCATCGGATTATGCGGTTTTCCCCTGAAATTACGCTCGACTGATCCGTTTGTCTATCGGGCGATAGACTTCAGGTAGTCAAGAAGGAGAGTTAATGAAATTACACGAGTACCAATCCAAGCAAGTCTTTGCCGACTTTGGCATACCGATCTTGCGCGGACGGGTGGCAATGACCGCCACGGAAGCAAAAACAATCGCTGAAGAACTGGGTGGCCGGGTGGTGATTAAATCTCAGGTGTTAGTGGGAGGTCGCGGCAAAGCCGGGGGTATTCGCCTTGTCCATACACCTGAAGAAGCAGAGGAAGTAGCTACCCAGTTATTGGGCATGGAGATCAAAGGCCTTCCAGTGCGACGAGTTCTGGTTGATGAAGCGGTTGACATCGGAACAGAGATTTATCTTGGGATCACGAATGATAGAACCGAAAAATGTCCGGTCCTCATTGCCTCAGGCGAGGGCGGGGTCGAAATCGAAGAAGTTGCACGTACGCATCCAGAGAAGATCCAGCGCATCTGGATTGACCCGCTCCTAGGTCTGAAGGATTACCAGGCCCGTTACCTGGCAGCGGCTGCAGAGATTCCCCGAGCGCACTGGCGAACGTTCATGAAAATTGCTAGTGGTTTATATCAAGCGTATGCATCGACGGATGCGACATTGGCGGAGATCAATCCGCTGGTGATCACGGGTGATGATCAAATGATCGCCCTTGATGGAAAAATGGTGCTTGATGATAACGGTCTATTCCGGCATCCTGATCTGGCCGAGATGAGAGACCTTGATGAAGAGCCTGCAGAAGAACGGGAAGCCCGTAAATATGGCCTTTCCTATGTAAAACTTGATGGGAACATTGGCTGCATGGTTAACGGTGCAGGATTAGCAATGGCGACGATGGATGTCATCCATCTTTATGGCGGTGCACCGGCGAATTTCCTTGATATTGGCGGGGGAGCTAGTGCTGATAAGGTGTCAGCGGCGATCCGCATTATCCTAAAGGATCCCAGTGTAGAAGCTGTACTATTCAATATCTTCGGGGGTATTACCCGGGGAGATGAGGTTGCAAAAGGAATTTTGAGCGCGTTGAGCCAGACCGCCACGGATGTACCGATGGTTGTGCGTCTCGTGGGAACCAATGAAGAAGAAGGGCGGCGATTGTTGAAGGATGCAAATATGGAAACTGCGGAATCGCTGGCTGATGCGGCGCAGAAGGCCATCAAAGCCGCCAAGGAAAGAGTAGCTGGATGAGTATTCTGATCGATAAAAATACACGACTTCTGGTTCAAGGCATTACCGGTCGAGAGGGTTTATTCCACACCGCCCGCATGGTTGAATTCGGCACACAGGTAGTTGCAGGTGTGACACCGGAGAAGGGTGGGGAATGGGTGTTCGGTGGCAAGGTTCCAGTATTTGATACCGTGCACATCGCCGTGGACGCGACCGGTGCAAATACCAGTGTCATCTTTGTGCCAGCCCGCTTTGCCGCCGATGCGATCCTTGAGGCGGCGGATGCAGGCATCGAGCTGATTGTCTGCATCACCGAAGGTATACCTGTGCAAGATATGATGCAGGTGCGCCGTTATCTGGATAATTCGGGTGCTCGCCTCGTCGGGCCGAATTGCCCCGGGCTGTTGAGCCCGGGTGAAGCGAAGGTAGGTATCATTCCCGGGCATATCGCTATACCCGGGAATATCGGCGTCGTATCGCGTTCCGGGACATTAACGTATGAAATCCTGCATGCCTTGAAACTTCAGGATATGGGCGTCTCTACCTGTGTAGGGATTGGTGGTGATCCCATTAATGGGACCTCCTTCGTCGATGCGCTCGCGCTTTTTGAAGCGGATCCCTTTACTGAAAAAATCGTTCTCATCGGAGAGATTGGTGGTTCGGATGAGGAACGGGCGGCAGAGTACATCAACGAACATATGACCAAAAGGGTAGCCGGGTTTATCGCTGGCAGGACGGCACCTCCAGGCAAACGCATGGGACATGCTGGCGCCATTGTTGAGGGCGGTGAGGGTACAGCTGAAGAAAAAATCAAGGCGCTTGAAAAAGCAGGGGTAGCCACAGCAGATCGTCCCGAATTGATCCCCGAGATGCTCGTATAAGC
>JBFFMI010000136.1:0-7960 GCA_041554155.1 Anaerolineales bacterium
CGATCTCCACGATTAAGGAGTTTTCATGGAATTTCTGCGGCGCCTGGTAGGGAGAGCGCAAAGACTTCCACCAGATCAGGCCTCAACAGCGCCATTGGATCCTCGCAAGATCCCAGGGGGATTAATCGAGGAATTGCGCAAGCATGTGACGTCCGGTGCAGCGCAATCCATTGGCCAGGAGCGCAATAAGAATGATGACGCTCTGCTCGTCTTCTCCGGTAGCTCAGAGAGCGTTGAGCGCTTACCCGATTTCGGGTTGTATTGTGTCGCCGACGGGCTTGGCGGCTATGAACACGGCGCAACCGCCAGTGCGGTGGCGGTCCGTAGCCTGGCGCGCAGCCTGACGCAAGGGGCCATCCTCGATCTGCTCGCATCTGAGCAAGGCCAGGAGCCGGAAGCGCTCGAAGAGCTCGTGGCGCACGCCATCCAGCAAGCCAATCGTGATGTGCGCGCAAAGGCCGAGGGCGGCGCAACAACACTCACCAGCGCCCTGCTGGCGGGGGATAAAATCATCTTCGGTCACGTTGGAGATAGCCGGGCCTATTTGGTGACCGAGTCGGGTATGGAGCAATTAACTCGCGATCATTCCCTCGTCCACCAGCTCGTAGAAACCGGTACGATCACAGAAGAGGAGGCGGAGAGCCATCCTCAACGGAATGTGCTATGGAATGCCATGGGCAAATCCATCGACATCAAGGTCGATACCTCTCAGATCGAAAAGCCGATGAACGCATTCCTCCTGTTATGCACGGATGGTTTATGGGGTGTTGTGAGTGAGGAAGAGATTCACGCCATCATTCACGAAACGCCTAACCCTCAACTGGCCTGTGATGCTCTGGTCGCTGCGGCCAATGATGGTGGTGGACCGGATAACGTCACGGTTGTCATCGTCCACTTCCCGGATTGAGTTTAGCGACAATTGGATAGGGATATAGGGCTGTCCTGGAAGGGTCAAGGACAGCCCCAATTTTTATCTATTTGGGCCAAGCAACTCTCCCATTAAGTATCGCAAGGAGTGTAGCAACGCTGGAATCTCCCGGCTGAATAGCAGCCCACTTCAAAAAATCATGCTGCTCATCACGGGGAGATCCCCTTGTGTCGCGCGGGCACTTTGTAATGTCAGAAAAGCGTATGGCTACCCTTATTAGACGTGCCCATATTTTTGTTAATTAATAATGATGGTGAAAACGAAGAGACCGCCGCGTGGGGGGGGTACACTCGGCGGTCTCAACAGATCGGGGTTACCTACCGGTTGTGTAGGGGGGGCGACACATGGCCGGTAGGGGGCTCCCCTCGGATAGGGCTTATACCAATACATGTATGAATCTGCCTATCCTGATTCTTATATTACCCCAAAAGGGTCCAAATTACATTAATAATAGCTTAGGAAGAGCGATCGTGCTTCTGGTTCCGAAAAAGCTGTTCCCACGCTTCAATCTCCTCAGGTCCGAGGTCAGGTTCAGGTTTGTCCAGCTCCTCACTGCCCGCCCCGGGAGTGGCGATTTGAATCGCAAAGGCCTGGCTATCGAGGCTGCGGGCACCTGCATGCCTGGCAGCCGCCTGCACTTCCCTGTCGGATGAGACAACAGTCCAATTTGCGGCCTCACGACCCAGGCGTTGGAGGTGAGCTCGAATGGCATCATCGGCTGTCCGCGGTGCACGAACGAAGTGGATTTTGACCCTGGCGCTACTCTTCATCTGGGGCGCTGCTAACGAGCCACGATCAAAGTAAAGCGTGATGAGGGCACGGGAGTGGCGTGCGTAGTGGTCTAAGCGTTGCATTAAGGTGCGCTCATCATCAAGATCCGCCAGCGACATCCCAGGCATGGCAGCAATCAAGTTGTGACCATCGATCAAGTAGGGCACGTTATCCGCTCCCGGTTTAAAATCTCAAATCTCACGCGATCATAACACGGCATCAGCTTGCCGAATCCAGTTTCCGTGCCGGCTCTCCTGGTCGGTTCCCTTTCGGCGTAAGCTGTGCTATCATGCCCGCCCGTGGGCAGCGTTCGTAAGGCATCCTGGCGACAATACCTCTTTTATCTGGGCCTTAATGTGGTGGTCTCAGCTATCACGGTTCTGGTCGTCCTAAGTATCTGGGACGGCCGTGATCGGGAGCCCATAGCAACCTCAACGCCAACCGTCGATGTTGTTGGCCAGGTGGCCAGCAAAGTACCGACGATCACCCCCACCAAAATTCCCTCTCCAACCCCGAATACTTACACGGTTCGCTCCGGCGACACCTTGTTGGAGATCGCATTGACATTCGACATCTCGATTGAAGAGCTCCTAGCAGCAAACCGACTGCAGAGTGCAGATTCCTTAACCGTTGGACAAGTGCTGGTCATCCCAGCGGAGGCAGACGGGATCCCGGCAGCCACCGATGAACCCGCGCAAACGCCAGTACCTCCAGAACCGAGCGATGAAGCGAGCGAGGGTGAGGTGGTGATCAACGCTGTTGACGCACCGGGCAACCTCGAGCTTGAGGCCGTACGACTATTGAACCAGGGTGGCGAAGTGTCGATGGCAGGCTGGACGCTGGATGATGGCGATGGTCAGGTTTTTACTTTCCCGGCCTTTACCTTCTACAGCACCGGTGCGATCGATGTCCACACTCGCCAGGGAACGAATACAACCATCGATCTTTACTGGGGACTGGATCAACCCGTCTGGCTTCCCGGCACGGTGATCAACCTGCGTGACGCTGATGGGGATTTGCAGTCCACCTTTTCTATCCCCGACAATTAGCTATCCCCATAGAAATACGAGGGCCATATCCGAGAGGGACCTTCTGGGCAGCGATGCTTTGGGATTTGATTGTTGCCAGGAAAATTGAGGCGCCCAAGCGGAAGGGGTATTTGACGATCTGCCTGGCCAGGGCCGCCCATTAAAGTTTGATCGCAACCCCTGCGTAGCGAAGGACAAGCGCATCTCCTTCGATGTACTGCAAAATGCTGGTTTTGCGCCGCGCTGGATTGAGCTCGATTGTGAGATCAGAGAGCGGCTCCAGCTAGCTCGTAACGACCTGGCACTGGGCTATGATCCCCATGGGACAGGAATCAAAGCAAGTCTCCACGCCGTTCATAACTTCACGGTTGCCATCGAACAAATCAATGTGATGATTAAGGCGCTAAACCTGTTGGTGCCATCCCATCGTTTCACCCGTGTCCTCCTCGACGCATCTTCCGAGATGGCCAGGATCCGGAACATGTGTTAATGGGGGCTCATAACAAAAACCGGCCAGCAGGCCGGTTTCGATTCTCACTGTAAAGGACAATCTTCAATATGGCTTCAGTTCTCCGGGTTCACATCCTGGTCAGGATCCTCGGCTGTTTCCTCAGACCCTTCCTTTAAACCCGATCGAAACTCGCGGATCCCCTTCCCGATTTCTCCGGCAATCCGGCTCAAGCGGCCGGGGCCGAATAAGAGCAGGACGATGATCAAAATGATAATCAATTCCCAACCACGAATGCTTGCCATGGTGGCCTCCATCGGTTAGTTCGATAATTCATTATAGCATTCCGAATATGATCGAAGGTCTGATTTCACGTGATTTCTTGCGCGGCACCGCGCGGTCTGATAAACTCGCTGCGGTCACGGTCGTCATGGTGTTGAGGTAAAACGAAGTTCGGCCTGGATACATTGATCCATTTGAGGGTAACGTATGTCGCAAGCGCTCTATCGAAGGTGGCGTCCACAACGCTGGGATGATGTAGCGGGACAGGAGCACATCATCCGCCCGTTGAAGAACGCCATTAAGGGGGAGCGGGTTGGGCATGCCTACCTTTTTGCCGGACCACGCGGCACGGGGAAAACATCGACGGCGCGCTTGCTCGCCAAGGCTGTGAACTGTCTTGCCGAGGCACTGGCAGAAAGACCCTGCGGCGTTTGTGAGCATTGTGTTGCCATCGCTGAGGGAAGCTTCCTCGATCTGATCGAGATCGATGCAGCCTCAAACACAAGCGTCGATGATGTGCGCGACCTGCGCGATCGGATCAATTTCGCCCCCAATAAAGGTCGCTACAAGGTCTATATCGTCGATGAAGTCCACATGCTCTCGACTGCAGCCTTCAATGCGCTGCTGAAGACGCTCGAAGAACCCCCTGCCCATGCCATCTTTATCCTGGCTACGACCGAAGTGCATAAAATTCCTGCAACAGTGCTATCGCGTTGTCAGCGTCACGAATTCCGGCGCCTGCCGCTGGCGACGATCCAATCGTTCTTGCGCGCCAACCTTGAGCAAGAAGGCCTCCAAGCCGATGCGGATGCGATCGAGCTCATCGCCCGCCAGGCAACCGGGAGTTTGCGGGATGCGATATCCCTGCTCGATCAATTATCTTCCACCGGCGAAAAGGTCACCCGCGAGTACGCAGAGTTGATTCTGGGAACGGCTCCGCATGAAGCTGTAGGTGGCGTTATTGATGCCATCGCTGGCAAGCAGATCGGTCAGGGGTTGGCGGTGATCAATGATGCGATCGACCGCGGCGTTGATCCCCGGCAGCTTGCTCGCCAGATAGTTGACTACCTGCGCGCTCTGCTGATGATCCAGATGAACAATCCCGAGTTGGTCGATCGACCAGCAGAACAATCCCAGCAAATGACCGATCATGCCGGGAGTCTGGATCGATCGAGGATCTTGACCGGGATCAAGGCTTTCAGCAAGGTTGCCTCCGAACGGCGGACGACGTGGCAATCTTCGCTGCCACTCGAGTTGGCTATTATCGAAACCGCAGGGGATGCTGCGCCGAGCCATCCGCCCTCAAATCCCACGCCTAAACCGGATGTCAACAAGCCAGCCACGCTGGAACCTTCAAGTGCAACGTCTACACAGTCGGCCGAAAAACCCGCGCGGAAGAAGGAAACCAGCCCGATCAAATCTGCCTCACCCCCACCCGAACTCGCCGGCACGATCACCTTTGAACAAATCCTGGCGAGCTGGCGCGACGTACTCCAGGCAGCACGCGCGCAAGATCCGAGAGTCCAGGCGTTGTTGAATTCATGTCGACCTCTTGGTGTCGAAGACGGAAGGTTGGTTATAGGATTTTCCAGTGATCTGCTGCGAGAGAAAATGGAGAAGGAGCACAACCTGCGCGTGGCGATCAAGTCACTTGAGCAGGTGTTTGGGACCAGCCTGGTCTTCCGATGTGTGCTCACCGAAACCTGGCAGTCTGGAGAGTACGAGACCCAAGTCCCCGCGCCGATGGCGGACCAAGGCATGGTTGCAACTGCATTGCGCGAGCTGGGAGCACAAGTTGTCGATGTAGAACGGATGCCCGCTGATTCTTCCAGTGCGGAATCTGCCAGTTGAGCGCGATCAAGCGCTACCGATCCAATCCACATTTCACCACAACCACCCCATACTGAAACGATCGAGGGAGCTATGAGTAAAGGTAAAAAGTCAAAAGGCTTTGGCCTCAATCTGGATGCGCAAATGAAGCAGCTGCAAGAGCAATTGGTCCAGACGCAAGAAGCATTAAAAGATGAGGTCGTGGAGGCCAGTGCCGGGGGCGGTGCAGTAAGAGTGGTCATGAGCGGGACCCAGGAGTGTAAGTCAGTGGCGATAGCTGCCGAGTTGGTGGCAGCCGGGGATGTAGAGATGCTCCAGGATTTGGTTCTGCTGGCGGTTAACCAGGCGATCCTGGATTCGCAAGCGTTGGCAGCGAAGAAGTTGGGCCCGCTTACCGGCGGCCTGGGATCCTTCGGATAAATCATGAAACATGCTACTCCTCGTCCGGTTGAACGTCTGATCGAAGCCTTCTCGCGTCTCCCGGGCATTGGACCCAAGACGGCTTCGCGGCTGACGTTTTACTTGCTGCGAGCTCCTGAAGGTGAGAGCCAGGAACTCTCTGAGGCTCTGCGGGAAATGAAAGCCAATACGATCCTATGCCAGCGATGTTTTAACATCAGCATGAGCGATAAACCCCATTGTCTGATCTGCACGGATGGGACTCGCCGCGGGGATCAATTGTGTGTTGTTGAGGAGCCCCTTGATGTCATGGCGATTGAGCGAACCGGGGTGTTTGAGGGAACATACCACGTGCTGCATGGTGCGCTTTCGCCCGTGGAGGGTGTGGGCCCGGACGACCTGCGGCTGGCCGAACTCTTCGTCCGGCTGGAACCAGAGGGAGTGCAAGAACTCATCATTGCCACCAATCCGACACTCGAGGGTGAAGCGACTGCGATGTATATCAAAAACCAGTTAGAGGGACGCGATATCCGGCTGACCCGTCTGGCACGTGGCTTACCATCCGGGGGTGATCTGGAGTATGCGGATCAAACCACCCTGTCGCAGGCGCTTGAAGGTCGTTCTTCCTTGTAATCGGCATGGATAAAAGTTGATCCTGTGAAACGCAACGTATTAGGCGCGCTGCTCCTTTTGCTCGGCTTGAGTGGTTGCAATTACCCCGCTCGGGCCATTCCTGCAGATCGCATGGAGAAGCTGACAACGCCAACGAGCACCGATGTGCCTGCGCCTCCCGATTCGATGGAGCCTCTCGTCTTGCCGTCTGATACCCCGGCACCCTCACCCACCGGCAGTCCAACCCCAACCCAGGATCTGACGCCTGCCTCGATGCAGTCAGCGGGTGGTGACCTGCTCTGCCGCTTCGGCCCCGGCCTGCGCTATGGTGTAGGGGGTTCACTCCAGGCGGGCACCCAAGTGGTGATCACAGCCAGGAACGGCGCCGGGGATTGGTTTCAGTTTGAGCTTCCTGGCTTCCCGGGCAAGTATTGCTGGGTCTTCGGCAATGATGTCGAAATGAGTGGTAATCTGAGTGCGCTCCCCATCGCAGAGGCGCCGTTCAGTTTTGTCACGAATGTATCTGTCCTGCTTGACCCGCTTGTTTTCGAGCCCACAACCTGTGTATTTCCACTGACCTTTAACGTCACCTTCTCTATCGAGACGATCGGACCGACCTTCGTGACCTTTCAGCGCTCGCAGAGCAATGGCCTGAGTGCACCCTCGGAGACGGTCGAATTCACCGAGTCGGGAGCGAAGGTCTATGAGGACTATCTGCAGGTTGATGCAGCCGGCGAGCACTGGTTTCGGGTGTCGGTGAGCAGCCCCAACGCCATCAGCGGGCAGGGAGCGGGAACGGTGGTTTGCCCCTGACGAACGACGTTTTGCCGATATCACGTGATCCGTGGAGGGATGGACTTCGTGTCCGCCCGACATCAGTGGACTGAGACATGCTTGGCCTCTACAGAATATTGTTGACGGGAGATTGTACAACCCCACCTTCTTTGTGGAGAAGCGCGGGATCAAATTCCCCATCGATGGGGATCGCATGTGCCAGTAGATCTCTGCTCTTGTCGACCGGCATCAGACTGTAAAGCATTTGGGTTAGACTACCGGGAGTCGCCAACGAGCCCTAGCGACAGGCAGGTAGGGGCAGCACTGATCGCATGATGACTTCTGGTGCTACCCTTGACACATGGCCAGGGCCCACTATAATTGGAACAGACTTCACTGTCGGTCTCGCCCACCCCAGGTGGGAAGACCCGGACAACCGCATAGCGTTAGGGCAACACAGACCAAGTTAGCAAGGCATGCTAGCTTCGCCGATGTTGGAAAGATGAACATCGGCTTTTTGCGCCGTAACCCTTGACAGCGGTCAGGGCGGGTGATAGGATTTCGTCCGCTCTGGTAAAAGCACCTTAACAACTGAAGAGTGATAGAAAGCCAATAGAAATCGAGTTCCAGTCAACTCCTGATCTCAACTACGTCTTGTACGTAGTTTAGACCTTACGGAGAGTTTGATCCTGGCTCAGGATGAACGCTGGCGGCGTGCCTAATACATGCAAGTCGAACGAGGCCCTTTGTATTCGTACGAAGGTGTCCTAGTGGCGAACGGGTGAGTATCACGTTGGTGACCTGCCCCGAAGAGAGGGACAACCCCGGGAAACTGGGGCTAATACCTCATGTGCTCCATGGTGTTAGAGGACCATGGAGTAAAGGAGC
>JBFFMI010000137.1:0-7902 GCA_041554155.1 Anaerolineales bacterium
CTTTTTTTGCGCTTTCTACATCTGGCTGGTTGAAGGCGTTGACCCCGATCAAGTAGCATGCGACCGCTACGCCGAACTCCCATTGGAAGAAACTCGCACCAAAGTCCCTTTCCTCCGGTCTGAGATCGAGTACAAGGATCGGGAGCCCTGCTTTTCTCCAGCCCTTCATCCGACGATCATGATCACCGCTGGACCGTAAATAGACCAGCATGCGATCATCACGATAGGCTTCTCCCGGCCCGATTGGTTCACCAACGATCGGGGTAAGCCCAACCCCATCCTTTCCGCTGCTCTCGGCAAGCAGCTGTTCAACCCAATCTGCGAAAGGCTGGACTTCAGGATCGGCAACGAATGTCACCTTATCCCGTCCAGATCGATAAGCAGCTCCCAGAACCGCGCCCAGGTACAAGCCCGGATTGCCAGCGACGGGATTCTGTGGGCCACAGGCGCGAGCCATTTTACCGCCCCCAGACAGCAGGCCGACCAGATCCAATCCCATCATGGCTGCCGGGAAAAGTCCGAAAGGTGTAAGCGCAGCGTACCGTCCGCCTACATCTGCAGGTGTTGTGATCACTTTCATGAAGCCTCGTTCGCTGGCAAGTTTCTGCAGTTTGCTGCCTGGATCTGTGAGAGCGATAAAATGGTCCTTTGTCTGATCGCCCAACAAGCTTGCCGCCCGATCCCAGAAGAGGTCGAGCAACCGCAGCGGCTCCACTGTTCCTCCAGATTTGCTTGCAACAACAAAGACAGTCTTTTCGTAATCGATTGCCTTTCCAACCTTGGCAATTGTTTCGGGATCGGTCGAGTCGAGCACGATCATGTCAATCTCATCAGACCGCCCCAGCGACCTTCGCATCACATCGGCGGCAAGTGACGACCCCCCCATACCCATTAGGACTGCTGTCTGGATCCCCTGCTTCTTGAGCTGCTCTGCAGTTGCCTTGAGGGCATCAAGCTGGGACGCCATGGTTTGGGGAAGATCCAGCCATCCCAGCCTGTTCTGAACCTCATCGATCTCACTACTCTTCGAGGTCCATAGCGCAGCATCGTGCCCCCAGACCCGACGTGCGACTTCCTCGCTTTCCAGGCGCTCCAGCTCCGAGCTGATGGCCGGGAGAAGCGGCTCAAGTTCCGCTCGAAACCCGCGCGCGCGGTCTTCAAGCGAATCGAGCAACCCGGCATAAGCTTCCGAGAACTTCCGAACCCCATCTTCCTCAAGCTCCGCTGTGACCTGATCCATGGCAATACCCAAGGATTCGATCGCCTGGATCCTGGCTCTTGCACCGGAAATGTCGTCACGCAGCGTTGCCTCCGCTGTACCATGATCCATAAAGGCCTCAATTGTCTTCTGCGGTACGGTATTGACGGTATGCAGTCCAATCAGCGTATCGACGTAGTACGTATCCGGATAGTCTGGATTCTTGGTGCTGGTGGAAGCCCATAAGGGGCGCTGGAATCTTGCCCCCGCATCTTCCAGGCGTTTAAATCGATCTGTGTAAAAAATACCTTCAAATTGGGCATAGGCCAGTTTGGCATTCGCGATCGCAGCTTTTCCCATGAGAGATGCCGCTCGCGCCGCCCCCGCACCTTCACGGCGGATGATCTCGTCAAGCCTGGCTTCAACGGCGCTGTCAACGCGGGAAATAAAGAAGGAAGCTACCGAGGCGATATGGCCGAGCGTCTCCCCGCGCGCTGCACGACTCTCCAGACCCCGCAGATATGCCTCCATCACCTCCGCATATCGATCCAGGGAGAAGATCAGGGTGACGTTAACATTGATCCCCGCATCAATTGCGGCCTCGATCGCAGGAATCCCCTCTTTGGTCGCTGGTATCTTTATCATCACATTCGGTCGGTTGATCTCACCCCATATCCGGCGGGCTTCGGCAAGAGTCGCTTCGCAATCCTGCGCAAGTTGGGGATTAACCTCGATTGAAACGTACCCATCAAGTCCGTTTGTCTGCTCATACAATGGCAGAAACACATCCGTGGCCGCACGGATATCATCGATAGCGATGCGATCGAAGATCACGTCGGGTCCCCACCCCGCCTGTGCCATGCGGCGAATATCCGTTGAATACAGCTCGCTCCCGGAGATCGCACTCTGGAAGATGGAAGGGTTCGAGGTAACCCCCCTTATGCCATCCTCTTCGATCAAACGTCGTAACTCTCCGCTTTCGATTAGATCTCGCCGAATGTAATCCAGCCATATCGATTGGCCAAGTTCGGTAGTTTTCTGAATAATCCCCATTGGACCTCCACCCGATCATATGTTTTGTACGATGTTCCGTATGCACACTTAGCAAAACCCTATTTTTGGAGCTGCACTTCGATCTGCTTAACAATGGATTCTACTGTCAATCCGAAGTGCTGATAAAGCTCTTTGTAAGGCGCTGATTCACCAAAGTGATTTATCGCCAGCACGCTGCCTTGATCCCCAACCCAGCGCTCCCAGCCCATAGGCACACCGGCCTCGATGGCCAGACGGACCTTGATTTTCGGCGGCAGGACCTCGTCACGGTACGCCTGTGATTGTGCGATAAAGAGCTCCCAGGAAGGGAAGGAGACCACCCTGACCGCGATCCCTTTTTCGGCCAGCGCGTCTGCCGCCTGCACGATGAGATCCACTTCAGATCCGGACGCCATCAAGATAGCCTGCGGATCGCCTGTGGGGGCATCGCGCAGGATATAGGCGCCTCGCTGGGTGCCTTCGGCAGGTTCAAATACGGATCGATCGTAGGTGGGGAGTGCTTGACGCGAGAGCGCTAACACGGTTGGGCCTGATCGTCGCTCCAGCGCCGCCCTCCAGGCATAGCTGACTTCATTGGCCTCGGCCGGCCGAATGACAGCGAGATTTGGCATCGCTCGCAAGGCAGCTAGGTGTTCAATCGGTTGATGGGTCGGTCCATCTTCCCCGAGGCCGATCGAATCATGAGTGAGCACATAGATCACGCGCTGCTTCATTAATGCGGCCAATCGCATGGAGGGGCGCATGTAATCGGAGAACACCAGGAAGGTTCCACCATAAGGGATGAAGCCACCATAAAGCGCCATGCCATTCATGATCGCAGCCATGGCATGTTCACGCACGCCATAGTGAATGTATCGCTGGTTGCGGTGAATGGGATCAAACGGCTGCTCGCCCTTAATATCGGTCTTGTTCGATCCCGTTAGATCCGCAGATCCGCCAAAGAGCTCAGGAATTGAAGCGGCAATGGCATTGATCACCTGGCCGGAGGATGCACGCGTTGCCATCCCCTTCGGGTCGGCCGGAAAGGTCGGAAGCGAGTCCGTCCAATCGTCCGGAAGCACCCCTGCCAGCCGCCTCTCGAGCTGTGAACCTGCATCACGGTGCTCCTGCTGGTACCGGCCGAAGAGCGCCTGCCAGGTCTCATAGGCCTCAATGCCTGGTTTGATACTTTCAGCAAAATGTTGGCGGACATCATCCGGTACCAGGAACCATGGATCTTGCGGCCAGCCCAATTTTTTCTTCGCTCCGGCAAGCTCATCCTCACCGGGGGGCTCGCCATGTGCCGCTGCAGTATTCTCTTTGGTTGGCAAACCGAAGCCAATCCTGGAGCGAACGACGATCAACGAAGGCCTTGGATCCTGGCGTGCCTGGCTGATCGCTGTATCGAGTGTCTCCAGGTCGTTGGCATCCTCCACATGGCTGACATGCCATCCATAGGATTCGAACCTTGCCGCACGATCTTCGCTAAAGGCGATATCGGTACTGCCGTCAATGCTTATCCTGTTGTCATCATAGAGGTAGACCAGCCGCCCCAACTTGAGATGCCCTGCGAGCGAGGCCGCTTCAGAGGCAACCCCCTCCATCAGGTCACCATCCGAGACGACAGCATAGATGTAATGATTAAAGAGCTCAAAGCCATCCCGATTGAATTCCGCCGCAGCACGCTCAAACGCCAGGGCCATCCCCACCCCGGAAGCAAACCCCTGACCTAACGGGCCGGTGGTCATTTCAACGCCGGGCGTCAAACCCCATTCAGGATGCCCGGGAGTCTTGCTGCCCCACTGCCTGAATTGTTTTAACTCCTCGAGCGTGAGATCAAAACCGCTTAGATGCAGCATGGCATAGAGCAGCATCGAACCATGACCGGCTGAGAGGATGAAGCGGTCGCGATTGGGCCATGAAGGATCCCTGGGATTAAAGATCATGTGGCGTGTAAACAGCACGTAAGCCGCACTGGCCATGCCCATGGGTAGGCCGGGATGCCCTGAATTTGCCGTCTGGACAGCATCCGCCGCCAGGAATCGAATCGTGTTGATCGCCTTAATATCCATTTCCTTTGCCATCTTTCTGCGTACCTCCCAATGGAGTCTGAAACCCTGAATGGTTATGAATCTATGCTGAATGAGCGAGGGTCGACCTTAGATGTGATGCGTCTTATTCGCTATTCCTTTCCTGCAAGATGCGACCCTGGATCCACTGTTTTAACCCGCGTGTGCATTCAATTCCCAGTTTATGGCCAACATCAGCCTCACAGAATTGAACCTCACCACCAGCATCGAGCAAGCGTCTCACATCCTCCCGAGCTTTATCTATAGGTACCAATTCATCATGCCGGCCATGTCCCCAGAAAATTGGTAGAGAATGCAAATCAGGTAGATCTCCCTGTGGAACAAATCCAGCCAGGGAAATAATTCCATCCAGCGCGAAACCCGCTTTGCGAAGCGCAAACGCCAAAGCCGCCCCCTGACTGAAACCCATAATCAGCAGCGGTGAGCGACCAAATCCATGTGAGTTTTCCAGTGCCAGTAGGGTTGTACGAAGTGCCTTCACTGCGCGATCAAAATCCTCAAAGGACACTGCGCTTGATGCCGGAGAGGCTGACCAGTGGTAGCCGCCCATCGGAAGGGGTTGAATTCCACGGGGAGCCACGAGGAATGAATTGGCCGGCAAAACGGACTTAAGCACCCACATCACCTTCTCGTCACCACTCCATCCATGCAGCATGAGAATGTGAAGCCCCTGGGCTTCCAGGGGTTGAAGGAGCAGTAGCGGCACACCTCCTGGGGGCGCCTCAATCGAGATCGGATCCATCATCACGAGCCCGTCGGACTATCCGATTCATCAGCGCTAAAATCCCTGTGATTAAAATCCCGGGGATGAGTGCTACCGACATACAGGAGAGCGATAAACCAAAGGCTTCCGGACCATAGATCCAGCGAACCAAGATATTGCCAACAACAAAAATGAGCAGTAGGCCAAAAATCCCGAGGCGGATGAAGGTGCCCCTGGAGTACGCACGCATATCACGCTCATCTCGTCGTTTGTGTTCCATGTGATCTCCAGCGTTTCAATGTTCACTCCTCGTGGTTCACACTATTAATCCGGCCTCATAGCGAGTACTGTCTCGATGATCAAACGGGCATCCTCAAGCGGATCAACCGCATGAGGTAGGCTGCCGTCTTCATTGATTTTTGTCGTGAGCCGACCGGCAGCATCTTTCAGCCCTTGGGTTACCTCCGGGAATGTCGTCAACCAATGCAGATGATCGAGGGCGTTTTGGTGTGGCTCTGCCAGGTGATTGGTTTCAACAAACCATCCAACTGCCCAACCGGCGGCTCTCCGAGCGCAAACTCGTGCTCTTCCCTCATTTCCTTGTTGGCGTGAGCGCTGGGCATCCTCCATCTCCGCCCGAATCCGCTGCTCAACTTCTTCTCTCGACGTCATCCAATCTATCCCTCCAGGCCGAACACCGGGATCTATAGTATCTCATGACACCTTCTACCGGGCGATGGTATCATGCGGATCCCACAGAGAGTCGGCGAGCGAGAGGCAGGATTCTTGATGCGATTCGAACGAAAAGTTGCACTTATCACAGGGTCAGGACGCGGGATCGGTCGCGCGATTGCCCTGAAATTGGCTTCCGAAGGTGCAGACATTGCCGTGAACTACTTCCGCAATCGCAAACCAGCTGAAGAAACTATGCGCATGGTCCAGGCTATCGGTCGTGATGCGGTTGTGATCAAGGCTAATGTCGGTGATCTGGATGATCTGACCCATCTCTTCTCACGAGTGGATGAAAGGTTCGGCGGTCTTGATGTCTATGTCAGCAACGCCGCCTCGGGCTACAACCGGCCTTCTCTAGAGCAGAAACCCAAAGGCTGGGATTGGACGATGAACATTAATGCACGTTCACTGCTTTTTGGAGCGCAGCATGCCGCAGCGTTGATGCACAAGCGGGGCGGCGGCTGTATAGTGAGCTTGAGCAGCCCGGGATCACAGGTTGTCCTGCCAGGATACGTGGTTGTCGGGGCGAGTAAGGCTGCTATCGAGGCGATCACCCGCTACCTGGCGGTTGAATTGGCACCGCTGGGGATTCGGGTCAATGCCATTTCCCCCGGACTTGTTGACACAGAGGCATTGCGCCATTTCGACGTCATGCAGGACCAATCCATCCTCCCCCGCACGATCCAAGCTACACCTGCGGGTCGACTGACGACGCCAGAAGACGTGGCCAACGTAGTGGCATTTCTTTGTTCGCCCGAAGCCGACATGATCCGGGGCCAGACCATCTTAATCGATGGCGGATACAGCCTGCATGGCGAGAGGCACCCGACCGCGATCCCTGATACCCCAAGCCCAGTGCCTTAAATTAGACGCTGAATTCTCGACTGCCGCGCGAGATATGCTCCATGAATTCCTGGCGCGTGGCCTCATTCTCCCGGAAGCAACCTTTCATCGCACTCGTCACCATGCGTGATTCGGCCTTTTTTACACCCCGTATCTTTGAGCAGAGATGCAGGCCCTCCACTACCACCGCAACACCTTGTGGATGAATAGCCGCTTCGAGGAAATCTGCGATCTGGCGCGTCATACGCTCCTGGACTTGTAGCCGGCGAGCAAACAGGTCAACTACGCGGGGGATCTTGGACAACCCGATCACCTCACCATCTGGCAGATAGGCGACATGCGCTTTTCCGAGGAAGGGCAACATATGGTGCTCACACATACTGTAGAAATCGATATCCCTAACGATGACCATGTCATCGTATTCCACAGTAAAGACCGCTTCATTGATCAGCTTGAACGGATCAACTCGATACCCCGCTAGAAGCTCGTCGTACATACGGGCGACTCGCTCCGGTGTGCGCTCCAGTCCTTCCCGATCGATGTCCTCCCCAAAGGCCTCGAGAAGATTTTTAACCGCAAGCTCAATTTCGGGTTTAGCTACACCTACGCCGTCAAGAAGCTCGGCAGCAGCTTCGATATCATGCATATCCTTTCCTCCATAAGTCTTTCTCTTATTTGCTCACATCCTATCATATGGCCTGACCCTACAATTTACGAGTTGATCCATAAGACAATCCATACGTAATATTAGTACAATATCTCATCCGATTTGACGATGGATGAGGTTGGTTCCTTACGCATTTTCTTTAGATAGGGCATACACTGGAGGCACGGCGATGGCGCAAGATCAAATACTCATCAAGGATCTTCTCCTGCGTGGCATTATCGGCATCAACGACTGGGAACGGGAGAAACCGCAGGACATCCTGATCAACATCTCACTCTCGGGCGACTTGAGACCTGCAGGTGCCAGCGATAAGATCGAAGACACCATCAACTACCGGACCATCACAAAACAGATCATTGCACTCATCGCGAAAGCAAACCGCTTCACGGTTGAAGCGCTTGCCCAGGATATTGCCACGATATGTCTTAAGACCGATGGTGTGGAAGAAGCCAGGGTGCGCGTAGAAAAACCCGGCGCGCTGCGCTTCGCCCAATCTGTAGGGGTTGAAATTGTCCGGGGCAATGAATAGGTTGCCCAAGCTGGCCTTCATCTCACTCGGCTCCAACATCGAGCCAGAGAAATATCTCCCGCGCGCCGTAGATCATCTGAGGTCCATCGGGATAATTCGAAAAACATC
>JBFFMI010000138.1:0-7838 GCA_041554155.1 Anaerolineales bacterium
ATTCTATAATCTTGGCGCGATTGAAAACGAGGGCGTGACGCCATGGTGGGTGGTGCTGGATATCAATTACTCGATACAAGGCAAAATTCTTGGATTGGATTCAATCGAATACCCATTCCCTATTAACCCAGGTGAGCAAGAAGAATTTGTGCTCGATCCCGCACGCGTGCTACCACCCAGTATTTTAGAAACATTGAATTTTGATGCGCTTGATATTGATGTTCAAATTGATCAATGGAAATCACTACCCATACTTACACCATGGAAAACAATTCCTGTTTCCATTTCCCAATTTGAAAGGATCGGTAGTCGTCTCTATCTACGCGGTACCGTCATCAATAACCGGGAGAGTGTTCTTTCAGAATCACTGGTTCATCTTCGCGTACTCGACGTTTACGGTCGGGTCAGAGCGCTGGGTTGGAAGATCCTTCCTGAAACGCTTGATCCAGATACCCAGCGAACCTTTGATCTGGATTTTCGCCTTCCAGATGACATCGATCTCAATCTGGTCGAGTTCGACCTGAGAGCATATGCCAGTGAAGAAGAATGATCCAATCACTACGATCGTTTACCAGCTGCGAGGCAGCAATTTTAGGATAGGAATGAAGGAATGATCGACCTTTTGATATAATGACTTTGCCCCGCTTTGCCGGGGCCTTTTAGTGAGTGTAGGATCGCGCGCTTGTCTTGGTGTAGCATAGGGTATAAAGAACATCATTGGATTTGTGCAGGGAGAAAGCATGCAAAAGAAAGAATTCATCCGCTTATATCATGAGATGGTGTTGATCCGTCGATTAGAAGAACGGGCTGCGGAGCTTTACCAGGAAGGCAAGATTGGCGGCTTTCTACACCTTTATATTGGGCAGGAAGCCGTCGGCAGTGGCGTGATCGCCGCTCGCAAGCCCCAGGATCGGGTGATCACAGCCTACCGTGATCACGGCATCGCAATTTCATGCGGTGTGGGCGCCAACGAAGTCATGGCCGAGCTCCTCGGTAAGAAAACTGGCACCTCCCTTGGATTTGGGGGGTCGATGCATATGGCCGATGTGGACAAGAATTACTGGGGCGGGCATGCTATCGTAGGCTCACATCTAACCTTCGCTACCGGGATGGCACTCGCAGACCAATATCGCGGCGAAGATGGTGTAACCTTATGTTTCTTCGGCGATGGTGCGACCAACATTGGCTATTTCCACGAAGCCTTGAACCTCGCCGGCGTCTGGGACCTACCGGTGGTGTGGATCTGTGAAAACAACCAATACGGGATGGGCACCTCCGTCGGACGTGCTTCGGCTGTGGAGGAGATCTATAAAAAAGCCGAAGCCTACGGTACACGCGCCAAGCGAGTCGAAGGCATGGATGTCATGCAGGTCTACGAAGCCGCGCAAGAAGCGATCGATTACGCACGCACCAAGGGGCCTTACTTCTTAGAGGTGATCACCTACCGTTTTCAGGGTCATTCCATGGGTGATCCAGAGCGCTACCGGACCAAGGACGAGGTAGGGAAATGGCAGGAAAATGACCCGATCGGAATCTTCCGTGCATACCTGCTGGAGAACGACATCTCAACTGATAAATCTCTCGACACCGTAGAACGCAAAGTCGAGGAAGAGGTTCAACAGGCGGTTGAATTTGCTGAATCAAGCCCTGAGCCTGAATGGCAAGATTTAATCGACAGCATATATACCGATGAGTACAGGATTGAATAATGGCAGTCATTACCATGCGAGAAGCAATCTCCCAGGCACTCTGGGAGGAGATGGAACGGGATGAGAAGGTCTTCATCCTCGGACAGGAAGTCGGCGTCTGGGGTGGCACCTACGCGGTAACGAAGGGGTTTTATGACCACTTCGGGGAAAAACGCGTGCGTGATACACCGATCGCCGAAAACGTCATTGTGGGGGCTGCCAATGGTGCCGCCATGGTCGGTTTAAGACCTATTGCCGAATTAATGACCATCAACTTCGCCTTCTCAGCGATGGACCAGATCATCAACCAGTCTGCCAAACTACGTATGATGTTCGGTGGCCAATTCACGGTTCCGGTCGTCATCCGGGCCGTAGGGGGCGGCGGTCGCCAGTTAGGCGCAACGCACTCTCAAACCCCGGACGCTGTCTTCGCCCACTTCCCTGGCTTGATCGTCATCGCCCCGGGCACACCCCACGACGCAAAGGGGTTGCTCAAGAGCGCCATACGCAGCGATGACCCGGTGTTGTTTATCGAAAATGCCACGCTCTACCAGGCGCGCGGCGAGGTGCCAGAGGGCGACTTCCTTGAACCTATCGGTGTCTCGAAGGTGCAGCGTGCTGGAAGCGATGTCACCTTGGTGACGTATTCAAAGATGTTGCAGCTTTCAATGCAAGCGGCTGAAGAGCTTGCGAAAGAAGGGATTGAGGCTGAGATCGTGGACTTGCGCACCCTGCGCCCACTCGATATGGGCCCGGTGATTGAGTCCTTCAAGCGGACCAATCGGGCGGTCATCGTTGAAGAGGGCTGGCGCTCCTATGGCGTTGGGGCTGAGATCGCTGCCAGGCTCTACGAAGATGCCTTCGATTACATCGACGCGCCAATCCGCCGGGTAGCCCAGCGAGAAGTTCCTCTGCCGTATAACCGGGATTTGGAGCAGATGGCATTGCCCCAGGTAGCCGATATTATCCGCTCGGTGAAAGAGGTGCTCTAATGGCCGACATTGTTAGTATGCCCAAGCTGGGGTTCGACATGGCTGAGGGCGTCCTGATTCGCTGGGTTATCTCCGAAGGCCAGGATGTCGAAAAAGGCCAGGTCTTGGCGGAGATCGAGACGGATAAAGCCACCGTTGAGGTTGAGGCTTCTGTCACGGGTACTGTGCGCAAGCACATCGTCGCAGAGGGAACAAGTGTTCCCGTTGGTGAAGCCATCGCAGTCATCGGGGATCCCGGCGAAGATATCGACATCGAAAGTCTCGCAGCAAGCGCATCGGATATTGAAGCGAGCAGCCCGGTGGAAGTAGAGCCCGAGGTTGAATCACGACAGGCTGAGGCCCCCATCCCATCGACAACAACGGAATTCCCCGATGGTGTGAAGGCATCGCCGGTTGCCCGCAGGATGGCATCCGACCTTGGCATCGCGCTCGGAAGCATTTCGGGTTCTGGGCCCGGAGGCCGCATCATTAAACGCGATCTTGAAGCTGCTTCCTCAGCTAAGGCGCCCTCGCCTGCCGCCACATTCAAAGTGGGGGCGGCAGATCGAATGGTGGATCAGACTATTCCGCTAACCAAACTTCGATCGGCAATTGGACGGCGCATGGTCCAATCCAAAAAGGAAGTACCTCATTTTTATGTAACCACGGAAATCGACGCAGAACCCATGCTCACAATGCGAACCCAGATCAACCCTGCCTTGCCCGAAGGTGAGAAGCTTACGGTAAATGATTTCATCGTTAAGGCAGCGGCAATGGCGCTGCGTGAGTTCCCTAACCTCAACGCCTCACTCGAAGGTGATCAAATCCGCAGGCACGGAGCTATCAACGTCGGGATTGCAGTGGCCGTCGAGGACGGGCTGCTCACTGTAGTTACCAGGGATAGCGATCTGAAACCACTACGCCAGCTTTCGATCGAGACTCGCGCCATGGTGGATCGAACCCGTGACGGCAAGGTAAAGCCGGATGATATCGAGGGCTCAACGTTCACGGTATCTAATCTGGGCATGTATGACGTTGACCATTTCGTCGCGATCATAAACCCGCCAGAAGCCACCATCCTCGCCATCGGTTCCGTAAACGATGTCCCTGTGGTCAAGGACGGCCAGATACTCCCGGGGAAACGGATGAAGGTAACCCTTTCAGCGGATCACCGCGTCACCGATGGTGCTGAAGTCGCACAATGGCTGGTAGTGTTCAAGCGCTATATGGAGCAACCTGCCTTGCTCCTGATCTGAGAGGCACCAATCTCTCATTGCATCTGATAGCTGGATCAGTACAATAGATTCCGTGTGCCCAGACACATAGAGGATCTACTGAATGATTGCACCTACCCGCATCCTCATCGTTGACGATGAACCCGATACCGTTGGGTTGATCGAAATTACGCTGCGCCCAGCTGGATTCTTGTTGGATCGAGCCTTTAATGGCAGCGAAGCGATAGCGAAGATTAAGAATGAAGCCTACGATCTCATCCTCCTTGATGTGATGATGCCAGAGATCAACGGATTTGATGTCGTGCGCATGCTGCACGAAGAGAAAAAAACCATTCCCCCCATTATCTTCCTCACAGCCCGTGGAACACAGGTCGACATTGAGCAGGGCAATATCCTCGGCGCCGCAGCTTACCTGATCAAACCGGCAACGCGCGGCAAACTCCTCGATGCGATCAACGCAGCGCTCTACGAAGCTTCGAATGAGTCCGACTGAAACCCTGCTTGATTCTTTCAATGAGATGCTCGCAGAGCTTGAACCTTATTTACTTTCCCCCGAGCTCTTCTGGCCCATAAGCTCTCGAAACCGGGCAACCCCTCAGGACCGACTTACAATAGGAAACTTATTGCTGCATCTGGATCGAGTGAAATCATCCGACGAATCCCTCAGTCCAGGGTTCGAGACCCGGATCAGTAAATCTGAAATGGCCTGGGAGTCCGCCTTCGAGAAGTGGAAGAGCGCCATTATCAAGAAAGCTTCCGCAGAAATTAGCAGCCGCCTGAACCTCTGGCAAGCATACCTGACCGATCTGGAAGAAGGTCAGGGATCAGCTTTTAATTATCACCATGAGGTACGCAATCGGGTGATCGTTGAGCGGCTTTCTGAGCTTCTTGACGAGCTAGAAGTGTGGGACGAAGATGTGAAAGCCTGCGATAATTTGCTAAGATCCCTTGTGGTTTCAACTGACTTTATCTGGCCATCTCCACTGCAAACCGCTTATCCAGAGGAACTATACTGGTACCTCTATCGAAAACCCCGCAAGATGGATTAAACAAAAAATCAGGCCTCATTGTCCTGAGGCCTGATATTCTGCAATTAGCACCCGGTTACTTGGCGTAATCCACCGAGCGTGTCTCGCGTATGACCGTGACCTTGATCTGTCCGGGATACTGCATCCCCTCTTCGATCTTCTTTGCTACGTTGCGGGCAAGCCGGTTGGACTCGAAATCGTCAATATCTTCCGGACGAACGATGACGCGAATCTCGCGTCCGGCTTGAAGGGCATAGCTTTGGGAGACCCCTTCAAAGGAGTTGGCAATATCTTCTAACGCCCTCACACGCTTGATGTACTGTTCCAGACTCTCTCTGCGCGCACCTGGACGTGCGCCACTGATTGCGTCAGATGCCTCGACGATGATCGCCTCTACTGTCGTTTGTTCGACCTCATGATGGTGTGACTCGATCGCATTGACGATGTCGGCTCCCACACCATAGCGCCGGCAAAAATCTGCCCCGATAGCCGCATGGGTACCCTCTACTTCATGATCCATCGCCTTGCCTATGTCATGCAAGAACGCCCCGGCTTTAGATAATTCGACATTTGCGCCTAATTCAGCTGCGATCACGCCCGCAAGCTGAGCCGATTCGACCGCATGCGCAAGCTGATTCTGCCCATAAGATGTGCGGAATTTCAAGCGGCCCATCTTCTTCAATATCTCCGGGTGTAGCCCAGGAACACCAGCATCAAAGGCAGCACTTTCGCCTTCTTCAGCGATGAGGCGTTCGACTTCTTTGCGTTCGTTGCTGACGATCTTTTCGATCTGGGCGGGATGGATCCGTCCATCCAACACCAATGCTTCCATAGACCGCCGGGCGATCTCTCGCCGTACCGGATCAAAACAGGAGATGGTGACGGCTTCGGGTGTATCATCCACCACCACATCCACACCCGCCGATTGTTCAAATGAGCGGATGTTGCGACCATTGCGACCGATGATCCTTCCCTTCATGTCATCGGAAGGAAGTGGGACAACCGACACCGTAATTTCTGAAACATGATCCGAAGCAACGCGTTGGATTGCATCAGCAATGAGCTCGCGGGCCCGCCGCTCACCCTCAATTTGCGCTTCTTCCTCGATTTGACGGATGATGCGAACCATATCGGCACGCGATTCTCGTTCGATTGCTTCCAGCAATTGAGCCTTTGCCTCCTCACGCGTCATGCTCGATACGCGCTCGAGCTCAACGACAATTTCCTCATGTCGCTCTTCGAGCTCATTGGCTTTGCGGTCAAGGCTGCTCTGCCGTTTATTCAGATTCTGATCGCGTTTTTCGAGCTCATCCAGTCGCCCGTCGAGATCAGAGCGACGCTTCTGAATCCGCTCCTCTTCCTTGGAGAGTTCGCTGCGCCGACGGGTCAGTTCCCTCTCGGCCTCATCTCGAATGCTAAGCGCCTGATCTCTCGCTTCAAGTTCAACATCGCGCGCCTTTGTGCGTGCCTCCTCAAGCAGGCGCTCAGCTTCCGCCTGCCGACCCTTCATCGTCCTTTCAAGCAACCCCTGGCGCAAAAAGTATCCAATCACACCTCCAGCTGCGAGGGCGATTACCACAGCAATTACCCAGGTTAGATTCACGTTTCTACCTCACTCTCTGCAACAGACACGAACGCATCATGCAGTGTTTTACGCACCACTTGGCGGCACAGACCGTAAGCAAATCCACGTCGTGCCAGATAAGCGAGCAACCTTTTCTCAGCAATCTCCTGGGGCAGGGATCGATAGCGTGGGTACGCTTTTTCTGCTGCCAGGAGCGCGGCTTTCTCTTCATCGAAGTCGTGGAGCGCTTGCTCGATGAGATCGCCCTCCACTCCTTTTTTTCGCAACTCGAAGCGCAGCATTTTTCTTCCACGAGGGCGGAAGGTGTTCCGATTCTCCACCCAGTCGGTCGCAAAGCTGAGATCATCAAGCACCTGAGAATGCTCCAAGCGCTCGATTACACTATCAATTACACCCTCTTGCGTCTGTCTCTGGCGTAACTTCCTCCGGATTTCTTCCTTCGTATGTGGCCGGCGGCTGAGGAATTGATAACCTCGCCGAAGTGCCACCTCAAATGCTTCTTGGTGGATGAGCTTGGTAAGCTCACCTTCCGATAATTCCTGACCAATGCGAAGTCCGGCCGCAATCGTTTTGGTCAAACCCAGGCGAAATTCTCCATCGAGGTAAAGATTCACTCGATTCCGATCACGCCCCTGTTGTTTGAGGCCGGTCACCTTTGCCACGAGTCACACCACTCCTCGAGAATCAAAAGCGCGAACCATCCTGGCGGTTCGCGGCTAAGGCAAGTATTGCAGGATCTACTTGATCCCGGGGCTATCTCGACACCGAAGCTCCCATGGTACAAATACCATAGGAGGTCCTAACAACTTCTCTATGCCCTACTCGCAGGGCACCTCGTATATTCCTTCATTCAAGAGTTCTTTTCGATTTATCTGCTTTTTCGGTGTCAAATCTCATTTTTGAGATAGCTTACATTGCCTTTGCCGCAAGGATCCAATCCTCGCCTTCATTCTGAGCTTTTAGTCCTCGCTCAGCTCTTCTTCTTCATCACTTGAAATCGCGTCAATGTTTGCATGCGTTCGAATTTCGGCTTCTACCGTTTCGGCGATTTCAGGATTGGCTCGCAGGAACTCCTTGGCATTCTCTCGACCTTGTCCCAGCCGAGTATCTCCACGGGAGTAATACGAGCCACGTTTCTCAAGCGCATCATATTCTACTCCAAGATCCAGGATGTCTCCTACCTTGGAGATGCCCTCGCTGTACATAATATCAAATTCTGCAACCTTAAAGGGAGCAGCAACTTTGTTCTTTACAACTCTTACACGCACCCGGTTGCCCACGACTTCTGAGCCAACTTTGATGCTCTCGATGCGACGCATATCCATGCGCAC
>JBFFMI010000139.1:0-7788 GCA_041554155.1 Anaerolineales bacterium
GAACGGACGATAATCCGCATTGCCCGACAACGCACTGAATTTCGTGATCGCAGCCGTCAACGTCGTCTTGCCATGGTCAATGTGCCCCATGGTCCCAACGTTCATATGTGGCTTCGTTCGCTCAAATGTTTCCTTGGCCATGATTTCTTTCTCCTCATTCGTCCAATGTCGATATTCCTGGCAGGCAAGAAGAGCCCTCAAGGGGACTTGAACCCCTGACCCCGTTCTTACCAAGAACGTGCTCTACCGTCTGAGCTATGAGGGCGTGTCGACTTCTATTACTCATTCCAACCAGCAGGAAGTGGGCGGTGACGGATTCGAACCGCCGTAGGCTTATGCCAGCTGATTTACAGTCAGCCCCCGTTGGCCACTTGGGTAACCGCCCATTGCCCTTGAGTCTCTGCTGTATTGCTCCGCGTTGGCCGAGACGCTAAGCCGACGACGGGAGTCGAACCCGTAACCTACCGCTTACAAGGCGGTCGCTCTGCCATTGAGCTACGTCGGCATGACAAAAACGCGCCTCTCGTGCGCGGCGCCTTCTAAGTAGTGCGGACTCCCTCGCCGACTTTGCGCTGGAAGTCTACCAAGATTCAGGGGGTCCGTCAATGTAAAAGGGTGTTCGATAACCTTGAAGCGACTCAGCGGTCGAATCCCCGCTGCTCCCAAATGCGATAAAGCGCCAGACTGCCTGCCACCGAGGCGTTCAGGGATTCCAACTTCCCCCGCATGGGAATCTTCACCAGGAAATCACATGTTTTCCGCACGAGTGGTCGTAACCCTTCGCCCTCACTGCCTACAACGAGCGCGATCGATCCGCTCAAATTTGCCCCGGCAATCGGATTTGCCTGTTCCCCACCTTCGAGGCCCACCATCCAGATATCTTGCTTTTTTAGGCCATTCATCGCTTGCGCCAGGTTTACCCTGGAGATATATAGATGTTCGCTGGCACCGGAGGAGGAATTGACCACTGCAGGCGTCACCCCTACCGAGTGCCGTACCGGGAGCAAGACTCCGTGCACACCAACCGCCTCGGCACTCCGCAGGAGCGTACCAAAATTCTGGGGGTCTTGAAGCTGATCCAGGATGAGGAGCAGAGCCGGTTCAGAGCGAGTTTGCGCCAGCTCCAGGATTTCTGTCAATTCGACATACGGGTAGGGTCCGACCTGCAACTGCACGCCCTGATGGTTCCGCACTCGATTGTCCATCTCTTGACGGGATCGCCATGCAAATGGAATTTGCTGCCGGTCAGCTTCTGCCAGTATTTTCTCAACCGTTGGGCTGGGATCCAATCCTTGCTGGACAACCAGATTGTGAACCTCGCGCCTGCGGGAACGGAGCGTTTCGAGAACTGGATTACGCCCGTAGAGCAGGTCATGTGACGTTGAACGGCTCATTGTCTCAATCGGTCAGGAAGTGAGTTCGCTTGAATCAGCCTGCCCGCCAGGTGGTCCCCTCTTTGCCATCTTCGATGGAGATCCCCATCTCGGCCAACCTGTCCCGGATCATATCCGAAAGCTCCCATTGCTTCGCATCGCGCAGACCAGCGCGAACATCCAGGAGCAAATCGATAAAAGGGGATGCTCCACCTTCAACTGGGTCAGCCTGCTCGAGTCGCAAACCTAACACGCCTGCCAACCTGCCGAGCTGATCTTGCGCGGTGGCCAAGGTCTCGCCATCGATCCCGGCGCTGCGAGCGGTGTTGATCGCTTTGACCAGGTCAAACAAGTGACCAAGTGCTCCTGCGGAATTAAAATCATCATCCATTGCCTGTTCAAAGCCCGCCTTCGCGGAATCGAGCGCTGCTGCCAAGGCTTCTTCTGCCCCTGCCGGCCCCTCGCTTAAGGGTGTTGCCGGACGCAATGCGCCTTTCAGGCGCTCCAGTGCTTTCTCAGCTTGCTCAATTACCTCTTCGTTATAGGTGAGCGGGCTACGATAACTGGCGTTCAGGATCATGAGCCGGAGAACATCAGCATGATGCTGCTCGAGGAAGTTTTCCACGGAGAAAACATTACCAGTAGATTTGGACATGGCTTCCCCGCTCAGCTGCATCATACCGTTGTGCACCCAGTACCGGGAAAATGTTTTTCCTGTATAGCTCTCAGACTGGGCAATTTCATTCTCGTGGTGGGGAAAGATCAGGTCGTTACCACCACCGTGGATGTCTAATTCTTCACCCAGATGGTGAAGGCTCATCGCCGAGCACTCGATATGCCAACCAGGACGCCCGGGGCCCCAGGGACTGTCCCAGGCTGGCTCACCGGGCTTTGCAGATTTCCACAGGGCAAAATCGGCCGGATCTTCCTTGCGCTCGTCGATACCCAGGCGCGCCCCTGCCCGCATATCATCCGTATCCCGCCGTGATAGACGCCCATAATCCTCATCACGTCCCACCCTGAAAAAGACATCCCCTTCGACTGCGTAGGCATAATCTTTTTCGATCAGGCCTTCAACCATGGCGGTGATCTCACTGATCTCGGTCGAGACGCGGGGATATACCTTTGCAGGAAGCACGTTGAGTTCTTTCAGGTGTTGGTCATACTCAGCGATATATTTCTCGGCTAAACCCAGTGCATCAACTTCCAGATCTTGCGCGCGGATGATCACCTTATCATCGACATCGGTGTAATTCATGACATGGTCGACGTCGAAACCTTTATACTCCAGGTAGCGTCGAATGATGTCGAACACAATTGACGACATTGCATGGCCCACATGCGCTTTGTCGTATACCGTTGGTCCGCAAACGTACATGCGCACCTTGCCCGCCTCGATCGGCGTAAATGCTTCTTTCTTGCGGGTCATCGTATTGTAGATCTTTAGGGTCATGGGGTCACTCAGTTTTAGCTGAGCCCGAATCCCCGCCATCGGGTCGGGCAAATATCATACGCCCAGCAGCAGTTTGTAAAACCTTGGTAACGGTCACCGGGATCTGGCGATCGATAAAATCTTTCCCCTCTTCCACCACAACCATTGTCCCGTCATCCAGGTAGCCGACACCCTGGCCACTTTCCTTTCCTTCCTGGATCACGCTGACTTCCAGGGTTTCGCCCGGTAAGAATACGGTCTTTACCGCATTGGCCAATTCGTTGATATTCAACACCGATACACCCTGCAGCTCAGCCACCCGATTGAGGTTGTAGTCATTGGTCAGGATTTGACTATTAAGCTGCTTTGCGAGGACCACCAGCTTGTCATCTACCGCCCGGATGCCTTCAACATCTAGATCGGAAATGCGGAAAGATATGGAGGGGTCTTTCTGCAGCCGGTTGAGGATGTCCAGACCCCTACGGCCGCGCTGTCGACGTAATCCATCCGATGAATCCGCGATATGCTGCAGTTCGTTCAGAACAAAGGAGGGAACCAGCATTGGCCCTGCAACAAACCCGGTACGGGCGATGTCGGCTATACGGCCATCGATAATCACGCTCGTATCGAGCAATACAACCGCCCCGTTTGTTTGGCCCTCCACCTGTTCATTCAAGGGCGAACTGAAGCGATTGCCCAGCAGATTCATGATGTCATTCTGACGCATGACCATAATCGTCACGCCTAAATAGCTGAAGAGGATGACACCAACGAACGGAAGCAGCTGACTGAAAGGAGTGGGCAGCATGGAGAATGGAAAAGCAACCAGTGCGGCAATGATCAATCCCACAATCAGACCGATCAGGCCAGCGATCATCGTGCGAACCGAGACCTGTGTGATTCGAGTTCGAATCGCACGGATGGGTCGGGTGGTCAGGAAAGGTGTCACAACCAATCCCATCAAAGCCCCCACCAGGCCGAAAATGATGGCCCAGAGCACCGGTTGATCACCGGCTGATTTCCCCAGAACTGTGCCGGTGTAGAAACCACCGATAAACAGTCCTACCATGCCGATCAAGCGAGCAATAAAATCAACGCTCATAAGTACAACCCCTTAATATAAATAAAAACGGTGGACGCCCGGTTTCGACGCCCACCTCATGGATGCCACATCCTCGCTCAGAGTCTTACAAAATCAATTACTCAGTGCACACCATGCTGGGATGCACTTTCTTGCAGGATGATATGAATGAAACCGGACCGAAGAGGGCTAAATAAATGCGAATAATTTCACCCAGCTTCGCTGTACGGATGATATCACGGTGGAAACCGGGCTGTCAACGCACAGAAATTCCAATTTAGATTCTCATGATGCTTGCAAGGCGCCTGGAATTATGAGTTGGATCCGGGCTCTACAGCGTTGAACAAAAAACCCCGCCAATTCAGGCGGGGTTTTGTAATCCACCACTGACAGCAGGCTCAGGGCAGTTGTCCGACCACATCAAAACTGGCGATGATCTTTTCAACTGCATCCCAATCCGCATCCGAGGTGATCACCACATCAACGACGATCAAATAGGCGAATTGATCGGTTTTAGATACCGCTGAGAGCAACCACAAACCGGGCCCGCCGGCGCCGCCGCACTTGACAAAATAGTCGTACCTCCCGCGGTAATAACCATCGTCATATTCATATCGCCCATCGTATTCGCACTGGTCACGGTATCCTGCGCTGTATGTGTTAAGCAGCTCGATGTACCCTATTTGATAGGCGAGATCTTCGCTAACCTTGAAGTTCATCCCGGGGACGTTCCAGGAGCTCTCAAAGCCTCCTAGATCGGGTGAGGCGGTAATCCAGGCACCCACAATCTCATCGTTCAGTGACCAAGGCCGTCCATCGACCTGGTTCCAAGCCATCGGTACGTCGACGACGATCGAATTATAGTCATCCGTAACCTGGGTGTATTCACCATAGCTCCCGATCGAGCCAGCCGAGCTGTAGGGATCATCCCCCACGGCTCCACCGCCCGATGCCAATCCAATCACGTTGAACGTATCAAAGATGTGTCCTGCCGCCTCTTCATCAGACGCAGACACCATCTGCACTTCAACGATGAGCATGTAGTCATCAGGAACGCTCGGTGCAGCAGCCAGGATGACGTAGGATGTTGCCGTACCGCCACAATTTTCATAGGTATCATATTGCCCAACGAAGGCTCCATCATCATAACTCTCGCGTCCGAGGTAGTCACAGA
Source organism: Anaerolineales bacterium (assembly GCA_041554155.1). Taxonomy (GTDB): domain Bacteria; phylum Chloroflexota; class Anaerolineae; order Anaerolineales; family E44-bin32; genus E44-bin32. The sequence continues at coordinate 5,061 of JBFFMI010000139.1, forward strand.
CGCTTGTATAACTCTCCAACGAGCTATCAAGATATCCGCTCAAGCCACCCAGAGCGTTGAGGTTGGTCGTCAGGTTGTAGCGCATCCCGGGCACTTCCCAGGTATCAAGGAACCCGGATAAATCTGGTGCAGCCCAGATCGACGGCCCCATCGACTGAGAATCCAGGGTCCATTCACTGCCATCCACGTCAACCCAACTGGATGGAATTTCCACCTCGAGGACGAACTGGTCGTCCGTCACGTAGGTGTATCCGCTAGCCCCTGTAGCACCACCGGAGGGCGCGCCACCTGGACCCTGAGCTCCCGTGACGGTGAGGTTGCGGCCATTAAGTTGACCTTCCAGAATCTCGCCTGTGGCATAGCGCAGGACTTCCATTGTGAGGGTCTCATCAACCCCCTTAGTCCGTATGATATCGCAGTAGTCCGCCATAGACCCGTCGGTGGCTAGATTCAGGCCCTCCATTTTCAAGATGATATCGCCGGGTTTCAGTCCGGATCCGTCCGCAATCGATCCGGATTTTACGGAGGCAACCCAGATACCGGTTAAACTACCATCCGTGGCGGAGACAGCCTCACCATTGACACCGATCGAGTCGAGATCTGTCCCATCGCGCAACTGCTGGACCACACCCCTTGCGAGATCGCGCGAGATACCAAAAGCCTGCCTGGTCTGGGAGTTGCCCATGTAATGGACGGCAATCACTTTAGCATCTTCAGTGATGACCGGTCCACCGGAGTTGCCCGGGTTAGTAACAGCATCGTATTCGACGACAGAATCGACGGACGACCAGGGGGATTCACCGTCCGCCTTCGCTTTAGAAACGATGCCCTTGGTGAGCGTGAATTCCGGGTCACCTAGCGGGAAACCCGCAACGTAAATGTCCAGTCCAACGTTAATGGGGGCATCAAACCAATCCAAATAGGAGAAGCCATCACCATCGATATCAATCACGGCTAGATCGGAACACTCGGATACCGCGACAATACGGGCGTTTCGGAGTTCATCCTCACCGGCGAGCCTCACCTTCAGTAACGCGGCACCGGTAACAACATGATTGTTGGTAACCGCCAGGCCAGATGGGTCGATGATGAACCCAGAACCTGTGCCGGCTGCATTTTCCTGAACCCCAAACTCAGGATCGACAAAGGTGCCCTGCGCTTCAATCTGGATAATGGCCTTCGTGATGTCATCCAATTTTTCCACCATCCCGGCCGCACCCGGACCATCTGCCTTGGAGCCACCACAAGCACTCAGGAGTACACCCAGCACCAGGATTACGAGAACATAGACAAGACGTTTGTGCACCTTCATCGAACAACTCCTTCCACATAGAATTTCAAACCTGAAAATTACGGACTCGCGGTTCTAATGTTTTCACCGATACCCACGGCATCCACTCCAGTGAAATGCTTTTGTTTCCCTGGCGCCTGTGGGGAATAGGCGCTGATTTTACGGGAGGCTTTAATATTTAGCCACTGCTTTGAAGATGTGGTTCCGAGTATAGGACAGGTACGATGGTGCCTCTCCTTTCAATCTCCTTGCAAGCCGGACTGACCTGGTTGGGGTACAATCGCCGGCATTCGAGGAGATAGCATGCATATTTTAATTACCAACGATGACGGCGTGCAGGCGCCTGGCCTGGCCGCACTCGCAAGTGCTTTTCAGTCGATTGGGAGGATCACCATCCTCGCTCCCGATCGCAACTGGTCCGCATCCGGCCATGTGAAAACGATGCACCGTCCTCTCCGTGTCTCTGAAACCCGCCTGGCCGATGGAACACCGGCCCTAGCCAGCGATGGCGCCCCCTCAGATTGTGTGGCCTTGGCTTTACTGGGATTGATCAAGGAACCGATCGATCTGGTCGTCTCGGGGATCAACCCTCGTGCCAATGTGGGACATGATGTGACGTATAGCGGAACGGTTACCGCCGCTATGGAAGCCGCTATCGCAGGCGTTCCCGGGATCGCTTATTCTATTGACCCGCCGGCCGAACACCTCAGCCCGCTCGATTACAGTACAGCTGCGTCGATAGCGGCTGAAATTGCTCGTCAGGTTCTACAGCGCTCGGGCGATGGGACACCGCTTTTAAATGTGAACATCCCCTATGGGACCCGCGATCAGATCCGGGGTATCGCCATCACACGCCAGGGCCTACGGGAATATCATGACGCGCTCGATGAGCGTCTTGATCCACGCGGCATGGACTACTATTGGATAGGCGGAGAATCGCCGGGCGGGGTGATCGAGCCCGGGACGGACTTCTGGGCTTTAGCCAACAGCTACGTCTCTATCACCCCTCTCACACTTGACCTCACCGATACTGGAAAATTATCCTTGCTTGAGGCTTGGGAACTAACGCTTTAACCTTGATTCGTAATAAATCTGAACGCCCCTGTCGAAGTTCGACCCGGGGCTTTCTTCCATCCTGAACGAACATGGGTCTGCAGAGATATGAGTCTCCGGATGTACACGTATGACTTATCTCACTTCTACTCATCTGCAACCCTTCCCTATAATGATGAGTGCTTTGGTCCGTCTTGTCTTGTCTGGCAGACCAAACTTCGATCCAAGATCCGATTTGAGCCTGCCTGGATAGCATCCTTGCATGGGCTATTCAACACAGCAGAATGGATGGGGCGATGGCAAAGATAAATAATACAAACGGAGAACCCAAAACGCAGACGACCCATCCCAGCGGTGATGAGCGCTACAACGCGATCGACCGAA
>JBFFMI010000140.1:0-7680 GCA_041554155.1 Anaerolineales bacterium
CAACAGTAATACGCCAAACACGACAATAACGACTGTGAGTGCCAGCAGGATGATGAAAACAAGGTTCTTCTTCATGAATCGCATTATACACAGACCTGGATGCCTTGTCTCGGCCCAACAACCAAACTAGACTTAAAGCATGCATGTTGGCACACTCACTGTGGAGCTGCACCTGCCAGGTTGTGACTCCCTGAAGCAAAAACGGAGCCGGCTTAAACCGCTCCTTGCGCGCTTGCACAAGGAATTTAATATCTCTGCCGCCGAGATCGATCGGCATGACCACCATCGCGCTTCAATCATCGCTTGCGCTATCGTGAGCAATGATCAGAAGCATATCCAACGGGTGCTTGAGAAGATCCCGGACTGGATCGAAAAATACCGACCTGACATTCAGGTCGTAGACGATCAAATCCTGATGTTATAAGACTTGGGGAGGTCAAAACGTATGGATCTGGGGTTAACGGGCAAACGAGCTTTGATTGCGGCTGCATCGAAGGGTCTCGGCCGGGCAGCCGCCGAAGCGCTAGCAACAGAAGGCGCAACGATCGCCATTTGCTCCCGGAGTGAGGCCATCCATCAGACGGCCGAGGAAATTCAATCAACAGTGGATACCAAGGTATTTGCTTACCAGGCTGATCTCACGCTGGCGGCAGATATCGAGAAGGTAGTCGCTGCGGCTTCCAAAGATCTGTCCGGGATGGATATCCTGATCATCAATGCTGGTGGACCGCCACCTGGTGGCTTTCTCGATCTTGAGGTCGAAGACTGGGAGAAGGCGATCCAACTGACCCTCATGAGTGCGGTGAGATTATGTTATGCCACGCTTCCAGGGATGTTGGCACAAGGCAGCGGATCGATCGTGGCTACCGAATCGTATTCGGTAAAACAACCCATCGATAATTTGATCCTTTCGAATTCACTGCGTTTGGGTGTGATTGGGCTGATGAAGTCATTAGCGAATGAATTTGGCCCGCGCGGAATTCGGATCAATTCGATCAATCCCGCCTGGACATGGACAGACCGGGTCGAGCAGTTGATGGCTGATCGGGCAGCCCGAAGTGGGATCAGTGTGGAAGAGCAAGCTGCACGGATTGCTATTGATGTCCCATTAGGGCGCATGGGAACAGTCGAAGAGTTCGGCCAGACAATCGCCTGGCTGGCCTCTCCTGCCGCGTCCTTTATCCACGGACACGCACTGATGTTTGATGGCGGTGCGGTCAAAACGCCGTTGTAGTTTAACCTTTGGCTTAAACCAAACCACGCAGCCGGTTGCTGCGTGGTCCGGAAGAGGGAAACGCGGTTGCCAGCCAGCGATCCTTACGAAAGGTTAAGCGGCGACGACCTCTTCGACCTTTAGCCGGCGCCGAACCAGTGTGCGCAATCGTGATGCCAGCAAGCTGGCATGTACGGGTTTGATCAAGTAATCATCCGCTCCAGCATCCAGGGCGCGGGCGACGCTACCCGGCGAACCCAGCGCGGACAATATGAGGATCGGTACATCTGAAAATTCTCGGATATGCTCACACACATCCCAGCCATCCATGCCGGGCATAAGCAGATCGAGAATAATGACATCTGGAACCGATGATTTGCACTCTTCAATGCCTTCTTCACCGGTAAATACCGACCGGATTTGAAAATCCTGGCCACGAAGTAGCGTGCGGAGCATCATCGCCAGATCTGGATCGTCGTCAATAAGGAGAACTTCAACTGCCATCTGCGTCTTCCTTTCTATGCTCACATTATCGGCCATTCTCTCCAGTCTGTACCTTACAGGGTCCTTGCAGGTGTCGGACTTCTCCGCTTGCCTGCTCCCTATAGAGAGTCTATGATGTGCACTGAAAACTGGAAGGAAAAGAGTCCGAATGTCTGACACGCCATCAAGCAAAACTTCGCTGATTCTGTGCCCACAGTGTCAGCAACCCATGCCAGGTGATGCCCGGATATGCCCGGGTTGTGGGATCGACCTGGCTTTGCTTTCCCTGCTTGGCGAAAAGGCCTATCTGGAAGGCATGCCAACATTTGCACCCATGGACACCACCCCCCAATGGCTCGTTCCCCGCATCGGGGAATTCCTGATTCGGGAAAAACTTATATCCGAGGCCCAACTTCGGGCTGCGCTCAAACGCCAGAAGGAGCTCTCCGAAAAGGGCAAGCAAGTACTCTTGGGACAAACCTTGCTGCAGATGGAAATCGTCGATCGGGCCACGCTTGATCGCGCCATAACCCAGCAGATCGTTGAATTACATGCAGCCCTCCAAGAATCAAATCGAACCCTTCAGCAACGCGTAGAAGAGCGCACGCGTGAGCTTCGCAATGCACTCGAACGCGTGACCGAGCTGAACCAGATCAAAGCCAACCTGATTTCTAACATCTCCCACGAGCTGCGTACACCATTGGCGCACATAAAGGGTTATGTGGAATTATTCGTCGCGGATGAGTTCGGTAAGCTTCCCCAAGAGCAAGCTGAAGCCATGGTCGTCATCCAGCGAGCGACCAATCGCCTGGGCACCCTGATAGAAGACCTGATCGAATTTTCAACCGCTTCCCGCGAAGGCATCTCACTCCAGCTAGAAGATACAGATTTGGAAGCGCTGATCTTGGATGTGCTTGAGCGCTCGAAATCAAAGGCTGAGCAAACAGGGGTTGGATTGAGCTGGCAGGCACAAACCGATCTACCGACGCTGAATATTGACAACCAACGGCTGTCCTGGGCTCTATTTCAGCTGGTTGACAACGCCATTAAATTTACGCCTACAGAGGGGAAGATTCTGATCAGCGCTGAAGTCGTCGATCTGGGCTTACGCATCTCGGTGAAGGACACTGGCATCGGGATCTCTCCAGAGAAGTTGGATGAGATTTTTGAGCCCTTCCACCAACTGGATGGATCCCCAACCAGGCGCTACAGCGGTACCGGCCTGGGTTTATCCCTGGCAAAGTTAATTCTGGAAGCACATGGCGCACAACTCGACGTGGAGAGCGAAGAGGGCAAGGGTACCACCTTCCACTTTACCCTGCCCATGAATAGCGGAGGGTCATGACAGGTCCCTTGATCTCGACCGAAACGCTCACGTATGGAACCGAACTCAACGCGGTGTACGCTATCGCGCGTGTTGTTGCCGAGACTTTTGATACTGATTCGGGCCTCGATGCCGTCTTGCGCCTTGCCCGGACGATATTCATATTTGACACTGCAGCCCTTTACTTGCAGGATGACGAGTCGGAGGAATTGGAACCGGCATACGCCCGTGCACTCGGACGCGGTCGTTCCCAAGAGGCCGAGTTGGCGTGGGGTGAGCCCGCCGCTCTGGAAGCGTTCGAAATGGGCCAAACCGTGCTTCGACAAGAAGATGCCGGGCCTAGCATCAAGGGGCGTGAGCGTCGCCGTGATTATCTCGGCCTGCCACTTCTTGTTGGAGGCCGATGTGTGGGAAGCTTGGTTTTCGGACGCTTTGGTGGACCGGCCTATCCACCCGAGCATATCCGTCTGGCAGAATTTGTCGCCTGGCATGTCGGTCAACTGCTTCAGAATCGTCGGTTAGCCCGCCGAATCGCCAGCCTCGAGGCACAGCGCGAGCTTGCTCGCATGCAGGATGAATTTATCTCTACTATCTCACACGAACTCAGAACACCGTTGGGCTTTATTAAAGGCTATGTCACTACCCTGATGCGGGAAGACACCACCTGGGACGATGAAAAGCGGGCTGAGTTTCTAAGGATCATCGATGATGAATCCGACCGTTTGCGTGAATTAATCGATAACCTGTTGGATTCATCCCGGCTGGAAAGCGGATCCTTGAGCATGACGCTCGAGCCTGCCCGGCTGGGTCCCATCCTGCGAGCTTCCGTGCAACGGATCCAGAGCGCCCATCCCGATATGCAGGTCACGTTGGACGTTCCCGCTGACCTTCCGATCCAACGTATCGACTCGACGCGAGTGGCACAGGTTCTGGATAATTTCTTGAACAATGCACAAAAGTACGCCCCCGAAGCGCTTGTGACCGTGCAGGCGACCGAACATGATGACCATATGCTGGTTGAAGTCATCGATGATGGTCCGGGGATTGATTCCGAACATACCCCCCACCTTTTCGAGCGCTTTTACCGAGTTCCCCAGGACACCAATAAGAGGGGTACCGGTCTAGGTTTATATATTTGCCGTAAAATTATTGAGGCACATTCGGGTGAGATCGGTGTTGAGAGTGCAACCGGGCAGGGGACACGGTTTTACTTTACACTCCCACTGAATTTTGATGGTGATTGGGAAGACGAGGAGTATGGTGATGTCCGATTCTGAAGTTACCACGATTTTGGTTGTCGATGATGAACCCCGCTACTTAAGCTTGGTTCAAATCAACCTGGAGACCGCCGGGTATGCTGTTGTTACAGCGATGGATGGTCAACAAGCCGTGGATGGCGTGGCCAACGAGAAACCTGATATTGTGCTGCTGGATGTCATGATGCCGGTCATGGATGGGTTTACCGCTTGCGAACGGATCCGTGAGTTCTCATCTGTCCCCATCATTATCCTGACGGCGAAGGGCGAGGAAAGAGATCGGGTGCGTGGACTGGATGCGGGTGCCGATGATTACATTGTCAAACCATTCTCCGCCCAGGAACTGCTCGCCCGGGTACGGGCCGTGCTGCGACGCGCCGAGCGAGACACTGTGGAAGGGTTCCATCAGCCGCTTTTCAAGCACCATGAGCTCGAAATCGACCTGGCAAAAGCCCAGGTCAAGGTCGGTGAAAATGAGGTCTCGCTCACCGCCACCGAGTATCGATTGCTGCAAACCCTCGCCAATGCCGTTGGTGTTGTGCAGAGCCCGGAAGACCTGCTCACAACAGTTTGGGGTCCTGAATACAAGGATGATAAAGAAATTCTCTGGGTCTGCTTGAGCCGCCTGCGCCAGAAAATTGAACCCGATCCCAAAAACCCGGTTCATATCCTGACCCGTCAGGGCATTGGATACTTCATTCCACCTGCGGAGTGAGCGAGAGCTAGACTTGAATAGAGCGTACCTGTGACTGGACCAAAGCTCCTTGTAATCGATCCAGATACGAAGACCACTGTCTTCATGCATCATATGTTGAGCAGGGCTGGCTATGATATCCAGGTCGCGCCTACCGGGAAGGAAGGCTTGATCCTGGCCTGGCGCGATTTTCCCGATATCATTGTTACAGAGATGGATCTGGCGGATATTGAGGCCAATGAACTGATTCGAAAGCTCCGGCAGGATCAGCGTACCCAGCGCACCCTCATCATCGGCCTCACCCATTTGAGCGACCCCAGGGTTTCCACCGCAGGCATGGAGGCCGGCCTGGATCACTTCATCATGAAGCAAGCAGATGCGATCCAGATGTTGATCCAGTACCTTCGGCATCATGTTGAACCCCACGAGCATGGAGGAGAACCGCCACCCTATCGAGCGGCAAACAAGATCATCGCATTCCTCGGCGCAAAAGGAGGGGTGGGAACTTCATCCATTTGCATCAATCTGGCCCACCACATCGGAATAGCCGCTGGCAGGGATAAAACGCTCGTTTGTGATCTGGTGCTACCCCTGGGCTCTCTCCGCTGGATCTCGGGCTTAGAGAACACACTCGATCTCGCTCAATTAACGCAGCTCCCCCCCGCAGATTTGACGCCAGCTTTCCTGGAGGAGCAACTTCGGCCGCCAAAAGGTTGGGAGTTCCGTCTACTCGCCGGCGTGAGGACGCCGCGCGAAGCCGAAGCTGTCAAGGCGGATCGCATCGCACCGCTACTGCAAACCCTATCAACCCGCTATGACCACATCATCGTAGATCTGGGTAGAAATATCTCACCCCTTGCGCGTGTCGTGATGGCACAGGCCGATCGGCTCGTCATTGTCCTTCAGTCTGATGAGGAGTGCGTGAGTAACGCACTGGCCCTCGGAAATTTCCTTGAGACGAATGGCATCGACCCTACACGGATCTGGTATGTATCTAATCGTCCGCTCCCGACAGAAGGGATGACCACCGAGACGGTGATCGGCCGACTGGGAAATGCCGTGGCTGCGGCGGTTCCGAATATGCGCGAACAACTGGCACTGGTGAATACACTGCATGCACCGATCCAGCTCCGCTTTCCAGACCATCGGGTCAACCTGGCCATCCAGAATCTTGCCAAGCAAATTATCGCGGGAGAACTTGAAACGCATCCGATTACTGAGCCAAGGGGTTGATTCATTCTGAGATGCCGGTGATTGGGGCAAAAGCGCCGTGAAACGGGTCTGCTATAATCGCCGCACAGGAGCTATCCCATGAGTACAAAGCAAGCACGCTTCCTTCGGGCCAAAATGTTGGGCGCGCTCATGCGTGAAGCCCGCCTGGAGGCAGGCAAGAGTATTAAAGAGACCGCTGCTCTTATCGGATGCGGAAGCAGCACGCTTTCATCTTATGAGCACGGCCGAAAATCGATCTCCCTCCCCGAACTTGAGATCCTGGCCTACCACCTCGATATGCCGATGCGGCTTTTCCTTTCCCCTTCCCCCGAAGAATTAGAAGTGGAACGCGAAATCAAGCCTGAGATCATGATCATGCTCCGCCAGAGAATGATCGGGGCAATGTTGCGCAAAAACCGTAGCGAGAAGGATCTTTCGATTCGTCAGCTCGCAGAGCTCGTTGATATGCCCCCCAGTCGCCTTAGCGCCTATGAACGAGGCGAACGACCCATATCGATCCCCGACCTGGAAATCATCCTCGAAGTCCTCGACCTGCCACTGGAGGTTTTCATGAACCAGGAAGGGCCTGTCGGGGAATGGCACCGTAACCAACGTGCTTTTGAGCATTTTTCGCAACTTCCGGTTGAACTGCGTAGTTTTTTTATTCAGCCGGATAATGAACCCTACTTGCGGATCGCTGCCCGCCTCAGCGGTGTCGAGCTCGATAAGCTCGATTCTGTTCTGGAAGCTTTAAGGGGCCTGCTGCGGTGAGACTGCACGCTGCTGCGCTGGCAGAGGAAGCGCTGCAAGCATACAAGCGGGGCGCCTTTGAACAAGCCATCGATCTATTTGAACGTGCCCATACCGCCTATGTTGAGGAGGGCGACATCCTGGCATCGGCTGAAACGGCCAATAATCTCTCGGTAGCCCTGGGTCAGGTTCATCGCTTCCAGGCCGCATTGGATGTCCTTGAAGGCACCAACCAAATCTTTCAAGATCACGACGAACAGATCAAGGCCGCACAGAGCCTCGGGAACATGGCAGCAGCCTATGAAGGTTTGGGGGAGTTGGAGCAAGCCGAAGCGCACTATCAACAAGCCTCCCGGCACTTTGCACAACTCAATGATCCAGAAAGCGAACGCTTCACCCTACAGGCGCTCTCCCGGGTGCGTTTACGACAGGGGCGCGCCATTGAAGCAGTTTCAACCATGCGGGGGGCGCTCGAAACAGGCACAAAAAATACCTGGAGAAATCGACTCGTGCGGAAGATTTTAAGCCTACCCTCCCGCATCCTCAAGCCATAAATCCACTTGACCGAAGCCGAACGCAAACCCACTTCCCAACTCTGGACCGTCAGGCCGACCACGGGTGATGATCATTCGCTGGTTGCTAATCTGATCACGCGAGCGCCAGAACGCCATCTGCATCTCGATTGGTATACAACCTATGAGTTATTGGATGAGAGCCCGTCGCTAATTGCACTTGAAGAAGATACTGC
>JBFFMI010000141.1:0-7608 GCA_041554155.1 Anaerolineales bacterium
CCGTCATTTTCCCCGTGGATGAGCCGACAGCCGGTCGTTTGTTGAGGGGCAGGTTGAGCGAGGAGCGGGGAGCGCAGGTTACAGGCAGAGGTGATTTTATCCTGGAACCATTCTCGCCCGATAGAGACTGGTTTACCCGCCTGCAAGATACGCACGCGGATGGGAGAATGGGGATCGAATAAGCCGATTGCTAAAAAGCGACGTTTTTTGTCAAAAATTACGGCAAGGTCACCAGGATGGCCTGCGAAACTTTGTTGGGTAATTGCGCTTTCAAACAACCAAGGATGACCCTGCCTAATCGCCCGCGCGGCCTCCGGTGTGACGCGCATGGCGATCCGTTTCTCGGCTATTCTTGGAATGCTCGACAAAATATTAGACAATTTTTGTTTCGTCCCGAAATGGTCCCTGTTGAAATGCTTGGAAAATGGAGCGTTAGCCTAACTTGCGATTCAGAGGAAAGGTTCCATTAATCTCCTTTAGGGGGGTTTTACTGGAATGCATCCCCGTTACCTAGAACCTACTATAGTATGAAAAATGGTAGGTTTGAAGCACCCTGTTGGGGCTTAAGGAATGGTCTCTTAAATATTTATGCTTCAGTGTCCAATAATATGAGTAATCGGAGGCTAAATTGGGATGAGGCAAGTTTCCATATAAGGGTTTGATTCATCTGTATTTTTCCTATAATTATCCGAATATTCATAAATTATCCAGCGGCGCTTTAGATTGGTTGCTATAGCATGATATCCGTGATATTATGATACCGTGATCCTGTCCTTCGCCGATCAAGGTACCGAAGATATCTTCAACGGGGTGAACTCGGTATCCGCTCGTCGTGTATGCCCGCGTGCGATCTGGAAGGTGACTTTTCGGAAGCTGGATCAGCTGGATTCCGCAACCAAACTTCTTGATCCGCGCATTCCGCCTGGCAACCGGCTTGAGGCACTCTCCGGAGATCGAGAAGGGCAGTACTCCATACGAATTAACGATCAGTATCGAATCTGCTTCGTCTGGAAAGAAGCAGGTCCTGAGGCCGTAGAAATTGTAGACTATCACGGGTAGAAGAAGCAAGGAGTTAGAAATGGTTCGTACCCCAACAAACCGACGTCCCACGCATCCAGGAGATATGCTCCTGGAAGAGTTTCTCAAGCCGATGAGTTTGACGCAGCGCGCGCTCGCGGATGGTATTCATGTGCCCTACCAGCGGGTGAATGAGATCATCAATGGCAAGCGAGGCATCACACCCAGCACGGCTTTGAGGCTGGCGAAATACTTCGGGAACACGGAAGGCTTTTGGATGAATTTGCAGTTTCGATGGGATCTTTATGAAGCGCGGGAATCCGAGGCTCGAGAGCTGGCGAAGATTCAGCCGGTTCACGCCTAGGGAGAGTATGCGGTACAAGCCGCTGGATAGCGTCTAGCTGTCCCACAAGAACGTTGGGATGAACGAGGGGCGCCCGGTGTGCTGCACTGCAGGGCTTTTAATCATTCTGTGTTAGCGTATGAAAAACCTACAGGTATTTACATCTTATGCTGTTAGCTACACCAGAGGAAACTGAGTATCTCTCGGAAGCACGAGCTGGAAATTCGGCCGCATTCAGCGCTCTCGTCGAGCCATATCGCAAACCGTTGCTGGTCCATTGTTATCGCCTAAGCGGCTCGCTTGACGAGGCTGAAGACATCGTGCAGGATACCTTTTTCCGAGCCTGGAACAAAATTAAAAGTTTTAAAGGACAGGGATCGTTACGAAATTGGCTCTATGTTATTGCGACACGTCTATGGCTCGATGAATCGCGCAAGCAGAAAAGGGTGGTCTTGCTTCCACTGGATGGGGACCCTGCCGATCCTGATACTCCACCCCTTCCGCCCCGTTCCTCCTTACCTTGGCTGGATCCTCTTCCTGGTTCATGGTTAAGCGGTTCTGTCCCTTCCCCCGATTTGTCATTCGAGCGTCGCGAAACTATATCGCTGGCCTTTATGATCGCTTTGCAAAAATTGAATGTGCGCCAGCGAGTTGTCTTGATTCTGCGTGAAGTGTTCAACTGGCGTGCGGATGAAGTTGCAGAAGCTCTGGGTCTGACCGTGGCTTCCATTAATAACCATCTATACCGAGCGCGTAAGACACTTGAACTCTCACAACATGAAGATGTTGAGGCTTCAAACCAAATCTTAGATGATTTTGTCAATGCTTGGGAAAGCGGCGATCTGGTCGCCTTGATTGGCCTCTTGCACGAAAAAGCGAATTTTGCCATGCCCCCGATGGGCGTGTGGTATTCGGGGCGCGATGCCATTCAGCGTGCGTTGCAGAATTATGTCTTCATTTCTGGCGTGAAATGGAAGTTACTCGCGACATCAGCTAATGGGCGTCCTGCCTATGGCATGTACCAGCACAATGAAGGAGAGCTGGGTGCCTATCAGCCGACAGGTCTGATCCTACCCATATTTAGCACGGAGAAGGGGCATATCACCGAACTCACAGCATTCTTGAGCCCTTCACTCGTCAAACGATTCGACTTACCAGCATCCATCTCGGCCTGACCAACAGCCAAGAATCTCTCCGATACAAGGTAGAAATCCTTGGCTGCGATCAGGAATTGTTGATTACATTCCCGCTTCGTTATAACCGTCGATTGCTAAGACGGTATTAGCCACAAAAACCGCCACAAACATGATCGGGAATAGGCTTGGCGCAGCTGCACGTAATTGCAATTCCACATAGGTTAGAACAATTGCGGCAACAGTAAGACCAAGCCCGGTCAGCTTGCGCCGGCCGATGTAGAGGGTTCCCAACCCCATGAAAAAAAAGTTTAACACCGCAGCGATCCATGGATTCTTATTCATAGCAATACTCCTTCGATAGTAGGATTCATAGTTAAGAGTTAAGACGGAAATACCCGTTCAAACTTCTCATAATTTGGATGGGAATATATTTTGGTTTTGGTATAGAAATCATTTAATCAGTTTCCCCGGGTAAACCCACTTATGCAGGGTGGATCCTAAGCAGAGGGTAATTAAATTACTCTCGCCGGCGATAATCTCCGGTGAGGGATTAATGAATCGACCCCGACGAGTTACCGATTAGTGTAGGAAGCAGATGCATGAGTATCCGCTAATTGTAGTAATCGGTTGTTAAAGAATCATAAGGTTTCTCAGAAAGGCTCTGAAATACTGGGCTTTTTCATTGTAAGATCAGAGAGGGGTGCACCTGAATTGATGCATCCTCCTACCTTCCACAATATCTAGATGTAGCCATTATCCCCCACGGACATGTTGCGGTGATAAGGAAGGACTAGCAGAAGCAGAAGGGATCCAACACCTTTAGAACAGCATCCCGCTCTACATGAACCTGGCGGAACTGGCTCGTTTCAAGGACAATGCTAGACAGGCTAGCGGGTACTTAAACCAGGCCGAGGCCCTGGCGTAGAAAGCTAAACATCAGCGCTAGCTGCAGGTGATCGCCGAGATGAAGCTGGGAAAGATATGAAAGGCTGAAATGGATTTGAATATAGAATTGCATTTCATCGAGCTTGCATCATGAAAATAGGGCGATCATGGTTGTTGATCATCAGCTTGTTCTTGGCTGCCTGCAAGCCGGGGATTCCCGCATCGCCAACCATGTCGGCGCCAGCGAGTCAGCCACCTGCTGACCAGTTCCCACAGAGCACCACAACCGGCACCCCCATAAAGCCGCCAGCCGAACCAGCCGATTTGATATTCCACAACGGGGTAGTGCTGACCATGGAGCCGGACCACTGGCGCGCTCAGGCGCTGGCCATCCAGGGCGAGCAGATCGTTGCCGTTGGAAGTGACGAACAGATACTGGCACTACAAGGCCCAGATACACTGGCCATTGATTTGCAAGGAAGGACAATCATGCCAGGCTTTGTGGATGCTCACAGCCACTTGTTGGGGGATGCTGGATTGGCAGGGTTAGACCTGGATCAGGCGCAGCAGCAGGCTTTAGCCTACGGGATCACGACTTCGGCTGAGTTGTTTGTATCGCCAGAATTTCTACGGGAAATGCAAGATTATCAACAAGCAGGGAAATTTCGAATGCGTACCAGTTTATACCTTGCATATTCCACCAATTGTGGAGACGTGTTAGGAGATTGGTATCAGGAGTTTCCTCCCACTCGTGATCCCGGAGAAATGATGCGGGTTGGTGGCGTTAAGATTTATGCCGACGGCGGAACTTGCGGACGGGCCGCCCTGAGTACAGGATATCCCGATGGAGGCCATGGAGACCTGTGGTATACCCGAGATGGTCTGAACCAGGCTGTGGAAAGCATCCAGGCCGCGGGCTACCAGGTTGCCATCCATGCCCAGGGAGACCTGGCCATTGAGCAAGCATTGAATGCGATTGAATTTTCTCTGGGTGGAAGTGCAAATCTTCTCCGCCACCGCATCGATCATAACCCCTTTGTTCGGCCCGATTTACTAGGGCGATATTCTGAGATCGGGATCATTCCCATCGCCTGGGGGGAATATCCAACTTGTGCTGAAGTGAACGATAACTACTACAGCGCGTATTTTGGGCAGGAGCCCATGTCCTGGTTGGAAAACTGGCGAGCGTTCCTCGATGCCAATCCAAATCTTCCTGCAGCCTGGCATTCGGATTTCCCATATGCTTCGCCAGATCCGTTCGTCCACCTTTTCAGTTTAGTGACCCGACAGGAAATTGACGAAGATGGAAGCATCTGCCAACCGCCAGAATGGCTGGCCTCGCACAGCATCACCATCGAAGAGGCACTGCCGATGATGACCATCAACGGTGCATATGCACTTTTCCGTGAAACGGAAGTGGGCAGTCTTTCACCTGGCAAATGGGCTGATCTGATCATACTTTCGGACGATCCGACTACTATCGATCCGCTTGAAATCATGGACCTTGAAGTCTGGATGACAATGGTGGGTGGAAGCGTCGAGTACTGCCGACCCGGCCAAGAAACCCTCTGCCCGGAGCCTGCGGAAGAGACCTTCGCTACCGGCAACATAGCAGAGGGGACCTCCACCAACCTGGCACTTGGTCAGCCGGTACTAGCATCGCGATCAAAGCTAGATGGACCGCCCGAGAACGCGGTGGACGGCACTGATGCGATCTGGAGCGCCGGGGCCGATTCCCCACAGTGGATCGAAATTGATCTCGGCGGGCCAAGCCTTGTAGAAGCGATCCGCCTGACCGTCGCTCAATATCCGGAAGGTGAAACCATCCATAGGATAGAGGCCGCCGGACCGGGCGAGTCGCTGCGCCTGCTGACCTCGCTGGAGGGATTCACCAAGGAGAATCAGGTGCTGGAATTCAAACCGGAGGCGCCCTTGACTGGCATAGCCCGCATCCGCATCACCACCACGGTTAGCCCTTCCTGGATTGCATGGCACGAGATCGAAATAATCGGAGTTCCCCAAGAATAGATGATAATTGAGAGTCAGAGACGCGTCTTCGGAAACGCTATCTTGTACTGGAGCTTAATCCAGCCTTCTGGTTCAGCGAACTCGGAGATGGATTGTGGATTTGTAGGATGTGGTTTTTAGAGGAGAGTTCGTGTCTAAAAACACGATAAGAATGCTCAATGCATTCGTTTTGACCCAATTATTGGCTGCTTCGCTCTATTTCGCTCTCGTAGATGCCTAAATATGGGTGCACTCGACCATGCAAAGTGCCGATCAGTACTGGATCCTCGTTTCCCACATTTCTAATCGGACTTGATACCAGTAGTCATACCACGCATCGCCCAGCATTAGTTGCTCCCATGTAACCTGCTCACTCCGGCGATGTTCATATTCCATGTATTTCAGCCCTGTGAAGGACAGCAGCAGAATCGCCAGTCCGATTAAGACCATCCTTGTGCCAGTCTCAGATTTCATGGCTTCCTCTTATGAACAACCTTGCCGCGCAAGACGTGATATTCTCCGCACCTCTTGCAGGTGACGGCCCAAACATATCTATCCTTAAGGACCTGTTTAGGATCATAGCCTCGCTTGACACGCTTCAATAAACTCATGGAAGGCTCCTTACAAGGCGTGTAGTTATGGAAAACGTGTGTGGACTCAGAACAAGGAAGATGCTAGGTGCCAATTAAGTGCATCAAAAATGATGAATTTCACGAGTGTGATCTCTGGCTGGACTTAGACCACATCACGCTCGATCTCCAGTACCTGCGAAGCCTGAATCTCCGGGAAGATCGTCGCCCAGATAGCGTCATGCTCGGATTCGGTGAGATATGCGTTCCAACCGACTTCGCCTCTTATCGCGTTCCAGCGCTCAGGATGGATTGCCATTGGTCGCTCAAGGTTGCGGGTAATCATTGCTAACCGAGCGCAGGTACGGGGTCCTAAAAATAGCCGCCATTGGTTCGTCATAGAAAGACCTCCAGATGTTGGGGGCTCATCTTCCCATCATTCAAGGAGAAATGATCATATGCCTACGCTCTATATTCTCATCCTCCAGATGAAAGTCAATCTCACTGCGATACTATCTATCAGGACAGAAGTCTCCAGCTTGGGCTTCATTCATCGCTCCCCTCCGCCTTGGACAAGAAGCAAGATAATTTCAAATATCCTGGTGGGATTTAGCATCGGTTAGCTGTGTTTGGCAACATATCGATCCTGTAGACAATCGGAATGGCTACTCCTGGTCCTGCTTCTTCATGAGGACCCCCGGTTCAGCATCCGGCACCAGGCTCATGAGCTCAGCGTTGCACTGCTCAAGGACCTCATTCAGGCTATCTGCCAGGTGATCGAATCCTAGATCACGCAGGTGACCCTGGCTTGTTTCCAGACCAGTGATGACCACACGCAGTTTCTTTTCCTCCAGTGATATATCCATAAACTCCACCTCCAGACCAGAACAAGAGGAGAGCTGTAGGTCGAAGACCTACGAACTCTCCCCTACCAACCCCACGTTAAACTTGAAGGTCGTGACGTACTCGCCCTCGACATAGATCCTCATTTCATGCGCTCCGAGTGGATCACCCTGTTCCAGGATCCAGGAGTTGCCAATCACGGGTTCGACCAACTCTGTCACAACATTCGTCGTGGCCATGCGTCCATCCTCCGAGATCGTGGTGAAGCCGCTGGCCTCGATCGTCCCCCAGGATTGGGGTGGAGAAGGCATCTGGTATTCCTCCGTCCAACTCACCGAGGGGCGCGGGGTGTCGAGAAACATCATCCAGGCGTATTCAATGCCTTCCCGGTAGGGCACTTCATCCGTTGGGAAGAAGAAACCACCCTGATCGTCGGGAACGATGATCCCGAAATAGCCATAGGTCAGCCAGAGATCATCCCCGATCTGGAGGTCGAACCGTGGAATTATTTCCCAAATGTCCTCCGGTAGCTCCATCCCGAGGAAGGCCGATCGCACGAGATAACGCTCTGCTAAATCGGGATCTAAAACTTGCGGATCTAGATAGCAAGAGCCCAGGTGGTAATTCACCCAGGCGTCATAGATGAACTCTTCGTAGATCCCTTCAAGTACTTCGACGGCTTCCACACACTGCTCCGCAGCAGCGAGCGAAATCCCCAATCCAGAACGGGCATCTCCAATCCAGATCGATCCCTGGATATCATACAGCGCCGCGGCTTCTGCATACAGGGGGATCGCTTCAGGATAGC
>JBFFMI010000142.1:0-7606 GCA_041554155.1 Anaerolineales bacterium
CAGCCTGGTCAGCAATGGCCGCATTTCCAGCTTCGCTTCCATATTGCCCGGCCAAGCAGCCGCGAGCGAGATCACGACAATCGCCCGGATCAAGCACGCCGAGAGCGCCCGTCTGAATGGCCTGGCAGGCGAATACGTCAATCTCTACGGCAGCACGGCACGCATCAACGCCGGCATCAGCCCAGCACTGCAGGTTGAGGCCGACCGCCTGACCGGGGTCGCCGCTGAGATGTTCAACCTCTATGGCAGCACCGCTCGCGTCAACGCCGGGCTCTCCCCCGCCATGCAGGTCGAGGCTGACCGCTGGAGTGGCATCGCCGGGCAGTACGTGAACTTCTACGGCAGCACGGCACGGGTCAACGCCGGCCTGACCCCGGCCCAGAAAGTCGAAGCCCAACGCTGGAAAGGTCTGTCGGGGCAATTCTTCAATCTCTATGGAACCACACTGCGCTAAAGTATTCCCTCATTCGATGATGAGTGGACCGTTACCGCAACGTCAAGCCAAGTGGGATTGCGAGCCAACAGTGTGATGAGGACAACCAAATATATCCCAAGCCCTGGGTAGTAAGGATGCAACCCAGGGCATTTGGTTTAACTTCAAGCTATCAATGCTCCCGACAAAGATAGGTTTGCTTATTCAATATCAATCGATCCGATAACCCTCTTGCACAGGTCTGCTGTCATAATCTTTCCGCTGTTAGCCGACCGCCCGAATCTTGCTATAATCAAAATTAGCTCTTGATATCACGAACGTAAATACACGCACCCAGTTGCGACCACCCGCGAAGGGCAGCACAGCGTGACGTTAAACATCTTCTTGCTTGGGCAGTTCAAAGCCCAGAGTGGTGATCTCCCTCTCACCCTTCCCTCACGCCCCGCACAATCCTTACTCGCTTATCTCGCGCTTAACCAAGGGATAGCGCACCGCCGGGAGATGTTAGCCGGCATGCTCTGGCCCGATTCTACGGAGAGTAATGCGCGCAACTATCTACGCCAGGCACTTTGGCGTATCCGCAAGGCTCTCGAAGAGGGCTCCCTTGCTTGGGAGCACTACCTTGAGATCAACAAGATCAGTGTTTGCTTTAACCCGGACTCCGACCTTTGGCTCGATGCCGGGCAAGTCCTTCGAAAAGAAAAAGAACCAACCATTGAACACCTTATCGATTCGCTCGAACACTACAAGGGTGAACTCCTTCCAGGCTTTTACGAGGATTGGATCAGTGTCGAGCGCGATCGTCTACAGGCGAGATACCACCAGAAAATCCATATGCTGGTTAAATCTTTGGTCGAAGACTCAAGTTGGGATCAGGTATTGCATTGGGGTGAGCATTGGGTCCGGCATGGACATGCTCCTGAGGCCGCTTTTCGGGTTTTAATGCAGGGCCACGCCCATTTAGGAGATTTGGACAGTGTACGCTCGACATTTAGGCGCTGTACTGAGTCACTCCAGAGCGAATTGGGGGTAGAGCCTTCTCAAGAGACCCAGCGCCTTTTCAACCAAATCATGGAGGAAAGGCATTCTCGCCAAGCTCAACGCAGTACCACCCCGCAGGATGTCAAGATCACACTACCTGATTTCCTCGAAAAGTACCGTGAGAGCATCCTGGAAGAACCATTTTTTGTGGCACGCGAGCAAGAGCTCAAACGGCTCATGGAGCATCTCCATGAGGTGTTGAAAGGAAAAAGCAGGGTCATCTTCGTCACAGGGGAAGCGGGCAGCGGAAAAACGACCCTATTAGATCAGTTCTCCCGGCTCGCACTCGCAGCAGACCCGGCATTGGTTGTTGCCGGGGGAAATTGCAATGCGCATACAGGACCAGGAGATCCATATTTACCACTGCGCGAAATCCTCGGTCAGCTGACGGGTGACGTGGAAGCTCGTCTCCAGGCCGGTGCAATAACCCACGAACACGCAGTCCGTCTGTGGAAGATGATCCCGTATACGATCCCTGTGATCCTCGATTCAGGCATCGATTTAATCGACACACTCGTTTCTGGCTCAGCGTTGTTAAATCGTGCTCGTGCTTGCACCTCTGCAAACAAGGATTGGCTGATCAACCTCGAGGACCTTATCAGTCGTAAATCCGGTACTTCGATACTCCCTGGACCACAACAAAGTGATTTATTCGAGCAATACAACCGAGTTCTGCGTGGATTCACACAAACCTGTCCTATCGTGTTAATTCTCGATGATCTCCAATGGGCGGATCCTGGCTCGATTGGGATGCTCTTCCACCTGGGACGTCAACTCACTGGGACTCGGATACTCATCATCGGCTCCTACCGAATGGAGGATGTCGCTGCTGGGCGAGATGGTGAACGTCATCCATTGGAACCCGTGGTGAATGAATTCCAGAGACTCTTTGGTGAGAACGCGATCAGTCTGAGCCAATCCGATCGCCGCCATTTTGTCGATGCTCTGCTTGATAGCGAACCAAACCACCTGAAACCGGCCTTCAGGGATATGTTGTTCCGTCATACCCAGGGACATCCCTTATTTACGATTGAATTGCTGCGGGGTATGCAAGAACGAGGGGATCTGACCCTTGAAGAGGGTAAATGGACAGAGGGGCCAGAGCTCGATTGGGAAACGGTTCCGGCTCGCGTGGAAGCGGTTATCGCCGAGCGCATCGGGCGTTTACCCGAATCGCTGCATAACGTACTGCGTGTGGCCAGTGTCGAAGGCGAGACTTTCACGAATGAGGTGATTGCCAGGGTCTTAGATCAAGATGCGAGGGATTTGCTGCCCCGATTGAGTGGTGAGCTGGATAAGAAGCACCGACTGATCAAGGCCGAAAGCATTCAACGATTGGATGGCCAGTTGCTCTCTTCATATCGCTTTCGCAACATCCTCTTTCAGAAATTTCTTTACAGCAGCCTCGACGGCGTCGAAAGAGTCCACACACACGAACGACTGGCGCATGTACTAGAGAGCCTGAGTGCAGAAGTCGACGACTATCCAGATGTCGTCCTTCAGCTCGCCCGCCACTTTGAGCAAGCCAGGATGACGGAAAGGGCAATTGAATACCTGCATCAGGCCGGTGATAAAGCGATCGCTATCCCCGCATGTTCAGAAGGGATCGTTCATTTACGTAAGGGATTGGAGCTGCTTGGAACACTCCCCCACACAAGCGAGCGAGAAGAAAAGGAGCTTGAGATGCAGCTTTCGATCGGGAGGGCCTGGAAGTATGAAGGCCCAATCCCTACGGCTCAACAGGCTATCAATCGAGCGCGTGAACTCTGCGTAAAGCTGGGCAGGACCGACGAATTATCGCGAGTGCTGGGTGAACTATCTATCTTCCACTATGTCATCGCGAAATATATAGAGTCGATCCAATTCGCCACGGATGCATTAGCGCTGGCGATCGAGGCTGATGATCCAGTCCTTCAGGTGGAAGCACACTGGCTGTTAGGCTTCCAAAAGGTTAGTATCGCTGAGTACAACGAAGCCCTGGCTCATCTTGTAAAAGTAGCATCCTTCTACAAGCCAGAGGAGCATCATGAGAACCTGGTAAAACTACGTGGCGTTGATGCGGGATTAAGCGCCATGGCTTATCAAGCGGTTTGTTTGCAGTTGTTAGGATATCCCGACCAGGCAATGCAATTGGGCTCAAAGGCGATCGAATTGGCTCGCAAGTTTGACCATCCCTTCACCCTTTCTGATGTGCTATGTTTTGCAGGCTGTATGTTGAACGAACTGAGAGATGACGGTGAAGCGCTGCAGGAGGCTGCGACAGCACTGAGGCAACTCACCCACGAAAAGCAACTGGATGGTTGGCTCGGTCATTCTAAACGTTACAAAGGTGCCGCAGAATACATTTCGGGGAATCTAGGACCTGCGATCGAGATAATTCAGGAAGGGATCGCCACCAGTGAAAGAACGAATGAAATCCTATACAAGGCGGTTACGCTATCTTCCCTGGCGAAAGCGCAGGCTGACCTGGATATGGTCGATGAAGGCTTAGAGTCATTAGAAGAAGCATTGAAAGTGGTGGAAGCGACAGGGGAACGGATCTGGGAGCCTGAGATCTATCGGATAAGAGGCGAGATCCATATCTTGATCGGGGAACTTGACAGAGCCGAGGAGAACTTCCACACAGCTATCAAACTTTCCAAAACACAACAAGCCAGATTCTGGGAACTGCGAGCTACGACCTCCCTGGCTCGCTTATGGCAAGAGCAGGGTAAGACCAGGCAAGCCAAGCAGATGTTGGTTGAGATCTTCGGATGGTTTACAGAGGGGTTTGAAACGCGGGACCTGCTTGAGGCGAAAGCTCTCCTTGATGAATTACAGGGATAAAAACACAAGTGAGCCTTTTCCCCATGGCATCAACTCGGAGCTGGTTAGAGCCTTGAAGCCGTAAGCTCCAAACTCGTTTTCTCCAGTGGAGCTCGGAACGGACGAATCTGACAAACTGGAAATCAGGGCAAGACTTGTATCGAATCAACCTCGGCGCCGTCCATGTCCCCCACCGCCAGCGAGCGGATCGCAACGTAGCGATACGTTCCTCCAGGCGCGACAGCATCGACATCGATCGTGATACCTGTCTGGTAGGGCCAGCTACCATAGAGATCTGAAATGGGGATCTCAGCATTATCCGGCTCACCTGGGGTGTACCCCGCCCCACCGATGTTGGTGTTCATATCCAACGCTCCATCTCCCCAACGAAATACCGGGTAGCGTGTTGAACATGACGAATCTGTGCAGACGGCAATTGCAACGGCATCCATGAAGATGACGCCCCCTGATAGCCGCTCATAGTAAACAAAGTCATAGCCGGGATGCGTTACGATCGGATCCCCACCGAGATCGAATATGAAGCTTGTGCCACAAGCCAGAGTCAGGAATGCACCATCAGGCGCACCTACATTCAATCCCCCGGGGGGTGGATCACCCCAACACGATCCAGTTGCGGTGGGTGGCGGCGTATTTGACGGTGTTGGAGTTGTTGAAGGTGTTGGTGTCTGGGTAATCGTCGGCGTGCTGGTTAACGTTGCAGTTTGCGTTGCTGTCGAAGTCGCTGTCGCCGTCGCAGTTTGAGTATTCGTGGATGTTGAGGTCGGCGTGGATGTCGCAGTATTGGTTAGCGTAGGGCTCACCGTGGAAGTGACTGTCATGGTAGCCGAGGGTGTTGGGCTATAACTTGGATTAGGGGTTATGGTCCGCGTCAATGTTGGCGTCGTGGATGGCATTGGGGAGAGAGTCGGCGTCACACCACCCTCCGGCTGAGGAGTTTGCGTTCCCGAGCTAGCAGGCCCCCAGAAGGACCTCCCGCTCAGGGTCTCTGGATAAACAGCGTCACTCCAACCTTCGTCTCTAACGATCTCCAGGATGATCGCTTCATCCAGCCGCTCAAACTGCAGGGCTGGCCATGATCCGTAGTTCGCCCTTAACTTCGATTGCGTGTCGGCGGAGGCGTTGATCGGCGCCACCAATAGCGAAATCCAGCCACAAGAGCTGAACAAGAAGACCAGAAAGAGGAAAATGACCAAGCCCCAGATGACAAGCCTAACTGGACTCTCAGTCTGATTATCTGGCTGGTTTTTCAGGGGTGACTTCACGCCGGTCTGCATGGCCATCCAATACGAATTGGGGGATCCCAAGCTTGCCATCGAATCCCCACCATCATCCGTCGTCATCCCCGCTGGTCTTTGGAATGCGAACGATAAATAGGGTGCCTTTCCCGACCTCACTTTCAACAGTGATTTCCCCCTTGTGTTGGGTGACGATTCCATAACTTACAGATAAACCAAGTCCGGTCCCCTCCCCCTCGGGTTTGGTCGTGAAGAAGGGATCGAAGATCCTTTTTAAATCAGCCCGAGGGATACCAGTGCCCGTGTCACGGAAGGCTATGCCAACCCATTCCTCGGATTCGCGCACGAAGATGTCCAGCTTCCCACCGCCCGGCATGGCCTGGATGGCGTTCTGGATCAGGTTGACAAAGACCTGCTCCATCAACTGTGCATCATAGGCTGTGTAGATATGCTCGTTCTGGGTGGCAATCGTAGACTGCACATTTCCCTTTCTGGCCAGGAAATCCGTCAACCGCACAGCGGTTTTCACAGTCTCGCAGACATCCTGCAAACGCATTTCGGGGTTGGATTGACGCGCAAATTTCAACAGATCTGTGACGATGACGTTTGCCCTGGTGGCATGTTCGTCTATGGTTTTCATGTTCTCCAGCATAATCGCTGGGTCTGGATCTTCCTGGGCCTCTTCGGTTAAGCCGCGGATGACAGCCAGGGGAGTCTTAACATCGTGCACGATGCCCGCGGTCAGCTGACCGACAGATGCCAGTTTTTCAGATTGCACTAATCGCTGCTGGGTCTGCTGCAACTTGGTGTTAGCCCGATGCAGATCCTCACTGCGTTCTAGCGCTTCGTTATAAAGTTTCACTACCTGGGCGGTACGTTTGCTCAGCCGCGATGTCATGATGTCAAAAGCCGTACCCATCTGCCCTACCTCGTCGCTACCCTTTACCCCTGTTCGCTGGGCCAGGTCGCCGGCAGCAACGGCGAGCGAGACATCGCGAATACGCAGAATTGGTCGAGAGATGCGTCTTGCGATCAGATATCCCAGGAT
This sequence comes from Anaerolineales bacterium, assembly GCA_041554155.1. GTDB lineage: Bacteria > Chloroflexota > Anaerolineae > Anaerolineales > E44-bin32 > E44-bin32. Next base: position 6,584 of record JBFFMI010000142.1, read on the forward strand.
CACGATACCCATCGTGCCGATTGCAAACAACAGACTGAAGAGGTTCCGGCTGATCGTAACGGTAGTCACGAGAAAATTGCTCGGGAGTACGGTGCCGAGGATACCCACTATCTCCGAGCGTACGATTACCGGGGAATAGTGGATCTGGTAATCTCGGCCGTAAAGGCTGAACTCCAGCGTTTCATTGAAAGAAGGGGATTGGAGATCAATGTTCTCGATCCCTAGCCGCGCTAAGTCGCCATCGCTGGTTGGCAGGGTCGTGTAGCGCGCCTGGCTATTATCAAGATCAAGGTAGACAAGATCGGCAAGCGCCTGTAGTTTGACCTCCGTCAGCAAGGTTTTTAAGTGGGTACCGGCGAAGATGACGCCAAGAACCTGTCCCTCTTCCTTGATCGGGGCAGCAGTAACAAGATAATGACCCCATTCCGTGCCTATTAGTCCAGCAAATTTATCGCCGAGCTCATCGGAGTTACCCTGAACAGTTGACTGGAAGATATCGATCGCGGAGAGATCGCTCTCGCGCAGTAGGGAGTACCCCTCGCCTTCCAGATTTCGAATCAGGCTCAAAATTTCATAACCCGAGGGGTCGGCGACCGTGACGAATTGTAGACCGTTATTGAGGGCGAGGGGATAAAGCAAGGTCTCAAGTTTTTGCCAATCCCCCTCCCTAACTGCATCTGAAACGCCGCGCGTGAACGCCATCTGACGCAACTGCTCCAGGTGGAATTGTTCCTGGCGCACGATGCTGTCGGCTGCCACACGGCTTGCTTCGAGTAGCTGATTGACGAAGCGCTCGCGGATGCTGGAGGTGACCAGACGGGTAATGATGAACATTCCGATCAGCGAGATGAATAGAGTCAATAACAGATACGGGGCAATCAGGCGCACCCGCAAGCTGCCCATGCGCCCTCGCCAGCCTCGTTTTAACGTGAGCTGCTCAGTGCCTTTTTGCTCTCTACCTTGTGGCGCTTTCTTCTTATTCAAGCCGAATCTCCCCCAGGGGTTCTCGGACACCCTAGCTTC
>JBFFMI010000143.1:0-7577 GCA_041554155.1 Anaerolineales bacterium
AAATCCGCTTCGTAACTAAACTCCGGGTAATGAACCCCGATCACCACCAGGCCCTGATGGCGATATTGCTCGTACCAACCCCTCAACGAGGGGATCACTCGCTGGCAATTTATTCAACCGAAGGTCCAGAAATCCAGCAGGACCACCTTCCCCCGCAGATCTGCCAGCCGCAGTGGAGCAGGAACATTCAACCAGACATCATTCTCGAGTTCCGGTGCGATCCCTTTTTCGGACAGTTCGGCTTGATCGAGTGCTGTGGCACTCCATGGGTCTTCGGGCTCCGTGACCAGAGCCACATCCTGGACACAGGATGAGAGAGAAACCATAACAACCAGTGTCGTCGCCAGCCAGATTCTTCGATTTAGATACATTTTATCCAATACTTTACCCTAGATAGACTGAAATCAGCGGCCAATTAAGCGCGAAGTCATAGATGCCCAGGCCGATTAAAATTATTCCCCCGATTAAATTCACCCAGCGCGTGTGTCTGGTGAAAAACCCAGTGATCGTGCGCTGAGCGACACCGGAAAGGAGTGAAAGGATCAACAAGGGCATGCCAAAGCCCAAGCCAAATCCTAAAAATACCGCCAGCTTCTCGAGCAAGGCCTCCGGCGCGAGCGATAATGCAAAAATGCTCACAACGAAGGGACCGGAGCATGGCAAAGCGATCGGGCCATACAGGAAACCATAGACGTATGCATTTAAGAGCGGGTGGGATAGGGCTGGCACTCGAATTTGTGGCAGCCGTGTAAAGGGATTCTTCCCCAGCAGCAACATCACACCCAGGATAATCAACACGCTGTCGGCGAGCGGTACCACGACGGAAAGCGCCTCTCCAACAGACACAGAAAGCGCTGCAATCACCCCACCCAGGATCAACATCATGCTGAGGACACCTGCAAGAACGGCAAAACCGAGCAGATATCGCAGCCAGCCATCCGACGCGCCTTTCAATCCCCCACTGAGATAGGCTAGGTAACCGGGATAGAGCGGTAAGACGCAAGGGCTAACTGTCGCAAGCAGCCCGATTGAGAAAGAACTGAGCAGTATTTCCACTGGTTGCTCCTTAAAGATAGTTCATACAGGGAGAAGAACCTCCCTGTATGAATGTATCCCTACATATCCCCATCAAGTATGCTCTCGACGCTGGTCTGAAGCTCCGCAGCCGTCTTAATCCCAAAGGGCAGTGTATGGACTTCACCATGCCGATCGATGAGAAGTATCGGTGTTGAAGGCGGGTTTAGAAATTGCTGACCATACAACTCGCCAATTTGACTTGCCACTTCTGCGGGAGCAACCACGTAGTACCAATCGAATCCATTCTGCGCAGCGAAATTACGCAGGATGTGTGCGTCTTCATTGGGATCGATATCCAGCGCGATGGAGATGAAATCTTCTCGCTCGCCCAGTGCTGTGTGGAGCGCCTGCACCTCGCGTTGCTGTCGCAAGCAATTGGAACACCAGACCGCCATCGTCTCCACCAGGACAACCTGTCCCTCAAATTCATCGATTGTGAATTCAAGACCCTGGTTGACATCGATTAATGGAGTGGAAAACCATCCAGGAACATCCATCATCCCGTCATCCATCATGTCATCTTCAGATGACATATCCTCATCGTGCTCATCCTTCATCGGCTCTGCCGCCATATCATCCTGCTTCATGGCTTCATCACCAACTTTCGTACTTTCTTCTTCCATCGCGGTCACAGGGCCGCTGGCGTTGGTGGCACATGCTCCCAGAAGCATTCCCAGGATAAGTACAAAGGGGAGAAAAATTCGTAACTTCATAGATACCTCCAAGAAATTCCATCGATGCAACGAAGTATGCAATGCCGGGCTTACCCCCATATTGCCCTGTGCTTACGAAATCCTTATTCCACAGTGGGTGATGTAATATTTTCTTAAGGACTTCCAGCCACAATTCGACGATTTATCGCTTAAGATGTGGATAGATAGGAGAGCCGGATGGCATCGGAATTGATCCTCGTCATTGAAGATGAGCCGAATATTCGTGAAATTGTTACCCTCTACCTTCAACGTGGAGGCTATCAGGTGCATGCCGTGGAAGATGGCATGCAGGCAAAGCAGTGGTTGAACGAAGGCTCCCCTGATCTCATCATTATGGATTTGATGTTGCCCGGTGTGGATGGCTATCAGTTGACCGGAATGATTCGCTCCCGGAGCGACGTGCCGATCATTATGCTGACCTCGCGCCGGGAGGAAGTCGACCGCATAGCCGGGCTAGAAATGGGAGCGGATGATTACGTGGTCAAGCCATTCAGTCCCCAGGAACTTGTCAGTCGTGTGCGTGCGGTTCTACGGCGGACCCGTCCGTTAGCAGGCGATTCGATTGAGCCCGTCATAACGCTCGGGCCATTGATCATCGATCCCAACACACGCGAAGTCACGGTGAGTGGTACCGTATGCGATCTTACAGCACGTGAATTCGATTTGCTCCATCTGCTGGCGGCAAACCCACGACGTGTCTTTAGCCGTGATCAGCTGCTTGATCGGGTCTGGGGCAGCTCGGATTACATCGACCCCGGTACCGTAACAGTCCATATCCGCAGGTTGCGGGAGAAGATTGAAGCCGATGCATCCAAGCCTGTGCACATCATCACTGTGTGGGGTGTGGGCTATCGTTTCGATCCCTGACCTTTGAATAATAAGTGAATTGATAATGCCTGAATCTCGTAGGATCAAAACACGCAGCTTAAGAATGATCATTGGCGGGGCGCTGGTACTGGCGCTTTCCCTCGCCGGGTTCTATCTCGCAATGCGTCCCAGCTCAACCGAATTCGGATTGATGGCCTTATTCCTCGGGATCACCAGTGCGGTGACCGTGATGGCCGGGTTTGGTGCCTATCGACTCGGATGGATGAGCCAATCTCCCAGCATCGTCCTTGCACTCATGATCACCTACATCCTGTCCAGCCTGCTCACCTTGCTCAATGTCTGGCTCACAGCACGCTTGATGTTTGCCAGCCAACATGACCTGGTGCTGGGGACCATCCTGCTCTTATTTGCCAGTGGAATGGCGATCGCGTTGGGCTGGTTCTTCGCAACCACCCTCGGGGAGAGGATCGATTCCCTGCGTGGTGCTGCCCGCCAATTAGCGGACGGCGAGCTCAGCACCCGGGTCAACGTTCAAGGTAGAGACGAGTTAGCAGAACTATCACAAGCCTTTAATGAGATGGCCGAGAAGGTCGAAGCAGCGGCCCGGGAACAGCAGGAACTCGATCAACTGAGACATGAGCTTCTGGCTTGGACCAGCCATGATCTGCAGACCCCTTTAGCATCGATGCGGGCCATGATCGAAGCCCTGGCCGATGATATGGTCGAAGACGACACCACCCGAAGACGTTACCTGGCCACGATCCAGCGCGAGATCCAATCCCTCTCATCCCTGATCGATGATCTGCTTCAGGTCGCTCAGATCGACGCCGGTGGGTTGCGGATCAATCCAGCATGGAATTCGCTCTCAGATTTGATCTCGGATACGCTCGAATCATTCTCAGAGATCGCCATGCAACAAGGCGTGAAGCTCAGCGGTGAAGCCGTTCCTGACCTCGACCCAGTATGGTTTGACCCACCACGAATCGGGCGAGTACTTGCGAATCTCATACAAAACGCCCTGCAGTACACACCTGAAGGTGGTCAAGTGATCATCCGGGCCGAGAAAGTCGATGGTGTGATAACCATCGAAGTGCGCGATGACGGTGAAGGGATCAAACCCGAAGACATGCCGATGATCTTTGAATCGTTCTACCGTGGTGAGAAATCGCGCAGCCGGGCAACTGGAGGCTCCGGATTAGGATTGGCGATCGCCAAAGGTCTGGTTGAAGCGCACAATGGTCAGATCACAGCCCGCAGCGCATCAGATAAGGGCACCACGATCGTCTTCACCCTCCCTTCGCCTGCATAACTCCACATCGATCCAACCAGAATACCGGTTCAAGACAGCATCCCCTTCCTTCATCTAACCTTTCTTGCCCCTGGTAAGAAATCCACTTCCCAGGATATCTATTGGGGTGATGGCACGCGGCAACAGGTAGAACAAGGTGGAAGTTTGCATTCTGTTTCCGCCAAAACCTGCATCATGCAGCTGATTGCACTGGAAACTCCACCAGAGAAGATACCTTCAGCGTTGAGGTTTGGACCGATTGCCGATATACCAGTAACCAGAGGAAAGACGTTTGACCGATGAAACATCACAAAGAAGAGTACTTATCCACAATCGATATTTTTCAGGATCTGGCGCCAGGCGAGGTTGATCGGCTTGACCAGCAGGTCACCATGAGTACCTGCCAGGCGGGTCGGGTGTTTTACACACCCGCTGATACAAGCGAATCCTTATTCCTGCTGAAAAAAGGTCGAGTGCAACTGTACCGAATCTCACCAGAGGGCAAGAAACTCATTATCGCGGTTCTCGAATCTGGTGCAATTTTCGGTGAGATGTCGTTGGTAGGCCAGGGCATGCAAAACACGTTCGCCGAAGCGATAGAGGCATGCACCCTTTGTGTGATGAGCCGCTCGGACGTTGTGCGGATGTTCCAGGAAAACCCACAAGTTGCTATGCGCTTCCTGGAAGCTTTGGCCGCTCGCCTTGAAGCGACCGAACGCAAGCTAGAAGATCTGGCTTTTAAAGGCATACCGGCACGACTCGCAGGATTGCTGCTCGAGCTGGTGACAGGATCTCAGGACGGCAGTAGCATCATCGGTTTTACGCACCAGGATTTCGCCGAACGCCTTGGGACATACCGTGAGACCACCACTCAGGTCTTGAACAGTTTTAGAGAGAAAGGCTGGATCAAAATCGGTCGTAAGCACATCCGCATCCTGAATCCAAACGCGCTAATGGAATTATCACTGGGCTCGATGCCCCCCTTCACCAAGGCGGCATAGTGGTAAACTCTGCCTCATGCATGGTTACTCAAATCCGGCGAGATCGCTGCTGGAAAAAACTCTACCGTGGGTCTTATTGCGCAGTGATGAGCGCATCCTAAACCGCTCAAGGCAACATTCACGACCGTTCCTATTGCATAAGCTCCTTGTCCTCACCATGGGCCTGGTGCTGAGCGCCTGCGCCAATTCACAGCGCTCTATGCCCACACCCTCGCTTCTGCCTGATCCCACCGCCATCGTGAAATCATCGTCAACACCAGGCGCTACACAAAGCATCGCCGAGCTAACCCCAACCCCAGAGATCAGCTCCCTAATTACCCCGTCCCATACCCCAGACCCTGATGTATGGCAACAGGCACCGGTCATACCTCAAGTTTCTGATCAGGCTCGGCAAATTTATGAGAGCGGGGTAGCCAAAGGGAATAACCCCAGACGCTTTTCGAAAATTGGTGATTCCGAAACATTTACAAGCTGGTTCCTGGCCCCATTCGACAAAAGCCCCCCGACCTATCGCCTGGGGGAGTACACCTACCTTCAGGATGTCATCACCCATTTCTCAGGCTCGTTCGCCCGCCAGAGCGTGGCTGCGCGCCAGGGTTTTAACGCTGCTTCTGTCTTCGCCCCGCTCTGGGCAGATCCAACGCTTTGCGAGCCCGGGGAAACGCCGCTGGCTTGTGAATTCCGAATTCACCAACCTGCTTATGTCTTCATCCTGCTCGGAACGAACGATATCTGGCACCTGGATACGTTCGAAGAGCAGATGCGTCGCATCATCGAATTCTCGATTGAGGCCGGGATTCTGCCGGTTTTAGGCACGAAAGCCGACAATCTGGAAGGTGATGGGACAATCAACCGCACCCTCTACAACCTGGCTCTAGAGTACGACATCCCGCTCTGGAACTTCTGGGCAGCCGTTCAGGATCTGCCCCAAGCCGGATTAGATCAAGACCAGGCCCACCTCACTTTCGGCTACAACAACTTCGACGACCCGCAAGCCATGCTCAATGCCTGGCCTGTACGCAATCTCACAGCGCTTCAGGTGCTCGATTCCCTCCTGGGCGCGACCCAACCCTAACCAATATCCCCCTGTTTGGCGTGATTGGCTGGACTATAATCATGATGAAACTGTCATGATGAGGTCCCATGGATCGTCGAATCGTAGAATGCATCGCGAATTTTTCAGAAGGCCGCCGAGCGGAGATTGTACAGGCGATCGAAGATGCCATCGGTGCCGTTAAGGGCATCTATTTATTAGACCGGCATATGGACGACGATCACAATCGCTCGGTGATCACATTTGCGGGCGATCCCCCGGCCGTCGCCGAGGCTGCCTTCCAGGCCATTGCCAAAGCAGCCGCATTAATCGATCTACACCAACACGACGGCGAGCATCCACGCATTGGCGCGACCGATGTCGTCCCTTTTGTGCCTATCAGCGGCGTATCTATGGACGAATGCGTCGAGCTAGCCCGTGCTCTGGGAAAACGGGTGGGTGAAGATCTCGGTATCCCGGTTTACCTCTACGAGAAAGCAGCAACGCGCCCGGACAGGGTAAATCTCGCACGCCTGCGAAAGGGTGAGTTTGAAGGCTTGAAAGAGGCGATCGTCAGCGATCCCGACCGCGCCCCCGATTTTGGACCTGCAGAGCTGGGTAATGCCGGGGCTACAGTGATCGGTGCTCGCTCTCCCCTCATCGCTTACAACATTTATCTCACGACCGATGATGTCACTATCGCGGAAAAGATCGCCCGGCGTATCCGCCACTCAAGCGGCGGCTTACGCTTTGTAAAAGCTCTGGGCATGCTCGTGGAGGGCCAGGCGCAGGTCTCAATGAATCTGACGGATTACACCCATACAGCCCTGGAAACGGTTGTTGAGGGTATCCGCCGCGAAGCGCAACGATTTGGTGTGGGGATCAAGAGCACGGAGTTGGTGGGATTGATCCCCGAAGCGGCGATGATCCAGGCTGCCCGCTGGTACCTGCAATTGGACGGGTTTTCCGAAGATCAGGTGCTGGAACGCCGCCTCTACGACTTGATGGAATCTGATGCCGGAGAAGACACTTTTCTGGAAGGCCTGGCTGCTGGATCCGCGACACCGGGGGGAGGCGCAGCGGCAGCTTATGCCGGCGCGATGGCTGCTGCCCTCGTGGGCATGGTCGCGCAGCTTACAACAGGAAAGAAGAAGTATGAAGCCGTCGAAAGCCGAATGTTCGAAATCGCCGAAGAAGCAGATGCTATGCGAACTGATTTCATGCAAGCAAAAGATGCGGACATTCGGGCGTTCGAAGCCGTCATGGATGCCTATCGTTTACCCAAAGATACGGCCAAGGAGAAGGGTCTCCGCTCGAGCGCCATCAAGGAAGCAACGTTGCATGCTGCCGAAGTCCCCCTTGCAGTTTGCCGCCTCGCAACACAGACATTGAAGCTAGCTGCTGAAGTGGCGGCAGGTGGCAACTTGAACGCAGCCAGTGACGCGGGCACTGCCGGTGCGCTTGCAATCGCAACGCTGCGGGGAGCTGGCGCAAATGTGAGGATCAACCTGCTTGCCTATCCTGACCTTGAGCAAAGCGTGGCCTGGCTGAAGGCCCTCGACGCGTTGGAAGAGCAAGCCCGGACACTTGATCAAGAACTCCAGAGAACGCTGCAACAGCGGGCCTCAATCTAGCGG
>JBFFMI010000144.1:0-7396 GCA_041554155.1 Anaerolineales bacterium
AAACGGCGTTGAAGGCAGTGTGATGCCGGCATTCAGTGACTCACAGGGGGGGCCTCTCAGCGGGGTGGACATCAGCGATATCACCGCCTACCTGACCGGCGTCCTGGAGGGCACGCAGCCCATCGCACCCGCTCCTGAGTATCAACCCCCAGCTATAGAACCCTTGCCTGACATTGCGGGCGATCCCAGCAATGGTGCTGTAATTTTTCAGTCAAATTGCGTCGCCTGTCACGGCGAGCAGGCGCAGGGGGGATTCGGATGGCCTCTGGCCAAGAACTGGCCCGGGAATCAACCGGAAGTCTTCATCAATCAGGTCATTTCGACTGGCATTAATGGCACGATCATGCCAGCTTGGACGCAAGAATCGGGAGGCCCGCTCAGCCCCTCTGAGATCGAAGATGTGACCGCTTATATCCTCACACTTGACCCCGCTTCGGGCTTGCCTGATCCCGGCGAAGCACCCAGTGGGCCATTGGGATCCACATTGAGCTGGATCATCCTGGCCGGCCTGGCACTCATCGTGGGGTTTGTCCTGATCCGCTATTACCAGAAAGCATAGTCTGGATATGTTGAAGCAACGCTCGTTATTCACATTGCTCCTGTTGTTGCTATTCGTGATACCAGTCACAAGCGCTGCCCAGGATGAACAGAAGGTCAGCAGTCTTGAAATCGCCATCTGGCCTGAATACGACCGGGCAGCCGCCCTGGTGATCTACCAGGTGCGTCTTTCCGGAGATGGCGACACACCGGCAAGGGTAACGCTACCGATCCCGGCTTCGGCAGGGGATCCGCACGCGGTGGCTGCCTGGTATCCTGACGGGCGGCTCGATGACAGCATCAGCTGGACGGCGACCCGTCAGGGTGATTGGACGCTGGTCGAAGTGAACTCGGTCACAAATGGTGTCTGGCTGGAGTTTTATGATGTCATGGCATTCTCCGGTGACCTGCGCGAGTATGTCTTTACCTGGACAGCTGACCTCGCGGTGGGAGACTTGCGTTTCGATGTGCTGCACCCCATAGGAGCACAGGACTTGCGGATCACACCGGAGGGTGAGCAGCGGCTGGGCGCCGATGGTCTTATCCATTCAACCTTAGAGATGGGTGCAGGCCAAGCAGGGCAATCATTCTCACTCGAGCTCAGCTATGGCAAACCCCATGCGTTTACAGGCGAAGTGCCCGCACTACGTTCGAACCCGGCGATGGCCCAATTCGAGGTCGGATTGTGGCCTGAGTACGATCGAGCGGCGGTCCTTGTCATCCTGCGAGCTGGATTGGCACCCAATATCTCATTGCCAGCCACCGTTAGCCTACCCATCCCTGCCTCCGCAGGGGAGCCGAACGCAGTGGCTGTATTGGGCGAGGATAATCGGCTGTTCTCCACCGAATACGAACAGGTGATAGAGGGGGATTGGTCGTGGATCAGTTTCGAAGCTGACAACCGCACTTTTCAGCTCGAATACTATGATGATCTGAAGATGGTTGGAACGAACCGGAGCTACACTTTCTTCTGGCCCGGAGCTCTGGAGACGGGTTCCTTTACCTATGAGCTACAGCAACCGGTAGGGGCGACGGGTTATGTGGTAACACCAGCGGGAGCGAGAGGTGCAGGGGCGGATGGCCTCACGTACGTACGCTCCAGTCTGGGACCACAGCAAGTTGGTTCGCCCCTGAGCATCAGCATTTCCTATGAAAAGAGTTCTGCTGCGCTGAGTGTTGATGCGATCAGTGCAGCGCCCATGATCGACCGCCCTTCGACGACACAGGGTAGCACACCGAACCTGACAGCTATGCTCCCGTTCATCCTGGGTGGATTTGGTCTGGCATTGATCGTACTCGTGCTCATTCTGTACCTGCGGATGGCGAGGGCGACGAGGACCCGTCAGAAACAAAGCCGGCCTAGAAAGCGTAAATCGAAGGCGAAAACAACTGGCGTTGATCTGGATGCTTCCGCTGTCTTCTGCCATATTTGCGGTGCCAAAGCAAGCGCCAGTGATCACTTCTGCCGCAGCTGTGGGACCAAATTGCGCCAGTAAGGCATATCTCGCGCCTATAGAATTTCTAGCTTTATTCACCCTGAATCGGGCCATTGCGCACTTCCCCGGCCCTGCTTGGGGTGCTACACTCAGCCAAAGCGTGTAATTGAGGTGGTTTGAGTCGTGGATCGGGTCACCATAACCCTGATTTACTTCGTCTACGGCCTGGCGTTTTTCACCATGGGATTTGCTATTACCCTGGAAGCAGGCCGTGGCTCGGATGAGCGTTTGCGTTGGGCGTTGCGGCCACTGGCTGGTTTTGGTTTGCTACATGGCGCCCATGAATGGCTCGAGATGCTCGAGCTCCTAAAGAGCCTACCCCTGCAATTTCAGGCGCCCCTCTTCTGGACCAGTGTCCGCATAGGATTGCTAGCCTTCTCTTTCCTCTCTCTTGCAGCTTTCGGCGCAGCCCTGCTTACGCCGAACGAGCTTATGCGAAGATTGGCGCTTATGGTGCCGTTGGGCATGGCGACCCTCTGGGGTTTTGGGATTCTCAGCCTGCGCGGGCAAATCCCGCTGGGAACAGAGTTATGGGATGCGGCGGATGTTTGGTCTCGCTACATCCTGGCTATTCCTGCGGCGTTGATGGCTTCCGCAGGATTAATCTCACAGCAGCGTGCCTTCCGCCGTGTGGGGATGGCGCGCTTTGGAAGGGATAGCTTGTGGGCTGCGGTGGCCTTTGCCTGGTATGGTGTCGTAGGACAGGTGTTCACTCGGCCCAGCCCGTTATTTCCCTCGAATTACATCAATCAAACGCTGTTCCTTGAAATCTTCGGATTTCCGGTGCAATTATTGCGTGCGGCAGCGGCGGCTGTAGTTGCATTCTTTGTCATCCGCTTCCTGCGGTCCTTCGAGGTCGAAACACAACGTCAAATCGATGAGCTACAGGAGGCACGTCTCGCTGAAGCAAAGCGTAGAGAGGATTTGCGTGGGGAACTCTTGAAGCGCGTCGTTTCTGCACAAGAAGCTGAGCGAAAGAGGATCGGGCGTGAGTTGCATGATGAAACCGGGCAGGCACTGACGGCAATAGGATTGGGACTGCGCGGTGCAGGATCCAACCTAAAGCAAGATGTCGATAAAGCAGCGAAAACGCTGCGGCAGCTTGAACGCATGGTAAATGAATCCCTGACAGAATTGCAGCGATTGATCTCAGATTTACGCCCCAGCCACCTGGATGATTTGGGTCTGGCTTCAACGCTGCGTTGGTATGCCGGGGAAGTAGAAACACGTATGCCCATCAAGGTCCATGTCGAAGTACAAGGCGATCAGTATGATCTTGCGCCTGAGGTAAAGACCGGGTTGTTCCGTGTCGCGCAGGAAGCGTTGACGAATATTGTCAAGCATGCTGACGCTGAGAATGCTTATGTGCGCTTGAAATATAATCGCAAATGTGTCCTGGTCGAGGTGGAAGATGATGGCATCGGCTTTGTCCTTGGTGTCACTTTAATGGGTAACGCCAGACCTGCATGGGGACTGGCTGGCATGCGAGAACGAGCCACGCTGCTCGACGGAAAATTTAATCTTCAATCTGAGGTGGGTAAGGGGACCATTGTAGCCATAATGGTACCGACCGATGACGAGAGCGAGGGATGTGATGAATATCCGTTTAATACTGGTGGATGATCATGAGGTCGTTCGCTCTGGTTTGAGAATGTTGCTGGAGTATGAAAGCGGGATCGAAATTATTGCTGAGGCTGGTTCTGCGGCAGAGGCGATCGAATTGGTCAAGCAACATAAACCGACGGTTGTCCTCATGGATATCGGGTTGCCCGATATGTCAGGGATTGAAGCGACGCGAGCGATCAAACAACTGGAATCCGACACGGCCGTAGTGGCGCTCACGATTCATGAAGATGAGGAATACTTCTTCCGCATGCTTGAGGCAGGCGCCAGTGGCTATGTACCCAAACGAGCCGCTCCCGAAGAGTTGATCACGGCGATTCGCGTTGCTGCCGAGGGGGAGGTCTACCTCTACCCCTCGCTCGCCAAACTGCTGGTGAAAGATTATCTTGTGCCGAATGACACCGGGCGTCCGGCTCAAGACCTGGATGGATTAACAGACAGAGAGCAAGAAGTGCTTGCACATCTTGCAGATGGCGCAAGCAACGTGGAGATCGGGGAGACGCTGTCAATAAGCCCCAAGACGGTTGCACGCCACCGTGAAAATATCATGCGTAAGTTAAATCTTCATTCACGCGTAGAGCTGGTGAAATACGCTATTCGCAAGGGGATCATCCAAGCTTAATCCCACGTTGATCGAGAGCAAGGGCCTGGCCGCATCTTTTTGCCGGGCTTTTTGCTTTTAATGGGGTGTTTTACCCACCTTTACACAAAATCCCCCCCTTTTTCAGGATAAAACGCCCCACATAAACGCAGATAGTTCGTGAAAAAACCCACAAATAAAATTGGTCAATTACCCGATTTACGCAGCCCATTCAGGACACTACCGTATAAGTAGCTTTACAGCGGAGAAAAGGATCTACGATGGCTTCCACGCTATACATTCTGGTCATGATGCTCGCAAGATTCTTTATCCCGTTACTGCTCTTGCTGCTCTTCGGTTCTTTGGTGGAGCGACGGCATGGAGCCATCTAGGGAGGTATGACATGCAAGCATTAATTGGAACCGGTGCGATCGCCATTGGTTTTTTGCTTCGCCTGGTGATTCCGATGGCCCTTGTACTGCTGTTTGGCTCCCTGATGGAACGTCCTGAAGCAGCCTGGTAGGGGGTGTCGTATGCAGGGATTGATCGAGGCAAGCGCAGTTGTTCTGGGTCTGTTTCTGCGTTTTGGCATCCCGATCCTGGTTACCGCTCTGGTCATCTGGTCCTTACGCCGCCTGGACGAGCGCTGGCAGCGTGAAGCAAAACAACCGCAAGTTGTCGAAACCGAGGAAGCGAGAATCTTCAGCAGGTTACGCTGCTGGATCTTGAATGATTGCACGCCGGAAGAACGTGAACGCTGTCCGGCATTTATTGAAGCCATGAGGCCTTGCTGGCAAGTCCATCGAAACGGTGACGGCACACTGAAACATGATTGCCTCGATTGTGAAGTGTTCAGTCATGCGCCGTTGCCGGTGCCAGCATAAATCAAGCGTTATGAGGAGATGCACCAATGAATAAACCCTGGTTTAACCGAATTTACTTGGGTTCGATCTTAGCCATACCCATGGCGATGCTGGCATTTGTATTCATCCAGATACCAGCACAGGCCCAGGAGGGCAGCACCAATCCCACCGAGACCTGCCAGAACTGCCACCCGGCGTTCCGGGATGCCTGGATGGATGGGGCACATGGCCAGGCTGCCATTGATCCGATTTTTCTTGACGCGTGGGAGCAGGTCGAAAAAGATGTGCAATGCCTGGCCTGCCATACCACCGGATTTGACCTGGCCAGTGGCACATACCAGGAAGAGGGCGTCACCTGTGCAGCCTGCCATGACGCTTCGATTACCAATCACCCGAATGAGCCGATGACGACCAATCGGGCACCGGACCTCTGCGGCTCCTGCCACACCGAAACTTACTTCGAGTGGCAGATCAGCGGCCACTATCAAGAGGATCTCGGCTGTATCAGCTGTCATGATCCTCACGCTACGGATCTGAAAGCTTTTGATGAATCGAGCCTGTGCTCAACCTGCCATCGCACCCGTGCATCGAACTTCACCCATACGGAGCATAACGCACAGGGGTTGACCTGCGCCGACTGCCATCTAAGCAAAACCGAGTCCGATCCCGGGGAAGGCCATTCTCTGCGCGATCACAGCTTCGGTGTAAAACTCGACTCTTGTTACGATTGTCACGCTTACCAACTACATGATCCGGTAGATGCTCAACCTGCGGAGATGACCGAACCTGATGCGATGGCCTCCGTGGAGGCGGCAAGTGTTGCGAGAGAGCCCTCAAACATCAGCCCGGTGGGATTTGCGATGCTTTCCGGTTTGGTTGGCATGGCCAGCGGCATGATCCTCGCTCCCTGGCTCGAGCGCTGGTATCAGCGCATCAGGGAAGAGTAGGAGGAAGTCATGACAGAACCTAAAATGAACCGTCGAGGTGTCATCAAAGCCATGGCTGTGGGTGCAGCCGCAGCCGCTGGTATGCGTGCGGCAAGGACCGTTCAGGCTTCGGGTCCGGAGGGCGAGAGCCCGCACAGTTGGGGAATGGTCATCGACCAATCCAAGTGCACCGGATGCCAATACTGTGTCAACAGCTGCCAGGCGCATAACGACATCAATCCGGATATCCGTTGGAACCGGGTCATGGAACAAACCGCTGCTCCGGGACAAGATCCAGTCTACTTGTCTCGGCCTTGTATGCATTGCGAAAAACCGCCCTGCAAGGATGTGTGTATGGTGGGCGCGACCTATATCCGGGCCGATGGAATCGTGATGATGGACTACGACAAATGCATCGGCTGCCGCTACTGCGAGGTTGCATGTCCATACTATGGCAGAGCCTTTAACTGGGAAGCCTTCAAGGGCGATAACCCCTTCGTGCCTGAGTGGGGCCAACCGGAAGTTGAACGCCGTTCGCGCGGCGTTGTGGAAAAATGCAGCTTCTGCTACCAGCGTATCGACCGTGGGTTAGCCATAGGCCTGACACCAGGGGTGGATCAAGAGGCAACCCCGGCATGCGTGGTTGCATGCCCTGTGGGGGCGCGTGTGTTCGGCGATTTAAACGATCCCGATTCGGAAGTGAGCCAAATGATTGCGAAATCCCCCTACTATCAATTGCGCAATGACCTGGGGACTGGACCGCGCGTTTACTATCTGCCGGCTCAGCGAGAGGAGGTGGCGACATGATTGCTGCCGTACGCTCCTTCCGACCACGCCTGATTCACTTCTGGATGGCCTTTCTGGCTTTGGTAACGGGCGCTGGTGCTGTGGCCGGAATTTTGGTTTTTGCCAAGGGCCTGGTGTTGACCAACCTGACGGATCTGGTCCCCTGGGGTTTATGGATCACGATCGATCTCTCCTCGATCGCCTTGAGCGCTGGCGCGTTCTCACTCTGCGCTGCGGTCTACCTGCTGGGGTTGAAGCAATACCAGCCGGTAGCGCGCACAGCCACATACGTTGGCCTGATCGGCTACAGTATGGCGATGATGACGTTACTGTTGGACATCGGCCGTCCGGACCGTTTCTGGCACTACCTGGTCTTCTGGAACACCCACTCCGTCCTGTGGGAAGTCAGCATGTGCTTGACCTTCTATCTGCTGGTGCTGGTGCTGGAGACCGCACCGATCATCGGTAGCTTAGAATTCATGCGCTCGCGTTTGCCCAAGCTCGCAAAACGGCTTGAGAGCATCCATCACTATGCCCCCTATCTGGCTGTGGCGGGTCTATTCCTGTCGTTATTGCACCAATCCT
>JBFFMI010000145.1:0-7385 GCA_041554155.1 Anaerolineales bacterium
ATTCCACGCCTCTCAACCCCAACCGGGGTTTATGGGATAGGTACACGCACCTGGCACTGGGTTGACGAGCATCGCATGGACCCTTATGCACCCGAGGAAATGCAACCACGTGAAATCGTGGTGCAGGCCTGGTATCCGATTGATCCATCAGAGTCCTGTGAGACAAGCCCGTGGATGACCGCATCCGAAATCGTAGCACCAGCGGTAGCTGGGTGGCTTGATCTACCCTCCTTTTTCCTTGATCATCTGGTTCACGTCGAAACCCTATCCTGCAAGGATGCGCCGATCGCCACGCACACCTCGAGTTTCCCGGTCTTGCTTTTCTCCCATGGATTCGGTGGTTTTCGGGCTCAAAACACAAACCAGATGCAGCACCTTGCGAGCTACGGCTTCGTCGTCATAGCCATAGAACATACCTACGCCTCGGTTGTAACCGTATTCCCGGATGGCCGCATCGCCCTGCATAATCCCGATACTTTGCCGGACGGCTTGAGTCCAGCGGAAGACCTGGCCGCTACACGCCTTCTGGGCGATCAATGGGCAGGTGATTTGAGTTTTGTGCTCGACAGGTTAACTGCGCGCGCTCCGGGCGATATCGATCAGCGCTGGATTGAATCTCTTGACCTGGAGCGGATCGGGGCCTTTGGGCACTCGACTGGAGGCGGTGCAGTCATTGAATTCTGCCAGCGCGATCGCCGCTGCGCAGCCACACTCACACTCGATCCATTTGTTAAGCCGGTCTCAGAACTATCCCTAAAGAAAGGGCTTGGACATTTCGCTCTCCACATGTTTAGCGAAACCTGGAGTTCAGCTGAGAATCTTGACCGTTTTAGAGAAATCGCAGAGAGCAGCGCGTCCCCGCCGCTGGTGGTGAGCGTTCTTGGCAGTGGGCATTATGATTTCTCCGATCTGCCATTGCTCTCTGCTCTTGCACACGCTCTCGGCTTGAAAGGACCCATCAATGGTGCCAGGATGGCGGAGATAGCGAATGACTACCTATTGGGTTACTTCAAGCAGATGCTCACAGGGGGAAACCCGGATTTGCTTGCCGCCGGGTTGGAGAAGTACCCTGAGATCGAAATCCTGTTCCTAGACATTCGACCCTGACCTCAACTGGTGGTCTTAAATCCTATGTCAGGTACGGTCTTGGACCCCTCGCCCAATGGGCACACTGGTGTCAGCGCGACAACCCCACTGAAAAATCCCTTCCAGTGGGTTCCTGGAAAACGCGTAGATCAAATACAGAGGCCGCCGCCAGCAGGTGGTCAAAAATATCAGCCTGAATCCGTTCGTATGCAATCCACTCGGTTGTGCGGGTGAAGACGTAGATTTCCAGGGGGACGCCCGTTGGCCCGGGAGCGAGCTGGCGGACGAGGAAGGTCATACCCTCCTGATGTATCTTGGGTTGATTCCGCAAGTATGCTTCGATATAGGCACGATAGGTGCCCAGGTTGGTCAATTGACGGCTATCCAATGGGCTGTCGATTTCTATACCCATTTGTATCCGTTCCTGCTCGATCTCATCCAGTCTCTGATCAAGATAATCGCGCAGGATATCGACTTTGCGGAAACGCAGCAGCATTTCTTCGTCACAAAAGCGAATGCTCCCTAGATCGATATGGATTGCCCGCTTGATCCGTCTACCACCACTTTCCTGCATCCCCCTCCAGTTTTTATAGGCGACCTCCATGATTTTGTGGGTTGGAATGACACTGATCGTCTTGTCCCAGTTCTGAACCTTGATGGTGTGCAAGGTCATATTGATGACATCGCCATCGGCCTCGTAGCTGGGAACCTCGATCCAATCACCTTCCTTAACAAGGTCATTCGTGCTGATCTGAAGGCTTGCGACAAATGAGAGGATCGTGTCTCGAAAAACCAGCAGCAGGATGGCGGTTAACGCGCCCAACCCGGTGAGGAGCGCCAGGGGCGATTGCCCACTGAACAAAGATACACTCAGAATGATCGCCGCGAGCAGGATAAGCAGCTTAACGATGTCCAGGTAGCCTTGAATACTGACACCCTTGTAGCTGCTACTGCTCTCATAAACGACATTCAAGGCGTCAAGGAGACCATTTAACGTGAGGACCGTGACCCACAGGATCAGGAATAACGCGCCCTTCTCAACCCAGATCTGCGAGACGGGGATGAAATCGGCGAGCAGATAAATGATGATGAGCGGAGCGAGCCAGGCGACCCGGAATGGCTTCAATTTTCCTACGAGGACATCATCGAGCTGGGTCTCGGTCCGTCGTGCAAGCGCGCTTAATCCTTGTCCCAACAATACACGTACGATCAGAAACAGGAGCACGCTGATCGCAGCGATTACCCCGATTGCAAGCAGAGGATTCTGGTCGATCCATGCAGCGAAATCCATTCATGTACTCCTTTGAAGCCGGGGTGCGATGTATCGGAAATCAGATGCCATTATACATACACTCCGGTGATGATATGGGGCCACCGGAGTGCCAGGTCGCACAATCGATTTTTCATAAAAGCCGCTAGCGCGCTAGGTCGAAAATCAGGATCAAACCTGGCGCGCAAAGAGTTGAATCAACCACCAACCTTTTCGCTCTTCGAAAACAGGCTTGAAACCAGCCGAAGTGGTCAGGCTTTCAAGATCCTGGACAGAGTGGACGAATACGCGGAAGGGATTTCTCTGAAGCAGGAAGCGCAAGTTGTAGTAGAACTCGGTCATCCACTTGATGAACCACGTATCACGAGGGATCACGATGGCGTAGAGCGACTCGGCTTTGGATAGCGACGCCCGCACCAGTTCAGGCATATCTGGATAGCAGCAGATCACACGGTCTAGCGTGACGATATCTGCTGCTGGCACCTGATCCGAAACCTCTACAAAATCGCCCTGGATGTGCTCGATCCGATCGGAATAACCATTGTTTTTTGCCTCCCGATTGCATGCCTCCAGGAAAGCACTGGAGGCCTCACAATTGATCGCTTTTGAGATCCCCTTCGGGATCAAGATGTGCTGGATATCACCTATCCCTCCACCGATATCCAGCAAGGTCATCCCTGTGCGCATATGCGCAACGATGGCCGAAGTCAGGATGGTGGTGGTCTTTTTCGGGCCTTTGCGCTGATAGCGTTCCAGTTTCTTCTGCACATATGCTTGATTGAAGCGCGACTCAATGATATCTGTGCTACAGCAGTCCATGGTCAACCCCTTTAATCGTCTGGTTAATTCTGTAATCAACGGTCAAAATTAGCAACTATATGTGGAGCAACTTTCGAGCATAGGGTCCAAGTTCAACTTAGAACTTTGTCGAATGTGCTCGCTCAGAGGATATGCAATGAGGCAATCTACGTAGGATCCCAGGGGTGGTCACCCGGGGCGTGGCAGCGATCACAATCAACCTTGAGAGTCAGGCTATGGGATGCGATTGGGCGTGCTGAAGGTTCATTGCGGGGATCACCCCCGAAGAAGGTATCCCACATCTCTTTGTCCTCATTCCACCCGATCGGTAACTGAAGGCCATCGTGGCATCCCCAACAGGTAATAGAAGCGTGGGGTTTATCATGCGTTTCAATCGGGATGCATTCTTGTGCAAAGGTTTGATGACAGCTTGATTCGCCGCATGTGGCTGCGCCATCGTGCACATCATGGCAATCCGAGCATTCAAGTTCTTCATGGACTCCACCGATCACGAGCGGCACATGCTCCCCCTCTACAACGGATAGATGGCACTGCCGGCACAGGTGGCTGCTGGAGCGCACCTCGATATAAAGATCCAATGGAGCGACATCTAGCAGGGCGATCTCCCTGTTACCCTGCTCATGCTCTCCCGGGTGACAGACCTTGCAACCAATCTGCGGCCATTGCGCTTCAGCGATCTTTTGCTCCGTGCGCAATCCACTGAGATTCAGGCTAGCCCATCGCATGGGTAATTCGTCCTGTAGTGGCTGCCATGCGAGCGGGGCATGACAGCGCGCGCAGGAGCTGTTTACCCCTGTAGCACTAACGACAAAGCTATCCGCGTGCACTCCGGCCTGCCAGCGTTGCTCCACCAATGCTCGATCTATCGCTTCGTATGATTCATCTGCTTGTGTTGCGGCTTTAACCGTCGCCTCCACGCTTTCACAACTGGGCCTCGAAGCACACCCGGAGATAATCATGCAAAGCACACCGATGAAGGCAAAGGTGGCAGAGTTGTTCAGTGCACGCACAACACGCTTCATCCAGCTTCCCCCCAAGCACCGGGACCATTGGATCCAGCAGCATGAAAGAATGTGACATATTTCACAGGTTGCATCGATCCATACTATCAAGGATTGGGCTGCGGGGATTTGCTTGAAGATAAATCGTTAGAAACAGCTTCGCTACTGCGAGGTAAGCGCAGGTTGAAGGCCGTACAGCTTGCTAGTCACGCAGGTCTCTGAGGAACCATTCACGTCCCCACACGAACCATGAATAAAGCGCCCAACCGTCAAGGAGAAGCGCGCCAGGTGCAAAACAGATCCGACCGCTGATGTCGGAGGCACTGCGTGAGACGGATAGGAAGGGAATGCTTACCGTGCTTGTGAATTCACGATCCCCCGGACCAAACGAGAC
Source organism: Anaerolineales bacterium (assembly GCA_041554155.1). Lineage (GTDB taxonomy): Bacteria > Chloroflexota > Anaerolineae > Anaerolineales > E44-bin32 > E44-bin32. Next base: position 4,571 of record JBFFMI010000145.1, read on the forward strand.
CCAGGTGAAGACCGCACCAAAGGTTGTCAGAAGCAGCGCCCGAATAAAACCAGAAAGCAGAGGATGCTCCTGACCGATGATGGCCAATCCGGACAGCAGGAAGGTCGAGCCTGCTGCGCCTACGACCCAACGTGGCGCATGAAAACCTGAGTCATCGCCCCAGATCGAAATAGCGATGATGAATGTACCTACGGCTATGGCAACTGCGCCACCGATCAGGGCGTCGCGAAATTCGATACGGTTTTTTCCATCCACCACTGGTGCTCCTCTATCGACCGGAGTAAGATGGCCTTATTGAGCATAGCGAGTTTTCATCTTGAGTACATGGCTACCCGCGTAGTCAAGCGATTGGCTCTTCTCTTCCGGTCTCGATCAATGTAGCGGGTGAAGTCATCTGCTCATTTCCCCGGTGCCTGATCACGCTTTCTCATGCTAACCAACGTATAGATGGCGATACCCACCCACACCAGGTTAACGAGTGACGACGGGTAGGCCCGGTAAAAGATCGTGTTGAGGATTAAACAGGCTCCTCCAAACAGGTTGAACCCCTGGTACGAGCTTGATTTTCCATCCCATTTGCCGAGCGAGACCATGAAATATGCCACCAGGACACTCAGCGCCCCCAACCACCCGATCACATCGACCCAGATGCCTATCGACATAATATTTCTCTCCAGCTGACAAATACGCAGGTGTCAGATTCCTTTTATTTATATACGATCTACCCAGGATGCTCCCCGGTTGGTCGGAAGGCAGTGGACTGTTGGATCAGTGCTCGTATCGAATCCCACGGTGCCAGGTCATAGGCGGGAATGCGCAAGAACCGCATCGCGATTTGATCCCCCTCCAATAACCGCTGCGGATCTTTTAGAAATGCACCATGAGCAAAATGGACGCGCACATGATCATCGTGCAAGCTGATGCCACAGATGCCAGCCTTGATCGGCCCTCCACGGGTAGGATCAAGATACGTAAGGCGGTTCTTTACCAGGCGTTCGGCAGCCTCGGGCGCAACCTGTGCAACGATGTTGCGGACCTGCATACAAATCTCTACCTGCCACGCAGGTTCGTACTCGAGTTTTCTTTTAACAATCTGCAGCGGCAGGAATCCAGGCATGAAAAGGTTTATTCCGCACTATGCAACCGATTCGATTCCCCGGGAGGCAGCATGCAGATTGGGACGCCATAGAGAAGCGCTTGCTGTAGAAGGTAGCAGGATGAAGGCGCCGGGACCATCCATCCACGATTAGAATGCCCACTCCCCTGAGCGCATCACGGGCTCCGAAGAACCATCCTGCGAAATACCGTCTATATCGAGTTCATCAGATCCGATCATAAAATCAACATGCACCTTGCTGTAATTGCCGCCAGCAGCATCAAAGTCTTCAGCCGACATCTCCGGACCCCCTTCCAGACAAGCACGGATGCCCCTCCCCAGCGCAATATGAGAAGCGGCATTTTCGTCAAAGAGTGTGTTGTAAAACAACCAGCCTAATTGAGAGATGGGCGAGCTATGGGGAACCAGAGCGACCTCTCCGAGGTGCCGCGCACCGTCATCCATATCGAGGATGCCGTTCAGGGTTGTTGCCCCCTTCTTCACATCGACGTCCACCACCCTGCCTTGCTTAAAGGTCAGTTGAAAGTCCTCAATCAGATTGCCCCCGTAACTTAATGGCATCGATGCCCGCACAACACCCTCCGCCCTTCCTTTGTCCGGGAGACAGAACACCTCCTCGGTAGGGATGTTTGCTGTATACATAACCCCTGCTGTGTTGGTCATCCCGCCGCTCTGCCAGCGGTGATGGGTTGCAAGGCCAATCGTGATATCCGTACCGGGGCCCTTATAGCTCAATGCACTATAACGCCTTGCGTTCAAGTAGTTGCAGCGCTCTCTCAGGTTCGCTAAATGATCCTTCCAGGCGGAAATGGGATCATCGTGATCGATGCGGCAAATCTTGAAGATTGCCTCCCACATGCGGTCAAGCCGCTCTTCCTGAGGAAGATCCGGGAGCACCAGGTCCGCCCAATCTTTGATGGGCGCACTCAACCCAGCCCAATTCACGATGTTTCCGGTGACGTATTTCAACCCGGGCTCAAAATTTGCGATAGCCGTTTTGGTCGCAAGAGCCACCAAGTCCTGATCTTGATCCTTATACAATTCAGGGTTCTCGGCGAAGATCACCATCAGTGCATCGCCGCGCTCCAGGTACTCGAGCAACGCTGAGAGAAACCATTTGGGATACTCCTCAAAGGAATCACGCGGTGCGTATTGATGCCGTAATAAATCGATGCTCTGATCAGCCCAGATGACGTCGACATAGGGCGCGCCGGCCTTGTAGGCTACTTTTACCACTTTCTGCACCAGGGGTGTCAATTCCAGTGGCACACCCCGGTTAAGCCAGCGCCCCATGATGAGCAAACGTTGGCCGGGCTGGATGTTGTTGCCCACATGGACCACTAGCTCGGCGTACTTCTCGAGTTTCTGCTCAAACTCGTCGATCATTCGCTCCTCCAGTTGCCTCAGAACACGTCCCAATAGAACAGACGTATCGAGCCTATTGTAGAGCGCTTGGGTTAATAAGAAAAACCCCCTGCATCTGCAGGGGGTTTTTGGTTTACGATTTCAGGTTTAGACAATAGTGACGCTGGCAGCCTGCAGACCCTTGGGGCCTTGTTCAATTGTGAACTCTACCCGCTGGCCTTCGTCCAGGTTGCGGAATCCTTCGCCCAAGATAGCTGAGTAGTGTACGAACACATCGTCGCCATCTTCGCGCTCAATGAAACCGTAGCCTTTGCTACCATTGAACCATTTGAC
>JBFFMI010000146.1:0-7350 GCA_041554155.1 Anaerolineales bacterium
ACCTCGAGGCGGGTTCCCGCGAACTCGCCGACGATGCCTTCTCCGGTGATCTGCTGGAACAGGGAGTCGCTGCCGTTCTCCCACATCACGAGGTCGCTGTTCCGGAGGAGGCCCGACACGCCGAGTCGCAGCACCTCGCCGTCGAGGCCTGCAGGACTACGATGAACGTATGGCGGTCCTGATCCAGGTCGTACAGGGTGAGAGATTTGGTGATTACTACCTACCGTTTGCCGCTGGTGTGGCCTACAGCCAGAACCTTTATCGCTGGGCACCACTGATTCGATCAGGGGATGGTTTCGTCCGCCTGGTGTGGGGATTGGGGACGCGTGCCGTTCAACGCGTTGGTGATGATTACCCTCGCCTGGTGGCGCTGAGCCATCCGACATTACAACCAGATGATGAGCCGCAAGCGGTCATACATTATTCACAGAAATACGTGGATCTTATCGACCTGAAGGCAAATGAATTTAAAACCCTTCCTGTTGCCGAGGTGCTCTCTCCCGCTTACCCATCTCTCCGTAACCTGATCCAGCTACATCAGGACGGTTACCTGAAAGTGCCCCAGACACGGATATCACCGGCGGAGATTCCTGACGCGGCAATCACATTTGATCAGCTGCTCAGTCGTTCATCCTTTCCGGGTCATCTGCGACAAATCCTCGATATCCTCGAAAATCAGTGGCAATCACCCGTGGATATTGAATTTACCCTTCAAATCCCAGTCGAAGACGAGGCTGGGAGAGATCCAATCATCTCGATCCTGCAATGTCGACCTCTACCCCGGCTTCAAACCGCTGCGAGGGCAAGCATGCCGGAGGACTTACCCGAGCAGGATGTGATCCTCGATTCGCACTTTGTTGTCCCCAATGGTCATATACCCAGGATTGATTATGTGTTGTATATCGATCCGCAAAACTACTTTGCCCTGCCAGATGCCAGCAGTCGCAGCGCACTCACACGCGCCATTGGTCGCTTGAACGCTGCGCTGGAAGGTCAGGCCTACATTTGTGTGGGGCCAGGGCGATGGGGTACAGCGAATTTCGACCTGGGGGTTTACGTGGGATACTCCGACATCTGCAACGCGCGGGCCCTGGTCGAACTGTCTGGTGCAGCGATCGGACCCTCACCTGAACCCTCGCTTGGAACCCACTTTTTTCACGACTTAATGGAGGCCCAGATCTATCCCATCGCGGTCGACCTGGATGATGAAGGCAATCGCATCCAACAAGGGTTCTTCGACGATACACCGAACAGGGCGGGGGAATGGATCGAGCTTAAAGATGAGCTGGATGGTGTGCTGCGCCTGATTGCAGTGAAGGACTTCAGGCCCAAACACCACATTGAGCTCATCATGCATGACGAGAAAGGCCAGGCTCTGGCCTTTCTCGCACCACATGCGTAGATAGAAACAGTTGAAGGGGGCGCGCTAGTCCCTCCCTTTCCCCTTTGTATTATGCTCATCCTGCAGATCTTCAGCATTGCGTGCATTGAAGCTCAACTGCCAGCTCTTTCCAGCGCTGAAGAGGCTCACAACCTTGTACAGAAGCCAGGCGATAAATCCCAGAAACAACAACTTGAGAAGTGCTGTGAAAGGGGAGAAGTAGGCCCCAGTGAGCAGGGAATATCCACCCCTTGGTGCGTTACCTCTTCCATACATATGCGGCACTTCATATTCCCCGTAGAGCCTAGAGTGTTCCCGGAACATTTGTGGCATTTCTCGCATCTGCTCACCGGCGAACGGCATCCCCTCTAAGTGCTCATCCAGAAAGCCCTCGCTCATATAACCTCCAAGGAAAGGTCCTGCATGAGGGGGGATAAACCCCTCACCTGCGCGGGCGGCTATGGTTCCGCGGGTGTATCCATAGCGATAAAGGGCATAACCCCCAGTCGCTAAAAGGGCGACGACCACAAGCGTGACAACAACGGTACCGATCCATTTTCGTGATTTCATGGTGTTTTTCCTCATACGGATTCTTTGATTCCCAGCAGTGTAACCGACGAATGGAATGAAGAGAGTAAAGAAATTATGAGTTTCCGATGGACAGAGAAAACCAGCCTAATGGCTGGTTTATGCGTTCTAGGGTGGGGACTTGGGAAAAAATAATCAGGCTTCCTCTTCAGGATTTTCGGTTTCTTCGTCTTCCTGGAGTCCTTCACGAAAGGCACGAATACCACCCCCCAATTCGCGCCCGACCCTGGTGATGCGACCTACGCCAAAGAGTAAAACGACGATAACCAGAATGATGATCAGTTCTGTCGATCCGAATCTCATAAGGAACACTCCTCAATTTTAGAGAACCCGTTCAAAACATATTGCAGCATTATATATCCACTTCTGTTGTTAAGGGCAGCTCGGGGTAAAATTGTCCCCAATTATGCAACCACCTGGATTCCGTTCGAGCTGGCAGTGGCTGCTTGGAATTTTCACCCTGGCCAGCCTGGCCGAGACCATATTCTACAGCCAGATGCTGGCCTTTACCCCGCTCTATCTTCCGGAGCTCGGGATTAGTGATGAAACACAGATCCTGGTCCTGGTAGGAGCGATCACTGCAATTTCCAATGGTATTGGCATCCCCTTCCTGCCTTTCTGGGGTGCGTTGGCCGATCGCTATTCGCGCAAACCGATCATCGTGCGCTCCTTCGTCGTCATCCTGATCGCTGCCAGCCTTGCTTATATCGCCCGCTCGGTTTGGGTGTTTGTGCTCGCCCGCAGCCTGACCGGATTTGCACTGGGGAACAGTGGCTTGATGATGACCACGCTCTCCGAACGCTTGCCTGAGAACCGGCATGGCCTCGGTTTTTCGATTATGAACAGCGCAGCACCTGTGGGTGCCTTCCTCGGGCCGCTCACCGGGGGATGGATCGTGGATGCCTATGGATTTCGAACACTACTGTTCATTAATCTGGTGGCTGTGAGCATGGTTGTCACTTTATTGATCCGGGGCTACCGGGATACGTACCGTGCCCAGGAAGGCGGGCAAATCCTGCCAATGGCAATCGAATCGCTGCGTATCATCGGCCGCTCACGCCGCTTATTGGCGCTCTTTCCGGCACTATTTATGCTCTTTGCTGGTTGGATGCTGGCCTTTACCTATATCCCACTCGTTGTTGGGCAGCTTTACAGTGGCGAAGATCCAGGCACAATCATCGGTTTGGTCATCGGTGCAAGTGGATTTACCACGATGATCCTGGGCCCCATATTGGGTGCCCTCGCCGATCGCATGGGTGCCTGGCGTGTTCTCCTGACCGGCAGCATGGTCGCGTTGATCCTGTGGCCGATGCCATTGCTTACCTCGAGCCTGCTGCCCTTTGCGATTGTCTGGTCGGTATTGAACGGAGTTGTATCAGCCGTCTTCGCCCTTTCCTTCACAGTACTATCCGCCTCGGCTGATGCACGCGTGCGGGGTCGGGTGATGTCCTTTGCCTATATGCCGGTGAACATCGGTTTCATGATCGGCGCAGCTGTCGGTACACGTATCACACAAACCAGCCTGTTCAATATCTTTCCGGCCGCTGCGCTTTTCACAGCCCTGGGGTTAATCGCCCTGGTGATAGCATATCGCCAGGATGTCAGTACCGACGAGGGATAAAGGTGACAGCATGAAGAATATTACTAGCAAAGGTTTAGAACGGCTCGATCAGGCTTACGCCCTCAGCTGGTACAACCGATTGAGCGCCTGGGTCGATGGATCTCGGCTGCCGAATGGGTTGGTCTATGCACTGATACCTGTGCTATGGATACTGGTTGCTTTGCTTGCGCAGCGGCTCGATGGTTCAGGTTCGATACGAGATTGGGAACCGATCTCCTTTGTGGCGATCTCACAGATTGCCTATATCTTCTTTATTATTCAATTTCTGGATAAACTTGCACTCAAGGCGCTCACTGAGTTCAAATCCGCGCTCACTGTGGAAGCTGAAGCGTACCCCAGATTAGAGCGCTTGATTTCAACCCTGCCGGCAAGGACGACACGAATAGCGACCGCTTTGTTCGGGCTTGTAGGCATCTTACTGATTATTTTGTCGATTTCAGGCAACCTTGATTCGACGGTGGCTCCCAGCTCCGGCTACTTTGGCGTCGTAATCGCACTAACCATGCTGTTCCTGTGGTTTTCAAACGGCCTATTTGTCTACCATACCTACCATCAACTGAGCGTCGTGAATTATATTTTCACCCATCTCACCGAAGTTCATCCCTTTCATCAAAGAGAGCTCTTTGCCTTTTCAACATTTTCTGCGCAGACGGGTATCGCCATTGTCATCGTTACCCCGCTCTGGATCATTTTCGATCCGGGGATTGTATCCTTGGTCGTCAGTATCATCTTCGCAATTCTGGGACTAATTGCCTTCATCTCACCCTTATTCGGCGTCCATAATATGCTTGCAAGAGAAAAAGATCGACTGCTCGATGAGAATGCTCGAGAAGTAGAAACGACCATCGAGACTTTAATGATTGAGATCAAGAAGCCGCAGCCTGAGGGATTAAAGCTGGCGGATCAGCGCCTTACCAGCCTGGAGAGGGCTCGCTCCCAGATCGAACGTATTTCGACCTGGCCATGGAGGATTGAGACATTGAGACAGATGCTCGCAGCGGTCATCCTGCCGATAATCATCTGGTTGCTACAGTACCTCCTGGCACAAATTTTGTCGGGGTAAGTACTCTTCGTTAAAGAATCATCGAGCCTCCCCACTCCAGCGTGGTGGCATTTTCTGTTCTCCAACCCCCGTACAGCAAGGCGACAAGCGCGACAATTTCCGCTATTGATCTGGAGTGTTATAAGAGGGTGAGCTTCCCCAATCTGCTGAAATGAGATCTCATGGTAATTGCTCGCAACATATTCTTCTCGCTGCTCGTGCTTCTTCTTCAAAGTGCGTGTGAGCCAGTAGGGTCGTCAATCCTCCCTTCTACTACTCCCGCATTATCACGCGCCGCAGTCATCCCAGGCGATGCGGCAAAACATGGGCCCTGCGATGATGCCCATCCCCCAATTCTCCACAATGAAGCGTGGGAGTCACCCATACCCATGCCTGGCCCTATCAACAGCGCTGGCGCTGAAGATTCACCCTTCTTCTCGAGAGACGGGCAACTCTTCTTCTTTTTTTATCACGCCGTATGTGCGCATTCCGGCTGAACGACAACTCGTCGACGGCGTTACGGGGATCTACGTTGCCAAGCGCGTATTTGGCGGCTGGTCGGAGCCTGCACGCGTCATCCTTAGCGATCCCGCTGAGCTCTCTCTGGACGGCTGCGAATTCTTCCAGGATGGTCAGCTCTGGTTCTGCACCATTCGGGCGGGTGCAATGCGGGAGATCGAAATCTGGCTGGCCGATTTCGGGGGCTCCCAGGCGACCAACTGGCGCACTGCCGGGGAAGAACTTAATCTGACCGTCGGGTTTGGGTGAATTCCACTTCTCCTCGGATTGGAAGACGGTGTACTTTCACAGTGACATGCCTGGAGGCCAGGGCGGAATCGATCTGTATGTTTCACATCTTGTTGGGGAGGCCTGGAGCGCACCGCATAACCTATCTCCATTGAACACCCCTGAGCATGACGGCTGGCCTTATCTCACACCCGATAGTGGTGAGATATTCTTCACCCGCACCTATCAGGGCTCACCAGGAATTTTCAGGTCGCGCTGGGATGGTGAGCGCTGATCAGAAGCCGAGTTAATCCTGTCGCAGTTCGCTGGTGAACCTACGCTGTATGCCGCAGGGAATCTCTATTTTGTGCACCACTACGTTCGCGACGGCGTTATGCTGGAAGCAGATATCTACGTCGCATACAAGAGATAGACTGTAGCAGACACAGTTGTGGATATTGCTGCCCATGGTTTTCTTACAGGTTGCGGGGAATAAAAAATAGGGCTCAATGAGCCCTACGCTCTTGAAGGGATGATGACCAACAAGCTCAACAGGTTACACGCAAAATTGTACTTGTTTGCCGTTCAGCAAACTCAATTGCGGTCCTTGCCCCAGTAGGCTTTTCGCCAGCGCATTTCGTTGACCCAATAGGTCAGAACCTTCATCCAGGATCCGCGCTTATAAGGGAGTTTACGCCATGCTTCTAGGCTATCACCTGGAGGTAGATATATGGGTGTTTCGCTGGATTGAAGTTCAGTTTTGCGTTGATCGAGTTCTGCATGCATGAGAGACCTGCTCTTCCTTTTATCCGGGTCGGTCGCAGACCCGGAAGCTGACGCCTACCGTCCTGGCCCAAGCATAGCCCAGGAAATGCCGGGTTCAGCCTTACAATCACTTTACAGTAGGGGGTCTGAGAGGAAAGCACCTATGAAGGAAGCTGCCGCTGTGAATCTGAAGTACGTCAGGCGTGGTGTTGCTACGCTCAAGATCCCCAGACATCAGCGGCTTGCAACCTAAATTATAGTCCTTAAACAGAGGAACGCAAAGCAGCCACTGTGCATTTCTATGCCTTTTCTGGTTTATACCAAATCCCGCTGGAAGGCGGACGGAGATTGACATCCACCCTTCAGCGGTATCGTATGAAACTGTTTGGTTTTTGCTAAGGTTTACGTGCTGTGATCCGGGCGCTAAACGGAGGCTTGCGATCACCCAGTTTCAGCGGGATCCACTCGCCATTCACATGGATCATCGGTTTTTGCTCTCCGCCTTCTGAGCGCTCGACGCGTTCCTCCCCCATGAATTCGACGATCAAGTCTTCATTGAGGTTTTGCGCTTCAATCCGGATATCGACAAACCCGGCGGCTTCAAGCTCCTGGATGTACTCACGTTGATCGATGGCGCCGCCGATGCAGCAAGCCCACGAAGCCACGTCTCCCTCCAGCTGTTCTGGTAACGGGCCATCAGCCAAGATATCGCTTACGGCCAGCTTGCCGCCGGATCGCAGGACGCGATAGGCCTCGCGAAAAACCTGCGGTTTATCCGGACTGAGGTTGATAACACAGTTGGAGATGATGACGTCAACGCTGTTGTCTTCCACCGGCAGATGTTCAATCTCTCCCAACCTGAATTCGACGTTCTCAGCCCCTACCTTTTGTTTGTTCGCCCGTGCCCGGGACAACATCTCCGCAGTCATATCGACGCCGATCACGCGACCCGAGTTGCCGACTTTCTGCGCCGCCAGGAAACAATCTATGCCCCCGCCACTGCCGAGGTCCAGCACCGTCTCACCAGGCTGCAGCTCGGCGAGTGTGATCGGATCACCACAACCGGCCGAGAGGCTTCTCACCTCTGAAGGGAGCTCTCTTACCTCAGGCACTTCATAAATCAAGGAAGTGCTGTCGGTCTTGGGCGAACAACAACTTGTGCCCTGAACGTCCGGCTGCTGAGATGCCATACTGCCGTAATGCTTTCGTACTTCGCTCTTTATCTCT
>JBFFMI010000147.1:0-7263 GCA_041554155.1 Anaerolineales bacterium
CTGCCCTGCGCCACGCGAGATGCCGCCAATCGCCCAAAATTGACGTCCTTCCGCTAGCCGCCAGCGCTCCCGGGCATAAGGGATAACTGCTTCCGTAACCGCGATCAATGGATCTTGGCTGTTGCGGATCCAGGGCATCAGTATGATAAAAGGCGGTGCATCTCCATCCTGAATCAATTGATCGGCAAGCTCAACAACCCCCAGCTCATCCCACTGGCTGTCGGTGGCCAGTAAGCCGTGCAGCAGGATCAATGTGGGGTAGGTTGCCAAACTATCCTGATCGTAGCAGGGCGGCAGGTAGACTCGCAGTTGAACCGGAGAGACAAACCCCGGATGCTGGATTTCGTGCATTTCGACCGTGCCATCGCTGGATAGACACTTAATGGGTGTATGGGTAGCGAAACTACGTTGGAGAGGTGTCGGCAACGGTGTTGATTGAGATGCTTCTGGCATGGGTGTCCGGTGGATCGTTGGGCCGAGGGTTGCTGGTAGGGGGTTAGCGGTGTCGAGCGCACAACTCATCAACACGATGCTGCATAGCAGATAGAAGAACAAAACCCCGACGATCCGGACCAGCAGGCCAGATCGGCGGGGGCGCCTGTTAGATTGAGTGTAGGCTCGAACCTGCTCCCGGTCAAGCTGATCGTGTTGCATTGGTATGCGCTTACCCGAATCGGCCTTCGACGTAATCCTGTGTTTTTGGGTGTCTGGGGTTGGTGAACATCTCCGCACCCGGGGAATACTCAATCATCTGGCCATCGAGGAAAAAGGCGGCGTAGTCAGCAATGCGAGCTGCTTGCTGCACGGAATGGGGGACGATCACGATCGTGTAGTTTTTTTTCAATGCCTGCAGCGAGGCTTCGACCTTCCCGGTAGAGATGGGATCTAGACCGGAAGTCGGCTCATCCAGCAGGATGATGTCCGGCTCAAGCACAAGTACCCGTGCAAGGCAGAGTCTTTGCTGCTGACCACCCGATAAGGAGACGGCCGGTTCATCTAATCGATCATGGACTTCTTCCCATAGTGCTGCTGCACGAAGACTGGTTTCCAGCAATTCATCCGACCTCGATATGGACGCATCCCCGCGCAGTTCAAGCCCATACGTCAGGTTCTGGCGGATGCTCATGGGAAGGACGACGGGGCGTGCAAACACCATGCCCACACGTCTCCGCAAGGCGATCACATCCGTTTTAGGGTCAAGGATATCCTGACCATCGATGCGAGCATGCCCTTCAAGCGCGACCACATCTGCGAGGTCGTTCAGCCGATTCAGGGTCCGTAAGAAAGTGGACTTGCCGCCCCCGGCAGGACCAAAGAGTACGGTAATCTGGTTGCTCGGGATTGAAAGCGTTATTCCCCTTAAAGACTCCGTACCATCGGAGTATAAGATCCCAAGATTAACGATCTCAATCTTGATCTTTTCAGGATCGAAGGATGGATGGAAGCTCAATGGGATTTGTGTTGGCCGGCCCTGTTGTTTTGAAGGGAAGGCTGAGGAAGGTCTCATAGCATCTACCATTGTCGTCGGGACCTGGCCCTTGCCCGAATAAGCGTGGCGACGATGTTCATGCCAAGAACAAACGTCAAAAGAACAACGGCGGTGCCGTACTGGATTCTAATCGGCATCCCTGGTACCTGCGTGGAAATGACAAAAAGATGATAGGGCAAAGCCATCGTTGAGTCGAAAACTGACGTCGGTAGGCGGGGAAGGAAAAAAGCGGCCACCGTGAAGAGGATGGGCGCAGTTTCCCCGGCGGCACGTTCCAGGCCCAGGATCACCCCTGTGAGGATGCCGGGCAAAGCCTCTGGCAGGACGACCTTGCGGATGGTCTGCCACTTGGTTCCTCCCAGGGATACGCTGACAACACGGAAACTGGAAGGTACCGCTCTCAGCGCTTCTTCTGCGGTGCTGATGATTACAGGGATGGTCATGATCGCCAGGGTCAGGGACCCCGCCAGGATGCTGGTACCAAATTGCAAGAAAAGTACAAAAAGACCCAGGCCAAAGAGGCCGTAAACCACAGAAGGAATACCTGCAAGGTTAATAATGGCAATCCGAATCACCCGCGTCCAACGATTATCGGGAGCATACTCGGCGAGGTAAATGGCAGCACCAACTCCTAGCGGGACCGCCACGGCGGCTGTTCCCAGCGTCAACCAGAAGGTGCCGATGATCGCCGGGAAGATGCCTCCCGATCGCATGCCATCGCGCGGCATGGCTGACAGGAATTCAACAGATACCCCTGGTAACCCCTGTGTGTAGATATAGCCAACAACCAGCACGATAGGGACTACCGTTAGCATGGCGACCAGGCTCATCCCCCAGAAGCCCAATTGCTGGATACGTTTTCGCCGGCCTGCACGATCTATTTGCATATCATCACCCAGAGCATCAAGAGAGTACCCTCTCAGCCCGTTTTTTCTGACGGAAGACAACGCTAGCTGCGGTCAGATTTACACCTAAGGAGATCAGGAAAAGCACGATCCCGATCAGAAACAGCACGTGGTAATGGACACTCCCGTTGGCTACCTCACCCATCTCCGCAGCGATGGTGGCCGTCATGGTTCTCGCTGGTTTGAGGATCGCGCTTAGGCCGGTTGGAAAAACCGGGGCATTACCGGTGACCATCATCACGGTCATCGTCTCACCGATCGCCCGGCCTATGCCCAACATAATGGCCGTGAGGACACCCGATCGTGCCGCTGGCAAAGTTACCCGCCAGATCGTTTGCCAGTGTGTCGCCCCCATGGCCAGCGAGGCATCTCGATACGTTTTGGGCACGGCGTCCAATGCGTCTTCCGCTACACTTACTATCGTCGGGATAGCCATACCCCCTAAGAGCAGAGCGCCTGTGAGCGCGGTTAGGCCGGTCGGAAGGTTGAAGGTCGTGCGCATAAAGGGCGTGATCACAAGGATGCCTATAAAGCCCAACATGACCGACGGGAGACCACCGAGTATTTCAACCAGCGGTTTGAGCAACTCTCGCGCCCATCGTGGGGCGATCTCGGCGATGTAGATGGCTGTGAGCAAACCTAAAGGGACTGCGAATAACGTCGCGCCGATCGTGACGATTAGAGAACCGCCGAGCAGCGGCAGGATACCGTAGAAATCCTCGATGGGGTACCAGCGCAGTTGCAGGAGATTGGACGGGCTAACCTCGATTACCGCCGGAGAACCCTCACGCAATAGGAAAATAAATATCAGGCTGACAAAGACGATCGCTGAATAGCCTGCAGTTTTAATGAAAACAGTGATCAAGGTTTCGCCGAGTTGTATTTTTCTCAAACTTACCTCATGGGGTTAGCGGTACGAATCCTAATTCCGTTACGATCTCCTGGGCGCGTGGTCCAAGGATCCAGTCCAAATAAATGGCGGTTGCCCCTTCGGGTTCGCCGGCAATGTACATATATAAGTCGCGCGCGATGGGATATCTACCCGAATTAACCGTCTCAGCGGATGGCAGGATAAAACCACCCCCGCCTGCTTCGGCAACGGCGATCATTTTAACGTCTTCTGTGACATAGCCAAGTCCGTCATATCCAATGGCATTAGGGTTCTGACGAATCTCGGCAGTTATGCCTTCGGACGAGGGCAACAAGAGCGTTTCAGGAGAGAAGAAGGTTGTATTCTCTTTTTCTCCCAGCCGCAAGACATTTTCGAGAAAATACACATGAGTACCTGAATTTGTCTCACGGGAGAGCCGCACGATAGGCCTGTCCTCACCCCCGATTGATTGCCAATTCGTGATTTTGCCACTGTAAATATCAGAGATCTGCTGCAGGGTTAGCTCATCTACCGGGTTTTCAAGGTTCACGATGATCGCGATGGCATCACGCGCGATCGTAATCTCTATCGGGTCAATCCCGTTCTTTTGCGCTTCTGATATCTCCTCGTCTTTGATCTTACGTGAAGCATTGGCGATATCAACGGTGCCATTGATCAGCGCAGCAATGCCGGTGCCCGAGCCTCCACCGGTGACTGAAATTCGAACGTCCGGGTGGAGTGACTGATATTCTTCAGCCCAGGCAAGTGCTAGGTTGACGATCGTATCCGAGCCTTTGTTTTCAATAGATGAGGTAGCCGTCAGCTGGTCAGAGGTAGAGGTACTCGACGATCTACAAGCGCTTACCACGAACGAGCAGAGCAGGAAAAGTGAAAAAAGAGTGTGCGAGCCCCTTGTTTTCATGGAGAATTGATTATATCGCTTGCAACCAGATTCTGCACACTTGCCAAGGAAAAACCGACCTGCCGACTTGCCGATCCTGCTTATGAATTCCAAGGGTAAAAGTTCAAAATTGTCGAGGTACAATGCAACCATGTCTTCAGATGGGAACGTACCAAAATTTGAGATCCGTGACCTGGACTTCTATTACGGTGTCTCAAAAGCATTAAGTGGCATATCAATTCAGATCCGCGAGCGCGAGATTACCGCGCTGATTGGTCCATCAGGCTGTGGGAAATCTACGTTTCTACGGTGTTTAAATCGTATGAACGAAACGATTCCAAACACCCGCCTCGAAGGACAGGTTTTATTGGATGGCGAGGACATTTACCAATCAGGACTGGATGCGTTTGATCTGCGCCAGAGAGTTGGCATGGTATTCCAAAAACCAAATCCATTTCCACAAACCGTCTTCGATAATGTCGCCTATGGCCCCCGTATCCTTGGCATGGTGCAGGGGCGAGTCGATCTCGAGGGTGTGGTCGAAAATTCCCTAATACGAGCAGCGCTCTGGGATGAAGTGAAAGATAGCCTGGACCAAAATGCCCTAGCATTGTCTCTGGGAGAGCAGCAGCGTCTATGTATCGCAAGAGTCTTAGCCGTGGAGCCAGAAGTGATTCTGATGGATGAGCCCACCTCCGCCCTGGACCCTATTGCGACACTCGAAATCGAAGATCTTATGAGTGAGCTCAAGAATGAGTTCACCATTGTTGTGGTGACGCATAACATGCAGCAAGCGGCGAGGGTCTCGGATAAGACAGGTTTATTCTGGTTGGGCGAGTTGGTTGAGTTTGATGAAACTTCGCTCATCTTTACTCGACCGCAGGATCCCCAGACCGAAGCTTATATCACAGGTCGGGTAGGGTAAGGCCAAAGAGAGGTGCAGTGATGTCGGGCAGTCTACGTGCAACCTTTGATAGAGAGTACGCCGCCATCGTTGAGGATATCCTTAAACTCGGTTCCATGATCGATCAAGCGATCGCAAATGCGCTGGAGAGTCTCCAGCAACGCGATCAATTACTTGCACAACAGCTCATCGATGATGACGATAAGATCAATCAGCTGCGTTTTAAAATTGAAGAGGCTTGCCTGACGATTATCGCGACACAACAGCCAACCGCCCGTGATCTGCGCGGGGTGGTTGCCTCGATGAATATCGTCGTTGACATGGAGCGGATGGCAGATCATGCCGCCGGAATAGCGAAGACGGTCATCCGTATGGGCGATGAACCTTTGTTGAAGCCGTTGATCGACATTCCTCGCATGGTCCAGACCTCACGAGAGATGCTGCGCCTGAGCCTGGATGCCTACGTTGAGAGGGATACCGAGGCAGCCACGGCGGTCATTCCTATGGATGATGAAATGGATTCCCTCTACCGGGCGATCTTTGATGAACTTGTGGAGATCATGTCGAACAAACCAGAAGGCGTTGAGCGGGCAACCTACCTGCTTTGGTGTGCCCATAACCTCGAACGCATTGGAGACCGAGCCACCAATATCGCAGAGCGCGTTATCTTTATGACCACAGGGGATTTGCAAGATCTCAATCGATAGTGCTCGGTACGTGTTTGAAGAAAAGTCGGGTGTCAGGTTCTCTCAATGAACCCCACTCTTTAATGTGACGTTTGACGTGGGGGATACGACACACTGATTAGCCAGTTCGCTTATAATGTGGGGGACAAAATCGAATATCAGCCTTCGGGGCAGGGTGAGGGTCTCAGGACCCAATTCCCGATCGGCGGTAGAGCCCGCGAGCACGTTGTGCATGATCCGGTGAAACTCCGGGGCCGACGGTATAGTCCGGAAGAAAGAAGGCGAGTCCAGAGCAGAATGGCTCTGCGCGTCAAGTATCCCCGAAGAGATCCTCTTCGGGGCTTTTAAATCACCTGCGCGCTGCAGCCGGGTCTGTGCACCATGCCCCGAGGATCAAAGGGGCACTTTTATTTGAATCCCTTTAAGCAGATTTCATCCAACCAGTCATCTTCTCGTCCAATTCGAGGTCCATTTCCTTTCTGGATGCTCCCGGTCACGATCTTGAGCATCCTTCTGCTGTGGGAGCTCGCATTTCGCTGGAGTGGATTACCGGCATTTATCCTTCCGGGGCCTGGCGCTGTTAGTGCTCGATTTCTTGCAGCCATGCGAGATGGTACGTTGCTCAGGCATACCATAGCTACGTTTGTGGAGGTGGTCTGGGGACTCTTGCTGGGTTTCGCCGGTGCCACCATGCTTGGTTATCTGCTTGCAAAATCGAGGACGATCGAGCGTTTATTAGCTCCATATATTGTGGCTTCTCAATCGATCCCGGTGGTTGCGATCGCCCCACTGTTGGTCATCTGGTTTGGACCGGGACGCTTGTCCAAGGTGATGATCAGTGCATTGATCGTCTTCTTCCCGGTGCTCATCAACACGATCGTCGGTGTCCGCTCGGTTCCCCAGGATCTGCATGACCTGATGCGCTCCTTGCGTGCGACCCCCTGGCAGGTTTTTACCAAATTAGAGATCCGTGCTGCTATGCCGGTGCTGCTTGGTGGGCTGAAGATCGGGGCCACCTTATCGGTCATAGGGGCGGTAGTGGGGGAGATCGTGGGTGCGGATGAGGGGTTGGGATTTCTCATTAATATCGGGCGCGGTGTCTATGACATCACGCTTGTATATGTCTCCGTAATCACACTTGTCATCCTGGCAATGGGTCTTTACACCATTGTCGCCATGCTTGAACGTTGGCTTTTAGCGTGGAGAGAACTGGATTCATAAGGGATTAAACTGTGAAACGAATCAGATTTGCACTCCTACTATCAACACTTCTTCTGGCTGCATGCAGCGTCGGGCCTGATGAAGATTTGAGCGAAACTTCGCTTGAACCGATTCGTCTAACGATGAGCTTTCGGCCGGATGTGCAATTTGCTCCGATGTACGTGGCGGTTTCTCAAGGCTACGCGGCAGAGGAGGGATTGGCGATCGAGTTCAACCATATGCCAGAGACCGAGGCGGTCCAATTGGTTGGCGTTGACGAGTTGCCTTTTGCGATCGTGTCTGGAGA
>JBFFMI010000148.1:0-7184 GCA_041554155.1 Anaerolineales bacterium
CGAATGGCGTATAAAGATTCAATAACACTGGAATTGTAAGGGCAATAAAATCGACAATAAAATGCCCAAGAATAACCCAGCGAAGCGATTTAGTCTTTTGGTAAACGATGCCCCATACCAAACCCATAACAAAAAAAGGAATTATCGCGAATCGGATGGCAATTGAATGAACAGCAAGAACTAGATGGTTTATTGCAAACAAACCACTCGAAAATAACAGACTTATCCAATTAGGCCACTCGCTTGTACGATCCAATAACAATCCACGCCAATATGCTTCTTCAAACCACGGATTTACGAGAGCGAACATCACCGTAAGCAACAGGATCCACCATTCGGAGAAGAAATGGATGTTGATAATAAAGGTCGGCAGAAGGGGTAGAACTGGAATTAAAGCCAATATATTCCAATACCAGGTACCTTGGGAAGGCGCAAGCCATCGGGTAATTGAGGGTTTGCCTCCGTTTGCCCATATTAATAGCGCTATTAAAAACCAATAAGCGATCATAATTGGCACCCAGACCCACACACCAAATATATTTCCTGCAAGAAATGCGATAGTAAAACCAACCAGCAACAACAGAATTGGTGACCACAGGGTCAGAGTTTTGGTGGATAAGTTTGGCATATTGCTACCCCGCTAAGGTTGGAATGAGGGTTCGTGAGCTCCTTTAGAAAATGTATTCAAATCGTCGAACCTTTATTGCCAGCTAACGTTTTGAACTGAGCGGCCGGGGAAACCAAAGCCGGATGCTTACGACCCGGGCCTATCCTGCATGATCAATACTTAACCCGACAGCATCCCCGGTCCGCTCCAGTGATTTGTTAGCCGGATTGAAGATAATTCACAATGTGCTCGACGATATTAGATGCATCCTCTGACACCCCGTACAAGATGCCACTTTTACGCTTGTTTATCCACGGAGAACCTAAGACATATAGTCCTGGATAATCGGTGATCCCCGCTCGATGTCTCGGATAACCGCGATCATCGAACACATCAAGCTTGACCCAGCTCCAGTCGGTTTCGAATCCAGTGCACCAAATGATCGTGGTCACGCCAGTTTGGCGAAGATCAAGGGTCGCCCAACTATCGGAGCCATTCAGGTCTGGCAGAGCCGGCTCGCCGGGATCCGAAACAGGTGGCTTGGCAACGATCCCAAACTGTTCGATGTAATCATCGATCTGTTTGCGGATATCATTTGCCTTCTCGTCGCCAAATTCGATGCACTCGTGAAGATTATCACCTAGTTGCAAGACGCACCCATCTACCCCTTCAAGTCTTCCGAGTAAGATTGCGCCATCCCGCGCCAGGGATTGGAGGCTGATAGTATGTCCGCCATCTGTGCCGGAAACTTGTGGCTGAGCGGCGAACTGTACAGATGGGTCAGCAAGTTCGTCCAACCTGACCTCAAAAAATTTCATTTCTCGCCACCAATCGAAGATATCACGGCCCCGATAGGTGCGAGGAGCCCGGCCAACCCGACTGGCGCAGAGGTAGACCTCGCGTCCAGCACTTAACAAATCCTCAACTATCTGACACCCTGATTGGCCACTTCCGACTACCAGCACAGCTCCGTCGGGAAGCTGCTCCGAATTGCGGTAGCTTCCGGCGGTGAGCGCAAGTATGTCTCCTGGCAATTCTTTGGAGACATCGGGCAACTTAGGTCGACTCATCGCACCCGTCGCCATCACCGCGACATTGGTATGG
This sequence comes from Anaerolineales bacterium, assembly GCA_041554155.1. Classification (GTDB taxonomy): domain Bacteria; phylum Chloroflexota; class Anaerolineae; order Anaerolineales; family E44-bin32; genus E44-bin32. The sequence continues at coordinate 1,712 of JBFFMI010000148.1, forward strand.
TAGGTCGTATCTTCCGTTTGCAGAACATATCCACCCGTACCAGAATCTTCAAGAGAGATGACAGGCGTCTGCTCTCGGATCGGCAGCTTGAATTTGCTCGCGTATCTCTCAAAATACGCAATCAAGTGACCAGAATCACTAAATTCATTCGGTTTCTCCGGATGGAATTCAATTCCTGTAAGTCCATTCGACCAGTTTGGAGTGTTAAGATGAAATGAATCCCACCGCTGTGAGCGCCAGGACTCACCGATCCTCCCACGTTCCAACACAATGTGATCGATGCCTGCGAGAGACAGGAGACAGCTGACGCTGAGGCCGGCCTGGCCCGCACCCACGACTACCACCTCATTGGTTAATTCCATGAGTGTTCCTCGACCAATCGTAGATATCTAGATTTTCGATTGTACACTCAATTGATCCGGAATTATCAATGAAACTTGCTGGTGGACAATCTGGCCAGCAGCCTCGAGCTGAGCAGCCAGGGATCAGGCGGGGCATGTTTTTTCGCCGCGCTTCCCTGGTCTGCTCCAGCGAGACGTTAGCGAGCGTCCGACTTGACTCGTAATTCGTTCTCAATTCTCTCAGCCAAGTAGATTTTGAGGAGTGACTGATAGGGAACATCCCGTTTATTGGCGAGATATTTCAGATCTTCGAGCAATGCCTCCGGCAATCTCAATGAGATGGTCTTGGTCGATGGCTTTAACTGCGGAAAAACCACCTTTTTAGCAGACGTCCAGTCGATATAATCACTCGAATCCTGCTCCGCCCAAAAGTCTCGTTCGAGATCTTCGGATTCGAACTTCGGCACTCGTTTACTTTTCGGCATCTCGATATAACCTCCGCTCTTTCCGATTCATGTTCCTTGCCGTTATCACTCGGATCCGATCATCTCGAAGAGTAAATACAAGGAACAATAATCGGGCTTTGTCAGTAGCTCCTAAAACGTAAAATCGCTGCTCCTCTTCCGAATGCTTGGTATCTTCAGCAACCACGAGCGGCTCATTGAAGAATACCTGCTCGCATTCAGCCAGGCTGACAGAATGCTTCTCCCATATCTTGGTCGCATTCAATTCATCCCATTCGAATCCGGTTGCATTCGAGAGCTGTTCCAATCGTCACCTCTATCCTAGTATATTATCATCATATACATTTAATAACAAGATCTTGGGAGGGGTATCGCTCGCTAACAGTCTCGAGCTGAGCGGCCCCGCTTTGATCTTATAACGAAATAGCCCGGTGTCGAAGCACCAGGCTCAATAGCTTTTCACGCCACACGCGTGGTCCGCTAGTATATTATTTATAGGACACGGCAGATCGACGGTCCGCTGGTCTAGAAGACCGCGCTGGAGCATGGATCGCCGTGTCCATTCATCCTACAGCCCGAACAGTTGGTTGGTCCTCAAAGACCGTATCTCAACATCTCCATTATATACACAGTGAGGTGTTTCCATGTCCAATCCCCTCGGGATATTTGTCGGAATCGATGTCTCCAAGTCCCATCTCAATCTAGCCCTCTGGAATGTTCACAGATCCTGGCGCTTTTCCAACAACCCCGAGGGCATCAGCGCACTCACCGACCTGCTCTTGAAGCACCAACCAGCCCTGATCGTCTTAGAAGCCACTGGTGGCTACGAGCAGGCCGCATTCCGATGTTTGAGCGCAAGTCAGCTCTCGGTGGCGATCGTCAATCCGAGAAGGGTTCGTGATTTCGCCCGGGCCAATGGCCGCCTGGCGACACCTGCCCTGGCGGGCGGTGCCAGGGAGCCCGAAGGTATCGCCTATCGACATGGCGGAAATTACGGCAGCCGAACCGCTCAATAACCCCACTATGCTAAGTGCCCGAATATATTTCATGGTCGACCAATTTTTCATAATTGTTGTCTTGGCGGCCTAACGGCTGCGAGCTGAGCGGCCGGGGTTCGTTCCCGCACACCATTTCCAGGATCCCCCATCTGGAGCATCTCTATCTTCTGTCGCTGCATCCCCGGTCCGCTCCGGTGAGTTGTTAGGCGCAGCTACGTTTTTTCTTGTCAGAATAGGCGCTCAAGTAGCTGGGCTGCCAATAGAAGGAAGATCGGAAGGAGCAAAGCCGATGTGAAGCCGCGGAGCGTCCTTGGATCCCAAGGCCAGGTTGAGATCTTATCCAACCGATCACGATGAATTAACAATGCACTAATCGCGTCCTTCGTTCGACCCATATCTTCATAGGTGTTGTTCCTGACATCGCCATACAGGCGGCCACTGGCAGTTCTGTACAACTCATCGACTTCGCCTAGCGCGCGGTTTTTTTCTCGTTGAAGGCGGTTGCGCATCCCTCCCAGCGGAACAACGAAAACGGCTATGGCCAGCAGAGCCATCCCCGCATATGAAACCACCTCAAAAACGGAGACGGAGTATGCAGATACATTTTCTCCTGGCGCGGGGATACTGATGATCACCAAGAGCAGAATTAGCCCCAGCCCAATTCGTGCGGTGAAAGCTGAAAACGCGTGCGGAGCATTTAGAGACAGGAGATCGATACCGATCGCCCGTTCATGGAGCTTACTGACCAGTCGGAGCTGTCGAATGGTGCGGAAGACGACGGCGAAAAATGCGGCCGAAAAGAAGATCGTTACTAATGTAAAGTATGCCACCGGAAGGGCAGTATGCGCCTGATCGGCAACCGGTCCGAGTGTTGCTGCGAGGTTGCCGGGAATCTCCATTATGCCGGTGACGATTCCAAACAACAAGGCTAGCCACCCCAAATTGCGGGGGAGGGTCGTAAGGTCAAAATCGATCTTGTGGATCTCAGAATCGCTTGCATCAAGCAGTGGTCGAAAGCTCTTCAAAGCACGAGAAGCATGCCGGTTGAGGTAATGGTACAAGGCAATCCAGTAGAGAGCGTAGAAGGCAAATATCGATAGACCCGCATTAAACGCGCCGAGTTGCAAGCCGCCGTCTATCCAAAAGATCGCGTTGTTCAGTAGTACACTGCCGCCTAAGACAATCGCATAGAAAAGCCAGGTGGATCCCGGGAGCCTTTGAATCCAACCTGCTAGCCAATCGATCCAACTGGAAGGGCGCGAAGCTTCAGCGCTTTTCACAGCAATATCCGCCACAGTCTTATCCCTCAATTCCTGGACGAGCCCGCGTCACAATCTTCGCGTTCAGCATATTCTACAGTTTGACGGGACATCTTCAATTCATTAGCGATTTGCGCACTCGCTCAATTTCCCGAATGGTGAGCTGGTGGCGGTCAGTGCCAACTAATCGATCCTGGCGCCAATTCTTGTGGGCAGATCTATGCCGAGAACACATTAGGAATCCCCGCTGTCGAAGTCCCCAGGAACTCGAAGCACTATCTCTCGGTTGGCAGTTTGCCCGACGCCTAACACCCTCGAGCTGAGCAGCCCGGCTCATGCTGCAGCTTCCATCATCGCGCATGAATGGTGACGGATCAACCATAATTCCGCACGTCCACCGGGTCGGCTCCAGCGAGATGTTGGGCGGCATTTCGTATCGATCCAAAGCGCTCAATGCTCTCACTCTTGAATGACGAAGCTCCTGGTGATCGCCGTAAAGTCGGTCGGAATGACCTGGGTAAACACACCGGGCGATTTCATCGTTCCGGGTTCAGGTTGTGTCACCAATCCGGGAAAAGAAGGCAACCCCGTCCTTTCTTCGATTAGCAGGCCTTGGATTGAACCTGCCCCAGAGAACTCGAAGGTGATCTCGACGCCCTCGGCGGGCATGCCCTCAAAGCGCAGCCACCATCCCCCGCCATCAGCCGATGGGAGTGCGGCTTTCTCGCTTCCCGGAAGGATCAGCCCCACAAGGGGAGGCTCTTGTGGGAGGATGATCAGGATGCGCTCACGCATCGAGTTTGTGATGCGGACCTGCACCAACCGCCGGTTGGATATCCACTCATCGGATAGCAATTCCAGGCCCGGACCATCCAGGTCTAGCATGGGCGCGGTGCTCGTCCGCACCGAGATTTGCGGGGCCGCCGTGATCAGCTCCCGGTATGGCCGTGAGACTGGATCCACCATTAGATTGCTTTGCCTTTGATCCAATTCATCGGAAAAAGCCAGCCAGTAAGCCTGGCCTTCGTTGGCATCAAGCCAGTAGCCGATCGAGTTCACCAATGGCGGGGGGGAGTGCTTGCCGACCAGGAAATGCCCGGCAACCAGGAAGCCCAGCGCCACCAAGAGAGCAGTTGCCGGGAATAGCCAACGCCTCGGGTTGGTGACTTGGTGAAACATAGGCGTCATGCTTCCCATCCATAGAGCCGCCAGCCCCACCAGCATGCTCAAGAGCGGTGTATCCGGATTCATGGGTCCCGCGAGGATTGCCATGTAGAATAGAGGTATCCATAAGAGAACTGCCAAGATGGCGCTCGCCAGGAAGCCCAGTCCGGAGAAGAGCCATGCATCCCGTCTTGGTCGGACAGCCATGGCCAGCAGAAGCGTTAACGAACCGGCGATTAGGACCCAGCTGAACAAGTAGTTGATTCCTGGGACCAGGATGGACGTGGTGATGGTGAGCGGGAACCAAATGACGAGCATGCCGGCAGTTAGGCCCAGAGCCGCGACTTTCTTGCGCGCAAGCACAACCGCACCAAGGGAAACGGAGAATGCCAGCAAGATGAATCCAATCGCGTACACTGAATCCGCGCTCAGCTTCTGGCGGAAGCCCGAGGCGCCGACATAGGCGTACTCGGGATGGAAAGCCAGGATGCCCTTCCAAAGCAGGTTGACGAACACCACACTCAGTGCGATGCTGAGAAGGCTGGCGAGGAAGCCCAATCCCAGTCCGCGCCAGGTCAAGTCCCTTTTTCGCAAACCAAAGACAATCATCCCCAGGAAGCACATGCCTCCCATAATGGCAATTGGAGGCGCCAGATCTTCTGGATAGTGAACTAGCATCCCCATCATGGGAAAGAAGGTCTGATCGGGGATGGTTGTTTCCAGCGTGGTTTGGGCCCCCAATTCACGCACAAGAGCCAGAATCTGATCCCCAGCCTGCTGCAAGCTGTCTGGGTCGATAAGTTCGGGGAGATCACGCGCCGTATGTTTTTCAGTGGAGGGACCTCCCGTGACAATGTCAGCTCCGGGAATCCCTGCCTGCGCGATTGGCAACAGATCCGTATCATCGGCGGGGAAAAGGTCGAAGGGAAACGAAATGTAGGCTGGCCGTGTGGAGGCGGCACTGCGCGCGAGCGCCTGCACCCAGAGACCGTTTCCTCCGGTCGTGCGGTAGAGATACGGCGGTCCTAACCAAAGCTGGTCCATATTGATCGCCAGCCGGACATCCGCCAACCAGGGATGTCCTGCAACAAAGGCGTGTGAACCGATCAGGCCGGGCTCTTCACCATCGGTGAAGAAGACGATCACATCGTGACGAAGCGGATCGCCAGCCTGCAATGCGCGTAGGATCTCCAGGCTTGCGACGACGCTCGAGCCGTTGTCTACCGCGCCAGGAGAGCCCGGCGACG
>JBFFMI010000149.1:0-7134 GCA_041554155.1 Anaerolineales bacterium
GTTGGATGTCGGCCAGGTGATCGCCTTCGTCGGCTTAATCCAGCTATTTGGCTTCCCCACCTTCGCCTCGCTCTTCGCTTATGCACAGGTTTCGCTGGGCATGGCCGGCGCCCGGCGCATCCTCGAATTGATCAAACGCAAGACCGAGCTTGATCGCAACCCCGGCGGCGTACACCCCGAGATGGAAGGGCAGATCAGCTTTAAAGCGGTAGATTTTGCATACCAGGCGGGGGATCTCTCACTGCAGAACGTCTCGCTTGAAATCGAACCCGGGCAAACCGTGGCTATCGTCGGTCAGACTGGAACAGGCAAGACCACGCTGGTAAAGCTCTTGAACCGCACCTATGATGTCACGGCTGGAGAAATACTCGTCGACGGCATTGATGTGCGCAGCTGGGATCTCGAGGCGTTGCGCAGGCAGATCTCGATCATCGAGCAGGATATCTTTCTTTTCTCGCGCACGATTGCCGACAATATCGCCTTCGGGCGTCCTGTGGCAACGCGCGCTCAGATCGAGTCGGCGGCCAAGGCCGCCCAGGCCCACGAATTCATCATGAGTTTCAAAGATGGCTACGACACGGTGATCGGCGAACGTGGTGTTACCCTTTCTGGTGGTCAACGCCAGCGTCTTGCCCTGGCACGTGCCTTCATGACCGATCCACGTATCTTGATCCTGGATGACTCAACGTCCTCGATCGACAGTGCCACCGAGGATCAAATCCAACGTGCCATCTTCCGTGCTGCGGAAGGACGCACCACGCTGATCATCACCCATCGTCTTTCACAGATTCGCTGGGCGGATAAGATCATCGTGATGCGCAAGGGGCATATCGCTGCCAGCGGCACGCACGAGGAACTTATGGCCAGCTCCCAGGCCTACCAGCGTATCTTTACGCGCTACGAGGGCGGGTAAGCGATGGGCTTCTTCCGCGGGCTGGATGCCGAAGCCTACGACCGCACGTACCCTGATCGGGACCTCGCGCTGCGCATGCTGGCTTACTTCAAACCCTACCGCCGGCGCTTGATCATGGCCATTGTGGCGATCCTGGTGATCGCAGCATCTGGAGCCCTTTCCCCGATCTTCGTCTCACGCAGTGTCGATCTTATGGTTGAGCAGGGTATGGCTCGCTTCCTGCCACTCTTTGCCTCGATCCTGTTCTTGCTCGGGGTCATTATCTGGGGTGCCAACTGGGTCCGGCGGCGCTTGATCACCCGCTCCGTCGGCGATGTGATGCTCGCGTTGCGGCGGGACGCTTTCATCGCTTCGGCCGAGCATGATCTCTCTTTCTACGATGAGTTCGCATCCGGCAGGGTGGTCAGCCGGATCACCTCCGATACCCAGGAATTCGCCCAGGTGGTCGTGCTGGTCACCGACCTGTTCACCCAGCTGTTCCAGGCCATCATCCTCTTGATCGTCTTGACCCGCATCAACGGACGTTTGATGCTGTGGGTCCTGTCCATGTTGCCGGTGATCTTCCTGATCGCCCTGGGTTTTCGCCGATTGGCCCGCTCGGTCACCCGGCGTGGTTTCCGGGCGACGGCCAATGTGAATTCGGCCATCAAGGAGGCCGTTACCGGCATCGCCATCGCCAAGAATTTTCGTCAGGAAGCCGCAATCTATGGTGAATTCGCAAAGGTGAACGATAGCTCCTTCCGGGCCAACGTCCGTCGTGGTTTTGTCCTGGCGATGGTCTTCCCCACGCTCAACGCGCTGGCTGGCGTGGGTACCGCCATCCTTGTCTATGTTGGTGGGCGCAGCAACGCCGCCGGCATCGTCACTGCAGGCGCCTGGTACCTGTTCATCACCAGTCTGGATCGCTTCTGGTTCCCGATGCTCAACCTCTCGGCCTTCTGGACCCAGGTGCAAAATGGCCTCTCGGCTGCCGAGCGTGTCTTTGCCTTGATCGACGCCGAATCAGCGGTCAACCAGATCGAAGAAAAGCCCGTCGCTCGGTTGAAGGGCGGGATCATATTTGCTGGATTGGATTTCCATTACAAGCCAGACGAGCCGGTGCTGCAACATTTCGACCTGCACATCCAGGCCGGTGAAAATCTTGCGCTTGTCGGTCATACCGGGGCCGGGAAATCCACCATCGCCAAGTTGATCTCCCGTTTTTACGAATACCAGGGTGGTGAGCTGCGCATCGATGGCCAGGACATCCGCACCTTCGATCTGGCCCAGTACCGCAGCCAGCTGGGGATCGTACCGCAGATGCCGTTCCTTTTCTCCGGCACCGTGATGGACAACATCCGCTATGCCCGCCCGGAAACGAGCGAAGCTCAGATCGAGCGCCTCGCCCGACAAATCGGTGACGGGGAGTGGTTTGAGACGCTGAACAAGGGTTTGGCGACTGAAGTAGGCGAGCGCGGGAAACGCTTATCAATGGGTATTCGACAGATGGTCTCATTGATGCGGGTTCTGGTGCAACAGCCCGCGATCTTCATCCTGGATGAGGCCACAGCCAGCATCGATCCCTTCACCGAATCGCAGATTCAGCAGGCGTTGGGGTTGATTCTCAAAGACAGCACCTCGATCTTGATCGCTCACCGCTTATCAACTGTAAAGGCCTCGGATCGCATTATCGTCCTGCAGCAGGGACGCATCATCGAAGAAGGTGATCACGACCGGTTGATGGAAGACGCCGGGCATTACGCCGAGTTGTACAGCACCTATTTCCGCCACCAATCGCTCGAATACGTCGAGCAGGCTGTTGCGCTCTCCGGTAAGACACCCCCCATTGTATGAGTCTCTTCTTTAGCGATTGGTCTGGCACCGGGGAAACCCCTGCCCTCTCGATATAACAAAGTAACTCTCTGAACCGCAGGGGTTATTAACAACGTGGAACAGAAGAATCCTCTCGCTCCCGAGCCTGTCAGCGCCACGCAGCGAGGCGCGCTGCTGAGCGGCCTCAGTGGTTTTTACCTGATGGGGCTGGGCCAGTTTCTCTCCATCTTTACCTCAAACATGGTCCAATTCGGCATCACCCTGTGGGCCTGGGATCTTACGGGCAAGGCCACACAGCTCGTGCTGGTTGGTGTCGCCGGCTACATTCCAAGGGCGCTGCTGAGCGTGCTTGCCGGCACGCTGGCTGATCGCTGGAACCGCAAAGTGGTGCTGGCTATCTCTGATTTCTCGACCGCCCTGGCAGCGCTTGCCCTGCTGCTGCTCTTCTGGACCGAATCCATTCAGATCTGGCACCTGTACCTGATCAATGCGCTCAGCGGCATCTTCGGTGCGTTTCAATACCCGGCCTACATGGCCGTCATCCCAACGATGGTGAGCAAAGAACACTTGCCGCGCGCCAACAGCCTGCGCTCCATTACCCAATCCGCGTCCGGGATCGGTGCCCCATTACTTGCCGGCGCCATCATCGGTTTCGTGCAGGTCGAAGGGTTGCTCATCTTCGACCTGATCGCCTTCGCTATTGCCTTTACGATCCTGCTCTTGGTGCACATCCCCCGGCCACGGCAGAGCAAGGAAGGCAAAGCCGCCCAGGGAACGGTTCTGCAGGAGACCCTGGCAGGCTTTCGCTACCTGCTTAAGAACGAAAGTTTGCTGGCCTTCTTCCTGCTTTTTTCTTTTTCCAACATCGCCACCGGATTTAGCTACCCGATGATGAGTCCAACGATCCTGGCGAAGACCGGCGACGACGCGGTGATCCTGGGCGCAGTTCGCTCAGCGGGATCGGTAGGTTTCCTGGCAGGGGGGCTTCTGATGTCGGTCTGGGGCGGGCCAAAAAAACGCATCCACGGGGTAAACCTGGCACTCATCGGGTGGGGTGTTCTCGGGGCGATCCCATTCAGCCTGAGCTGGTCGCTACCGGCTTGGCTGATCACCTCGTTTTTCATCAGCGTACCCAATCCGATTATCAATGCCAACTTCTACGCTATCATGCAAACAAAGATCCCCCAGGATCTACAGGGGCGAATCTATGGCCTGGATATCCTGGTGACCACCCTTAGCTTTCCCATCAGTCAGGTGGTCGCCGGTTTGTTAGCAGACAATGTGTTCGAGCCTGCGTCCGCTCCCGGGGGATGGCTGGCAGACTCACTAGGATCGCTCATCGGAACCGGCCCTGGCGCCGGTATTGGGTTTACCATCCTGATTGGCGGCTTGATCTCCATCCTCGTCGGCCTGGCGAGCTACGCCATCCCCCGCATCCGGGAAATCGAGACGCGCATGCCAGATGCGGAGAGCGCTGCCATATCTGACGCTGCACTATGAACAGAGTCCCCTAGTCACGCCAAGCGCTTTCAGGTACACTGGCGGGCGTGAGTGAACAAATCTCCGAAGAGGGCGCCCGCTTCCCCATAGCGCGCGCCGCCATTGCCGAATTCACCTTCGCCAGCATCCTTTTCTTCGCCGCACTGGTCTACGCTGCGATCCAACCAGGTGTTTTCGCTAATACGCTGGCGATCCTGCTTGGCCTGCTCTGGGTAGGCCTGGCGATCTTCTTCCGCGATCCCGCCCGGCGGCCACCCGCTGATGACTCCCTGATCATCTCAGCGGCGGATGGACTCGTGGTGGAGATCGTGCGCTTGCACGAACCCGTTTTCCTTGAAGGGCCGGCGCTCAAGATCGGCGTCTTCATGAACCTGAACGATGTGCACGTCAACCGCACACCCTACGCTAGCACCGTTGCTTACAAACGACATGTCCCTGGCCAGTTCCTGCAGGCTTTCCGGCCGGAAGCCGCCATTGAGAATGAGCACTTCTTCACCGGGCTGGAGACCGTTCATGGTTATATATTGGTCAAGCAGATCGCCGGCATCATGGCCCGACGTATCGTCTGCACCGTTGAAGAAGGACAGCAGCTGCAGACCAGCGAACGATTTGGTATGATCAAATTCGGCTCACGTGTGGATGTCTTTATGCCGCCCCAGTTCGAACCGCTGGTGGAAATCGGCGATCGGGTTAAAGCCGGCGAGACGCCGATCGCTCGTATTCAGTAGAGAAGGTTTAACGAGTAATGAGGAACAAGCTGCGAAAAGCCTCCCCCAGCATCATCACCTCGATCTCGCTCATCTCCGGGATGGCTTCGATCGCGCTGTCGCTCGAGGGCTATCTGGGGATTGCGGCAACCTTGATCCTTGCCAGCTACCTGCTCGATCTGGTGGATGGCGCGGTGGCACGCAAACTGGGTGCCACATCGGATTTCGGAGTGCAGCTCGATTCACTGGTGGACATGACCAACTTCGGCGCAGCCAGCACCGTGTTGGTCTGGAGCCACCTTCGGATGGGTGGCAACCAGAGCTGGTTGATCTGGCCTTTTGGCATCGCCTTCGTGCTGGCCGGCGGGCTGCGATTGGCGCGCTTCAATCTGCAGGCCACAGATATGAAAGCCAAGGAGAGCACCGGACTGACAATCTCGACCTCCGGCGCCTACGTTGCCCTGGCCGTCCTTGCAGATCGGACCTTCGAGATCAGCCTGCTGCCAGATCTGGTATTCCTGATACTACTTCCACTGCTCGCTTTTTTGATGGTAAGCACCATCCGCTTTCCCGAACTGAAGACCATTTTCGGTCGGCGACGCTTCAGCATCGCCCTGCTCAGCGCCAGCGTAATCGTGGCCTTCTGGGCCACCCCCCAGGTCGTATGGTGGGGGCTGACGACGGGCTACATCACCTTTGGCATCCTGCGCGCCGGCGTGCGTACCATCCTTTGAACCCCCTACTTGCCAGGTTTTTCGGCTGGTTTTTAGCGAGCTACGCCAAGCTGATCCATCGCACCGCCCCGGTTACTATTGAGGGCTGGGAGCACATAGAGGCAGCAGTGGCTACCGGCCGCCCGCTTATCTTCGCCAACTGGCACGGACAGACGCATCTCTTCTACAACGCATTCGCCGATCATTTCGATCTGGGCGATGTCTATATGATCATGGTAGGTGATGACCGCCAGGGTGTTCTTGGCTATTTCGCCTACTATGCCGGGGCGCTGGCGCTCCCAGTCAGCATGGATGACAGCAGTATGGCCACGGCCAGCAATCTGCGAAACATCATCAAGAAGCTGGCTCCTGGCAAATTCAGCTACATCTCCCCTGATGGACCCGACGGCCCGGCCCGGGTGGCCAAACCTGGCACTGTCTTCATGGCCCGTCAGGCGAAAGCACTGATCATGCCGGTTGGCAATGCCTCCCGCAGGGCATTGCATATCAACCGCTGGGACCAGTACTGGCTGCCACTGCCATTTGACCGCATCTACACTGTTTGCAAACCGGCGATCGAGGCCCCGCGCGGCGTGGCGCGCAAAGAGGTCCTGGCGCAGCTGACCGAGGCGCTCAACCAGGCGGATGAGAGGGCTAAGGTCTTAGCTTACGAATAAATCGAATATATTGTCCAGTTGACCTCAACCGCTATCTGACTCCATAAGATATCAGTTGTTTTCAATAACCAAGAATGTTTCTTTCGATAAATTGCTCTTATCGTAATAAGAATTGTCAATGCCTCCTTAAATCCTTATAGTCATATATTAAGGATATTTATCCACGGAATCACATGTTAGGCAGCAGGAGAAGGACGCCATGACAGGCAAGACGCGCTGGGGTTATCGAGTGACCATTCTCGCCGTAGTCCTCGGGGGCGTCTTGGCCGGGTGTGCAGCGAATCAAGCACGGGAGTGTGTGACCAAGACAACGGAAGCCTGCATAGCGGGCCTTGCCAACGTAGATTCCATCTCCATGTATTACGAAATCCATGGCGAGGGTGAGCCCCTTGTTGTGCTGCATGGTGCAGCGGATTCTATCGAGACAATGCGCAATGCGATTGTTCCATTATCCGAGCAGTACAGTGTAATTGCAGTTGATACCCGTGGTCATGGCCGATCCACGGACTCCGACCTACCCTTTGGCTACGACCTCTTCGCCAAGGACATCATAGGACTAATGGATCTACTCGAAATCGACAGAGCGCACATCGTCGGCTTGAGCGATGGTGGGATTACGGGTCTGACGATAGCCATGACCTACCCCGATCGACTAGACCGGCTCGTGGCCGTTGGGGCGAACGCGTCTCCAGAGGGGTTGACGGAGATGGTAGTTGAAGGCATGCGCTATGGTTCCTTTTTCGATAGTGCTCCCTCCTATGCCTATCAGAGATACGCTCCCGACCCATCGCAATGGCCGAATCTGATAGGGA
>JBFFMI010000150.1:0-7054 GCA_041554155.1 Anaerolineales bacterium
CACCCGTGCAAAGCGACCCGGGCATGGAGGACGATGATTCCGTTCCCAATTCTGATCGGTATTCCGGCGGCGTACTCGCTATCACAGCCCCGGCGAAAACCCCCAAACGCGCAATAGCAATTGTCATCAATCTGGCCAAGATCCTCGATGCACAACCCTTTTTCATCGATGTCGACGAGCAAGATGCCGTCGCCGCTATCGCCGAAGATCTGCCTGTGCTCTTGAGCGCTGCCTTGATGCAGTCCGGATCAAATTCACCATCCTGGCGTGAAATACAACGCATGGCCGGTGCGTCGTTTCAACAAGCCACCGCTCCCTGTAGCGTTGACTCCAGACAACTACAACGCCGTGTGCTAGCAAATCGAGAGAAGGTTCTTGCTCGTATCAACGCCTTCTCAGACGAACTTGCCCGCATTACGGATATGCTAGCCAACGCGCAAGATGAGGAACTCCAGCGGTATCTTGAGAAGGCTGATTCAGCTCGTTCACAGTGGTTAAACGCACGCGCACGTGGCAATTGGGCCGGCGATGAGCTACCCAAGCCACCGAATGTTGATGCCAGTTTACTGCGTCAAATGTTTGGTGTTGGCAAACGCCGCACGGACTCTGACTAGCCGCGTTGCACTGAACGCAGTGGTGTTCGCTGGCGTTTTCGAATTTTTTGGCGCTCCATTCTGCCAAACCGTATAATCGCATCATGTCTGGATTTTATTGCTATATCCTGGAGTGCTCTGACGGCACTTTTTATACGGGCTGGACGACAGATCCGGATCGGCGTCTGAGTCAGCACAACAAGGGGCAGGGCAGTCGCTATACCCGTGCTCGTCGTCCTGTTCAGCTTGTCTATGTCGAGAGCCAGCCCGATCGCTCGAGCGCTCAAATTCGCGAGCGCCGCTTGAAAACATATTCGCGGCTGCGCAAAAGGTCGCTGATCGACACCTATACGACTACCCCTAAATCACACCTTGATGAGGAAATCGATGCCTAACGAAGACAAACTTAATTGGATATCCGATGAGCTCGCAGGACTACGCGAGGCCGGGCTCTTCAACCAAATCCGCACACTCAGCTCTCCCCAGGGTGCCTGGTTGAAAGTGGACGGCGTGGATGTGCTCAATTTCTGCTCCAACAATTACCTCGGCTTGGCCAACCACCCCACACTTGCTGCGCGCGCAAAGAAAGCCATCGATGAGCTGGGCGTCGGACCGGGGGCAGTTCGAACTATCGCTGGCACGATGAATATTCACCTCGAGCTGGAAAATCGGCTGGCAGCCTTCAAAGGCGTGGAAGCGGCGATCACGTTCCAGTCCGGTTTCAACGCCAATCTTGCCGCCATCCCGGCGTTGGTCTCCAAAGAAGATGTCATTTACTCGGATGAACTCAATCACGCCAGCATAATCGACGGTTGCCGGTTGTCGAGAGCAAAGGTCATCCGCTTTGCCCATGCAGATCCTGTCGATCTGCGCAAACAAATCGAGGCAAACAAAGACGCCGGTTTCAGACGCAGTATGATCATCACCGATGGGGTCTTCAGCATGGATGGTGACGTTGCACCGCTTGATGAACTAAACAAAGTCGCTGAGGAATATGGCTTTCTGCTGATGGTTGATGATGCCCACGGAGAAGGTGTGTTGGGACGTGGCGGAAGAGGAATCGTCGACCAGTTTGACCTGCACGGACAGGTTGATGTCGAGGTGGGAACGCTCTCGAAAGCCTTTGGTGTAATGGGGGGTGTTGTCGCCGGGAAAAAATCGATTGTCGAATGGCTGCGCCAACGAGGGCGCCCCTTCTTGTTCTCATCCGCTATGACCGTGCCCGATACTGCGGCTTGCCTGGCAGCAGTTGACTTACTCGAAGAATCTACCGAGTTGGTTGATCGCCTATGGGCAAACACGGATTACTTTAAACGTGAGATGCAGGGGCTTGGGTTTGATACGGGTAAAAGTACAACACCCATAACCCCGGTAATGTTGGGCGAGGCTTCGCTTGCACAGCAATTTAGCCGCAATCTATTTACCGAAGGGGTCTTCGCCATGTCGATCGGTTACCCAACGGTTCCCCATGGCAAAGCCCGTATCCGGGTGATGATCTCGGCCGCCCACGATCGGGATGACCTGGACCAGGGCCTGGCAGGATTCGAGAAAATTGGCCGGGAGCTCGCTGTGATCTAAATGTTGCGTTTGCCATACAACCAGCATGCAAAGCGCCCGGGTTTCCCGGGCGTTTTATTTTTAAGGATGTTCGGAAATCTATGAAACGCAATCCGCGTTTAATTAAACGGATCGTAGCCTGGTAATGTACCTGCCCACATGCAGGTGGGGGTATTCATCTGGTTGCATTCCATGCCTTTTGAGCAGCGGTGCGCGAGGATTCTTGGGGGTTGATCCGGCAACCACTCTGCCGGGTATACGACGCGCGCCTCGAGTGATACGATCTCGCCCACACGTTCACAACCGCTGTTCTTGATGGTTTTCCAGGTCACTACCGCCATACAGACCTCCAAGTGGTAGCTAACACAAAAAATGTAGCATTCCGACGTTACATCCTCCAGTGCCAACTGTCACAACCAAATTGGACGAAACGCCTCCCGAATGTACGGTTCGGGTAGATCAATCCAGGTGACGCATGATCGTAAGCTTTGATTACCGGGTCGTTAAATGAGCTCTAGCGTAGATTTTTTGAAGGGTTTCGGGAATGGAAATGTGCTGTGGGGTGCGCCTGGGTAAGACAATTTTGCGTGCGAATTGCGGATGCATCTCCGACTCGTCTGCGTTCTCTCTTGCCGATGTCTCAGATAGGTTCGTGTGTCGGGTGGGTTCAACCAGCCTAAAATTGAAAGGAATTATTGCACGCTACGACGCGCCTGGAATAGTTGGTCACATATTCCTGCAAGCGCGACTCTAGATCAAGAAATTGCTCGGAAGTGATGACGCTTTCCATAATGATCTCATCATCCGCCAGGAAACCGCTCATGCGCAACGGGTACTCCCCGTATGCTGTATGCCATGCCTCACTCAAGGTTAGACCCAGCTGCTCAAGTGCAGGCACAAACTCTCCCAGAACATAGCGAAAGTATGCCTCGCGTCGCTCTGGGACGGGGTCGTAGGTAATGATCAATTTAACCGCGGTCTGGGTCGTTTCTTCGGGCACAAGCATTCTCCTCCACCAAGCGCTACCTTCTTTATACCAAACGAGGTTTTCGCGCAACTGGATTCAGCGCGGATACCAGGCGCACATCCTTGGCGCTCGCAGGCCAAATTCCAGGAATAACTGTATCGCAGGAAGGGCATGTGCCCGCGTCTGTTAATGCATAGCTTCGCAGCATATACCCATGACGCTCGATGAGCGAAGTTCCACAACTGTGGCAACGTGTATCTTCATACTCATCAACCTGGCCTGGAACATTTCCGGCATAGACATAACGCAGTCCCGCTTCCAGGCCGATCTCCGCCGCCCTTACCAGCATCGAAGCGTTCGTATTCTCTGGCCCCTGCATCTTATAGTCTCTATGAAACGCAGTGACGTGCCAGGGAATGTCAGGGGAAACGGATACAAGGAAGCGAGCCGCATCCATCAACTCATCGGTGCTGTCATTAAAACCCGGCACTACTAACGTGACGATTTCGACCCACAGTCCACGTTGATGCGCGGATCGAATCGTATCCAGCACATTTTGCAGCACCCCACCCAGCGTGCGGTACTGTCGGTCTTGCATCGTTTTCAAGTCGATTTTATAGCCGGTCAGGTAAGGGGATAGATAATCAAGCACCTCGGGCGTAGCATTGCCATTTGAGATATACACACATCTCATCCCGGCCGCCTTTGCCTCGGCAAAAATTGCCCTGGCCCATTCAGAAGTGATCAACGGTTCGTTGTAGGAAGATCCTACGATCTCAGCCCCCATCTCCAGACCGCGTTGTATGATCTCGGTTGGAGTAACCCGCCTAAGGTAGCCGCCTGCTCTATCAGACGCCGGGTCGCGCAGGGCTTGAGAGGATACCCAATTCTGGCAGTAGTCACAATGAAAATCACAACCAAGCATTCCGAAGGTTAAAGTGTCTGAGCCAGGCAGCAAGTGATAAAAAGGTTTTTTCTCAGTGGGGTCACATTGTAAGCCTGCGACATAGCCCCAGGGGGCGCGCAGCTCACCTGCTTGATTAAAACGGACCTGGCAGATCCCTCGCCGACCAGGCCGGATGAGACATCGGTGCCCACAGGCCAGGCAGCGCACGTCCTGATCGGGAAGCTCTTCAACAAGCTCCGCCGGGGCTGACATCGTATCTAATATCTCTGAAAGTGAGGGCATTTTAGCTACAGGGATTATACCGCTCGCCATTCAGGCATGGGGTGTACAATGAGCCCATGATTAGCATTGCCATTCAGGCCGGGGGCCGCTCGAGCCGCATGGGCAAGGACAAAGCACTTGTACAGCTTGGCGGAAAAAGATTGATCGAGCATGTGTTAGATCGAACCGTTGGCCTGAGCGATGATTTATTTATCACGACCAATCATCCCGCCCCTCTTGCGGATTTACAAATTCGGCTCATCCCGGATGAAACCCCAGGGCAAGGTGCTTTATTCGGTCTGCGAACAGCCTTAAGAGCGGGCCGCCATGACCAGGTCCTAATTGTAGGCTGCGATATGCCCTTCCTGCACCCAGCCCTTATCGAATATATCCTCTCTCTGGTTGGCCAGGCTGATGTGATCATCCCCCGGTTGGGAGAAAAATACGAGCCAATGCTGGCACTCTACCGCACCGAGACCTGTCTGCCCGCCATCGACCAAGCCATACATGATGATCAGCACCGGATGATCAGTTTTTTTCCTTCTGTAGAGGTCCTGGCCATCGAACAAGACATGCTTGAAGCGCTCGATCCTGAACTCTTAAGCTTCTTCAATATCAACACGCCTGAGGATCTGGTGCGCGCGCAAGGTCTGCTCACGCGCTCACAATCAGGGGAGAGCAACGCAACCCCTTCAGCACTACACCAAGAGATTCCGAACCATGGAGATACCGATGACTTTTGATGTCCAGGCTATACGTCAGCGATTTCCTTCCCTGCAAAATGAGACCATCTTCTTCGACAACCCGGGTGGCACCCAGGTTGTTGAGCAGGTGATTGAACGGATGACCGCGTACCTTCGTGAGTCGAACGCCAATCATGGTGGCGCTTTCAATACCAGCAGGACCTCAGACGCCGTGATCGATGAAGCCCGTTGTGCGGTTGCCGACCTGCTTCATGCAAACCGACCAGAAGAGATCGTCTTCGGGCCCAATATGACCAGCCTGACACTCTCACTCAGCCGCTCCCTGGCCCTCGAGCTGCAAGCCGGTGACGAGATCATCGTCACCCGCCTGGATCATGACGCCAACATCTCCCCCTGGATGCAAATCGCTGAGGCGCGCGGTGCCATCCTGCACTGGTTGGATTTCGATGTCGAGGATTGCACCCTTATCGTGGACCAATTTGACCAATTGCTCAATGAGCGCACACGGCTTGTGGCGCTTGGCTACGCCAGCAATGCCGTGGGCACAATCAACCCGGTCAAAGCCATGATCGAAAAGGCGCGCAAGGCCGGAGCGCTCACATACATCGACGCCGTCCAATACGCTCCTCACGGGCCGATCGACGTTCAAGATCTCAATTGCGATTTCCTCGTAGTTTCCGCTTATAAATTCTTTGGGCCCCACATGGGTATGCTCTTTGGGAAGCATGAACACCTTGATCGATTGACGGCATTTAAGGTCAGACCGGCACCTAAGGATCCACCAGGTAAATTTGAGACCGGCACCCAAAATCATGAGGGCATAGCTGGTGTGCTCGGCGCAATCGAATACCTCGCAGAGCTTGGGGCTACCTATGGACAAGATGCTGCATTGCCGGAGGGAGCATATGAGGACCGAGTGCTGCAGTTAAAACAGGCGATGCACACGATCCAGCGCATCGAACTGGAACTCTCAAGGAATCTTATTGAGACCCTGGAAACGATCCCCGGTCTGCATATCTGGGGCATAACCGAGAGCGATCGTTTGGGTGAGCGCGTGCCGACCGTCTCCTTCACCATGGAGGGCCACACCCCGCGCAAGATCGCTGAGCACCTCGCCAGTTCAGGCATTAACGCCTGGGATGGTAACTACTACGCCCTTGCGGTTACTGAACGGTTGGGGCTGGAGGATAGTGGTGGCATGCTGCGGGTCGGGCTTGTGCATTACAACACCCGAGAAGAGATCGGCCAGCTGCGGGAGGCATTGCTGAGCCTGGGTTAACCTGGGCAAAGTACCGCAGAGCGCACATCACGCGGCATAACAAAGCAACAGACAAACATCTAGGTGAGGGGGGCACCCAGATGTTCGCCTGTTAGGTCTACTATAACGAGAAAGCGTACCAGCGTCAAGAATACCCAGCGCGATCATGTGTGGGATCAACAGGAGGTGACCATTGTCGCCCAGAATCGGATAGTTGCCACTTCGAAGGGCTCCTGGGCTTTCATACACTGAACTCAATTCTTAGCGAGCATCTTGTATGCCTCTACCCACCATACAGTCCTTACCTCTCTTCGAGGGGTTGAACCAGCATACCCTCGACCTTATCGTACCCCGCTTTGCCTATGAATCATTTGGTGTAGGAGAAGTGGTATTCGAGCAGGGTGCTCCCGCCAAAAAACTCTACATCCTGGTGGATGGCAAGATCGAAATTCGTTTCAAACCGGAGGATGGCGAGCAGCTAACCGTCACTGAAATCGAAGAAGGGGGTGTATTCGGTTGGTCGGCCGCGTTAGGAAGGGAATCATACACATCTTGTGCGGTTTCCACCATGGAAAGCAATGCCTTCAGCGTACGCGGTGATGAACTCAAACAATTATGTGAACAGTACCCGGACACTGGCATCATCATCCTGGAGCGATTGGCTGAGGTCATCGCCCAGCGTTTACAAAAAACCCATGCATTCGTGATTGATATGCTTCAAGAAGGTGTGCGATCATAGCTTCTGACGGTACAATCTAGGCAGGCATGGGAGGATCTGGTATGAACGATATCGAACAACATAATCAC
>JBFFMI010000151.1:0-7037 GCA_041554155.1 Anaerolineales bacterium
CGATTTGAAGGCGATGGTTGCCAGCTTCGACATTGCTGAGATCGACTGTCAATCGCAGGTCATCCTGGCTGAGGAGTAGCCAGACGGAACTTGGTGCCCGTAAAGTAATTTGTCCGGTCTCCGGAACTTCCCCAACAATCGTAAGGCCGTCTTGCAGCCCTTGATATTCGATTTCAAGCGCACTCTCGAACACTTGCTCAATAATGGGATCTTCCTGGCTAACCGCTGCTACCCAGGCGGTAATCGCCAGGATCAATGCCAAGAAAAGTGTTCCGAGATTTTCGCGGAGCCAGGAAAGCATATTTAATCCCCCTGGCCCCGGCCGGAACTTGCCGACCTGCGGAAAATAATGCGCTCCAGCCAGGCCGGGAGTCGACCGGTGGGCCGAGGGCGGAAGAAGGCTGTAAGAATGTTGCGCAGGCGAGCTTGGTCAAGTCGACGGATTATCCGCCCATTATGTGTAACGGAAATCCCGCCGGTTTCCTCGGATACAACGACAGAAACCGCGTCGCTGACTTCGCTGATGCCAACGGCGGCTCGGTGGCGAAGACCCATCTGCCGTTCGGGCGAGCGCGATAGCAGGCCGCTTGAGGAGAGTGGCATCACAGCTGCAGCAGCGGAGATACGACCATCGACAATGATTGCGGCGCCATCGTGCAATGGTGTATTGATATGGAAGATTTGCAGGAGTAATTCGGGTGACAAATCTGCATCCAAGCGAACACCTGTTTCCCGGTACTCTGCCAGTGGGACCTCACGTTCAATAACGATCAGGGCTCCATAACGACGATCGGAAAGCCGTTGGGCTGTTGCGCAGATCGTTTCGATTAGCTGCTCTACATCGTCAGGCGTGGCGCTGAAAGCGAAGACGTTACTTGTCCGACCAAGACGATCCAGGACCCGCCTGATTTCTGGTGCGAAGATCACCGGAATGGCGACTAAAATCGCAGGTAAAGAGTTTTCGAGCAACCAGGTGAAAGCGGGCAGGTTTAAGAGACTGGTTAGAAGAGCGATTGTGATGACCAGGAAAACGATACCACGTAGCAAGACGACTGCCTGGGTTCCCTGAACAAGCCGCAGCAAGATGAAAACTATCAGCGTAACGAGCGCGACATCAACTACGCTGGTGAGATCAAAGCGCTGGAAGAAAAAACTGATTTCGTTCAGGAAGTTGCTCACGGTGTGATCCCCGCGCCCCCCGGACGCGTTAGGTTTACTTCTGGTCTTTCAGGTTGCGTAATAATTCGTGGTAGCCCTCAATATTGGGTGGGTCGAGATTGATGATCGTTTCGATCGTCTTTGCCGCCTCTTGTGATTGACCGGCATCAAGCTGAATTTCGCCTAATGCGTCGTACTGGGCTATCGCATCGGCCTTGCGTCCAGACTCCCGATATGCTTGCGCTAAACGTGCGTGCAGCGCTTGCTTGCCAGGATACTCGCGGGCAAGCTCTTCAAGTAGCGCCAGCGCTTCTGAAGCCTGACCAGCATTGACAAGGTTCTCAAGATGGATATCCAGAGATTTGGCTGCTTCAGGCTCATTCCCCAGGCGCAGGTTCAGGTCGATCAAATTTGAACGCGCTTTTTCGTTTGAGGGATCCAATTCACAAATTTTATCGAAGATCTTCAGTGCCTGGCGCCATTCGAGACGTGATAGATCGATGTCGCCCATGCGGTCAAGGATTCGCACGACAACTTCGCGGCTAACATTGCTACGCTGACAAAGCTGGAAAGCTTGTTCCAGGGTAGCACGGGCAGTTTCAATCTCAGCCATCTGACGGTACAGCTCAGCTAGATCGATATATTGTTCGATAGCCTCATCGCTGCGGTCTTGTTGCGCCAGCAGGTCTATGAGTTGCCGACGGGCGGCAATATCAATTGGTGAGTGACTTATGATCCTGGAGTAGATATTCGACGCTTGCGCAATCTGGCCGCGCACACGATGGGTCTTGGCTACGGTGCGGAGTTTGGTCATGCCACCCGATGAGTTGCCCTGCTGGAACATAATCTCGGCCATGCGGGAATGAAGCGCCAGGTAATCGGGTACATGATCTAATGCCAGCATGGCTTCTTCAAGCGCAACTGCATAGAACTTTTTGTTGATCAGTTCATCAATCCGAGCAAGCGATTGGAGTACCCGCTCGGTACCGCCGACCTCCAGGAGTTCAGCGATTGGGACAAGTGATGCACCTTCGTTTTGGCCCTCCAACTGTTGCCGAGCCGTACGTAATCGCTGTAACCATTCCGGTCCGCTCAAGAAGTTGAGCGTGTTCTCAACGATCTGGGAGAGGGTATCGTCATCGCCCTCATTCTGGGTGGCGAGGATCGAATCGTATAGTTCATTCAGCTGACCCGACTGGCTCTCATCGACGGAGAGACTATCAGCGTGACGTAACGCTTGCAGGAGGAATCGGGCTGCTTCTGGAAGATCGTTGCGCATGCGTGCAAGACGTCCCAGCGCCAGGTTTGCACCAAGGTCGAGTTCTGGATGTCCCAAGGCAGAGGTGAGGTGCCTGATCGCCTCTTCATTGTCCTCCATACCCTTTAGGATCACACCCAGGTTGTAATGCACTGCGGGGTGATCTAATCCGGCCTGAATGGCGCGTTCAAATTCTTGGATTGCCTGCTGTTTATTACCGCTGGTTTGCAGGCCGATCGCCTGCCCTAGATAGCGCAGCATCTGCGGTTGACCTAGGCTCTCGCGTTCTTTGCTGAGTCGCCCGGTGGTGAGATCATCCATGTCGGCCGGGGCATCGCCATTATCGTCTTTCTGATCGTCTTCGAAGAGTAGGCCAGCCAGGATGGTCAGGGCACGTGTTTGAGCTACGCTCTCTGGATCCGCTTGTTGGCTATCCTCAGCCGCGAGATCTTCAATCGAATCGCCCTGGACAAATTCCTTAACAGCCTCCATACGCAGGGGAGCCGTTGCGCCGCGTGGTTCTGGCGGTGGCGGTAATTCCTTCCCCTGCTGGAGCATCCGCAACGTGCGCGCGGCTTCTTTTTCACCAGGGATGATTCGAAGTGCACGCTGGGCAGCTTCGATCGCACGATCAATCTTTTTCGAGCGCTGCAAAATGGATGCGACAGCAAGATACTCGTATACGGATTCGCGGTGACGCCCCAACCGTTCGAAAGTCATTGCCAGGCGGGATCTCGTCTCCAGATCTCCCGGTGAAAGGCGGGCTATGTGAGTCCAGTTGTCGATGGCCTTATCGACATCCCTGCGCTTTAAATGGATTTCAATGGCAGATTTCCGCTGGGAGACGGCACCTTTGTCATCGTTCATCGCCTCGAGAATCTCAGCGATTTTCTCTACGGGGATGGCATCTTCGGGGGACAGCTTGCCAGCATGTTCATAGACTTTCAGTGCTTCTTCGTATTCCTCGGATTCGAGCAGCGCTAAGCCCAAGCTGGTCAGCGCACCGGAGTGGTCAGGGCTGAGTGAGAGGGCTTTGCGGTAGTATTCGATGGCCCGATCCCATTGTAGATCCCAGGCGGCAGAATGCCCGAGGCGCATCGATTCTTCAAATACTTCTTTGCGGTCTGTCATAGATTTAAAAAGTTGCGGCAAGCGTGGCGAGGCGAGTATAGCATAAGATCAGGGCCATCGCCCTTGAGTAGTTGGTCCTGTAAAATCCATTCCCGCTGCCATTGTTTTATGCTTGAATGCATCGGTTAAGTGTCATCCCTATTGATCAAGAAATTGCCTTCATATCGGCCCAGTTTTCACCTGCCTTGGCGTCAGTTTTCAAGGGCACGCGCAGTTTGTAGGCATCCTGCATCACCTGTTGAACCAGGCTTGCGGTAGCCTTCAGCTCGGATTGGTCACACTCAAATACGAGCTCGTCATGTACTTGGAGCAACATTCGTGCCGAGAGCCCCTCAACCTGTAACCTATCGGGCACATGCAACATCGCTATTTTAATGATGTCAGCTGCACTACCCTGGATGGGTGCGTTTATCGCTTCCCGCAATGCGCGCGATCGAATAATCTCGGAGGAAGAGCTCCCCTGAGCGAGCTGCGGGAAATAGCGTTTTCGACCAAGCAGAGTTGCCACATATCCGTTTTGCACAACTTCCTGGCGGGTTTGTTCGAGATAATTCTGCACGCCCGGGAAACGCTCAAAGTACGCCTTAACGAAGTTCTCGGCTTCGGCAAGTGTTAATGCCGTCGTGCGGGTAAGCCCGAAGGCGCTCATTCCGTATATCAGGCCAAAGTTAATCGCCTTGGCATTTCGTCGCATATCGGCAGTGACCTCATCCAGGCCGATATTGCCAACGGCCGCGGCTGTAGCTGCGTGAATATCTTGATCCTCAAGAAACGCCTGGATCATGGCTTTATCTTCGGCAATATGAGCGACGATACGCAGTTCAATCTGGGAATAATCTACACTGAGCAGTACATGATCGGGTTTTGCTATGAATGCCCGACGGATCTCGCGCCCGAGCTCGGTGCGGATAGGGATATTTTGTAGATTGGGATCGGAGGATGCGAGCCGTCCGGTTACTGAACCCGTCTGGTTATACGAGGTATGGACACGCTTTGTTTGAGAGTCCACCTGATGCGGGAAGGAGTCTGCATAGGTCGATTTTAGCTTGGAGATTTCGCGATGAGCGAGAATTTGCTCGATGATCGGGTGTTTTTCCTTTAATTCTTCCAGGACGCCGGCAGCCGTTGAATAATGACCAGAGGCGGTCTTGCGCGTTCGATCCGGTGGATCGAGCTTCAACTCATCGAACAATACGGTCGAAAGTTGCTGTGTCGAATTGATGTTGAAGCTATGTCCAGCGTGCGAGAAAATCTCACTTTCAAGCCCTGCCAATCGTTGGCCCATCGTTGATGAAAGCTGATCCAGAAAGGTTGTGTCCAATTTGATCCCGGCGGTCTCCATATCTGCCAGGATTTTAATTAATGGCATTTCCAATTCAACAAAAAGATTCCAATGACCCTTCTCTTTCAATTCCGCTTCTAATTCGGGGCGAAGCCGTAAACATACCTCGGCATCAGCAACCGCATAAGGAGCTACATCCCCGATCGGAACATCTGCCATCGAACGTTGGTTCCGTCCGGAACCGATAAGCGTGTCGATTGTACTCATCTCTACGCCCAGGCGTACCCAGGCGAGATTCTTCAAGCCCAGGTTGCGTGAACCTGGATCGCACAACCATTCTGCGATCATGGTGTCGAAACTCAGCGGTGTGACCATCAGACCCGCTCGAGCAAGCAGAAGGTAGTCATATTTGAGGTTGTGTCCGACTTTAGGAATCCGCGCATCTGTCATGGGTTTGCGCAGGGTGTCGAGGATCAGCGAGAGCTCAAGTTGGCCACCTGCGCTATTTCGTGGGTTGTGGCCTACCGGTAGGTAGAAACCCTTTCCGGCTTCGATGGCGAGGGAGATTCCAACCAGTTCAGCTTGCATGGCATCCGTGCTCGTGGTTTCTACATCGAAGGCGATCTCACTTGCCTTAGCAAGTTGTGCTCCCAGCTCCTTGAGCGCGCTCTTTGTGTTAACGATGGTGACGTCGCTTGCGGGACCCTGTTCGACAGCGCCTGAGGTGACAAACAGGTTGAGCTGTCCTGCTTCTGCTGTGGGCGCAGCGCCAGGGACTCGATCCATCAACGTGCGGAATTCCAATAGTCGGAAGAGATCGATGATGCCATCCCGGTCGTAGCCGGCTGCTTTACAGGCTTCCAGATCGAAGGCTAGCGGTACGCTTGTTTCGATGCGACCTAATGCACGGCTGAGATAAGCGTTTTCCTGGTCGGCCTCCAACTTGTTGCGGAAGCGAGTTTGGATGTCCTCCAGGTTCTCGTAAATCGCATCGAGCGTTTTATATTCCTGTAGTAATTTGGTAGCCGTCTTCTCGCCGACACCGCTCACACCGGGGATGTTGTCGCTGCTGTCACCCATCAGCGCTTTCAGATCAATCAGTTGATCCGGATCTAGATCATAGCGCTCACGCACCTGCTCAGGACCGTAGTCCACGGCTTCGGAAAGCTTTTGCCCTGAAAGACGGATGGTGACGTGGTCATCTGCCAGTTGCAGCAGGTCGCGATCCCCGGTAAGGATGATCACTTCGACATCGTGTTCTGCAGCTAGACGTGCCACTGTCCCCAGAACATCATCGGCTTCGTACCCCTCCTCCTCCAGGATCGGGATGCCGAAGGTTTCGACAACTTCGTGGATGCGCTCAATTTGTAAGCGCAAATCGTCCGGCATCTTTTCGCGTGTGGCCTTGTAATCCTCATATAGGTCATCTCGGAAGGTCCTACCGGTGTCGAAGGCGACCGCCAGATACTCTGGTTGTTCTTGCTCAAGCAGGCGAAGCAAAACGGAGGTGAAGCCGTAGGTTCCCGCCGTCGGTTCTCCGGACTTGGTGATCCAGCGTGAACCACCCCCCACACCAGTGAGGGCAAAGTAGGTGCGGTAGGCCAGCGCGTGTCCGTCGATGAGGAAGAGTCGTGGGCGTGTAGTCATCATTTATTGAAACACCAAAGTCTATGAAGGGATTGTAGCACTTACGGGGGATATTCCAGGCAGAAGCGGCTTATTCATGGCATGAAACAGCCGCTCCATGGGAATGGAGCGGCTGTATACATGGTCGCTGGAGAGCGGCTTAGGTATCCCAGGTCTTATGATCAAATCGGATAGTATGAACACCACTGCTCTGGGTGATATCTTCTATTTCCAGACGGCCGTAGTTGCCATCATCCGTCTCGTAACAGAAGTAATCACCTACCGAGAGATCAAAGAAATTTATGGTATTTGAGCTGAGTGAAGCTGTCATACAGTCATTCAAGCTTGGGACCGAACCCATTTTCTTCATAGATGCACCAGTGGGTAGTATGTACTTCACGACTGCAGAAATAGCCTCGAATTTGAAATCATCTCCTCCACCAACGCTTCCGTCATCCAGATCTACCGTCCAGGTTTGGGGCACATCAAATTTCCCGGAAGAAAGGACCGGGGGAGGTGCCGGGGTGGGATCGCCTACCCCGATCTCGACGTAAAAGGCGACATTGGCAGACGTTCCCACAC
>JBFFMI010000152.1:0-7014 GCA_041554155.1 Anaerolineales bacterium
ACATGATCTACGCAAAGTGTTCCTCCCGGTCGGGATTGTTTTTAAAGGATCAGGGTTTTATGCGACCGATCACCGCTCACCTTCGGGTCGCGACTCCAATTCCATAAAAGAAGAAACCACATCGGAGACGAAAACAGAACCGAAATCGGATAGCAGCGCAAGCTCCACCGACGAATAACCTCCGACGAACACGTTAATTTAAAAAAAAAGAGCCAGGATCCCTGGCTCTTTTCGATTTGAGTTAGATGGTGAGCTAGAGTTGGAAGCCCCCCGAAGCGCGAACGACCTTAGAGTTGAAGTTGGTCACATACTCAAAGAGTTTGTCGACCAGCATGGTCCATTCCTCAGTCTCCAGCGCGTGCTGCATCACCTCATGATTCTCGGCAACGAAGCCCGCAAGCATCTGTGGACCATCCCCGTACGTTGTGTACCAGGCCTCGGTGGGCTCGACGCCAAGACGTTGTAATCCTGGAACGAATTCACGGACCAGGAATTCGAAATAATCTTGTTCTTGGCCTGGAACCATGTCCCAGGTCATGAGTAGTTTTAGCGCCATCACTGTTCCTTATCATGCACCAGAGAAGCTGGTGGCCCCGTCTCAGCTGGCTGGTTCAAGCAAGACGACCTGTGTCTCTTCCGTAAGCGAACTTTTGGTCACCTTAAGCGAAGGAAGCGGTTCGAGCTCGCTGATGCCCATTTCCTTTAAGAAGCCCGCTTCTGTGTCCAATGCAGGGCCTTCTTTATAGGTCTTATAATGCATCGGGATCACGATCGATGGTTCGATCAAGCTGATCACTTCAGCCGCTTTGGAAGGCGTGAGTGCATTCCCTCCCCCCACAGGCACCAGGGCGATATTCACTGTACCCAGATCCTCGATTTGCGATTGCGTTGGGACTGTGGTCAGATCTCCTAGGTGTGCGACCGATACCCCCGAGTAATCGAACACAAAGAGGTTGTTCGGGCTTTCCTTGTTCTTCTTATCCTTCTTGCTGCCCATCATGCGGACACCGGTGATAAATACCCCACCGATCTCGAACTCTCCTGGACCCGAAATTACACGCCTGGATGTTTTGACCAGATCCACTGCACTATGGCCCGGCGCATCATGGCTCACCGTAACCACATCGGCCTTCAGCTTGAGGGGTGCTAGACCGACAGAGTCATCGTAGGGATCGGTTACGATGCTGATCATGCCACGTTCGGTCAGTCGAAAACAAGATAGGCCATACCAGGTAATTTCCATTCCCGCTCCATTTCTTCTTAAGTCGTGCGATTATACCTGATTGCTCTCTCCGCTCGCAAAATCCTATAATGCAAGTTATGAAATGGTCTTCACTCGAAGTGGGTGGTGGCACGGTTGAAGTCATTGATACAAATGCTGTGCAGCTCTCGATACCGGCTAGACCGCGCGGCTACACAGATGCGCAGATCGATGACACGAGTGGCCTGGCCCGAAAAACGTTTGTATGGCGACCTCCGGCACGTCTGGAGCTCGAAGCGCGGGTGTCACCAGAAGCACCACAAGGAACCTTCGGGTTCGGTTTTTGGAACGATCCCTTCTCATTCTCACTGGGTATGCAGGGTGCCGCCCGTCGCTTACCTGTGCCCCCGCAAGCCATTTGGTTTTTCTATGGTTCCCCGCCAAACGACATCCAGCTAACCCCGATGGGTGGCAATGCTGGCTGGAAGGCTATGAGCCTACGCTCACCCCGACTCCCAGGATTGGTCACATTACCGCTGGCAGCAATTGGGGTCGGGTTGGCCCAACTGCGCGCATCCAGGCACCTTATCATGCGGGCTACCCAACAAGCTGTGCGGGTCCATGAACGGCTTCTTTCACACAACATCGAGCAATGGCACAAATATCGGATCGATTGGGAGGCCGAAATTGCGCGTTTTTATGTGGATGATGACGAAGTACTCCAGGCGCCATACCCATCATCCTCACCACTTGGCTTCGTTGCCTGGATCGACAACCAGTATGCCGTGGCTTCTCCCGATGGAGGCTTTCGGTTCGGGGTAATTCCATCGAGAGTAGCGCAAACGCTTCAACTGAAAGGGCTGAAGATCGGTAAAGTGTAAAGGTCTTCGCGGTCTATTGAAAAGACGGTAGGCTTGACACCCCCCGATGGCCAAAGTACAATCGCCCCGCTCGCCGAGGTAGCTCAGTTGGTAGAGCACTTGACTGAAAATCAAGGTGTCGCCAGTTCGATTCTGGCCCTCGGCACTCGAGAATAAAGAACCACCCCAATGGGGTGGTTTTTTGCTTTCAGCTTCGTGTCAATCCTTGATTGATCAGGCAGAGCGAGCGCGTAACTCTGCCCTCAACACATCGATCTTGATTACTTCCTCACCACGATTCACATACCAGTGCTCCCATCCATTACATGGAGCTCCCTCACTAAGATGGCGCCCAACCTGATGGATCGACCCTTCAAAGCCATCGATGATCAGCTTTCCATCAGGACGGATGACCGCAGCTTGTTCTGGATCTGCCTTGAAGTAGAGCAGTTGTCCTGGACGGAGAAGTCCGTGCTCGAGCAAGCGATGAAATGCAATACGAGGGGCAAGGCGCCTGTGATCTCTCACATCGAAAACCCCCTCATCAAAAGGTTCAGGTTCAATGCCATCGATCCTGGCTTGAGCCAATGCAACGTATTCTGCTTCTCGTTCGATCCCCAGCCATCTCCGGTGCAGTTTCTTCGCAACAACCCCGGTTGTGCCCATGCCGAAGAAAGGATCCAGGATGAGATCGCCTGCCTGGCTGGAGGAGAGGATCACGCGGTAGAGCAAGGCCTCAGGTTTTTGCGTTGGATGCGCCTTCTTGCCATCAATCCTGACTCGCTCTTCCCCACTGCATATGGGCAGATACCAGTCACTGCGCATCTGCTTTCCTTCGTTCAATGCCTTCATCGCATGATGATTAAAGCTGTATTTAGCACCCTTCGATTTCGCCGCCCATATCAGTGTCTCATGCGCATTCGTGAAGCGCACGCCTCGGAAATTTGGCATCGGATTGGTCTTTACCCAGAGCACATCATTCAAGATCCAATATCCAAGGTCCTGGATGATCTTCCCCAGGCGGAAGATGTTATGGTAGCTTCCAATCACCCAGAGTGTGCCATCCTCCTTTAATACCCGTCGGCAGGCCTGCAACCAGGCCTGGCTGAACTCATCGTACTGCTGGAAACTCTCAAAATGATCCCAGGATTCATCCACTGCATCCACCTTGGTCATATTTGGTCGCCAGAGCTCATTACTCAACTGCAGGTTGTAGGGTGGATCGGCGAAGATAAGATCAACACTCGCCTCAGGGATCTTGGCCAACCACTCCAAACAATCGCCAGTTAGGATCTGATCTTCAAACATTTTTTTCTTCACGGCATACACGTCCCGCTGTATAGCCAGCCACTATCAGAATTTGAATAGCACTCGCAATAGACCTGTACCCGTTCCTGATCACCGGAGCGCCATAAAATGAAACGAGAAGTTGTCATCACACAATGATCCCCATTCTCTACATCGCTGGGTACTACCTGCGCATTGGAGAAACCTAGCCCCCGACTATCCTCTGCCGCAAGGAGCCAGAGCCGGTAGCCCGTCAGGTCAGCGCGCTGTAGCTGGATCTCACCTTGAATCGCAAGCGTCAGTACTGCCCAGAGAAGCGCAAGCAGTATGAAACCAATGATTGTTACGAGTACGCACCCCGATCGTGCAGATATTCTCAATACAACCTCACGTGGGGCTCACCCCCAACGCTGCACTTTCATGAGTCCCTGTGGCTCAGTCTACTATGCTTCGAGGGGTGAGAAAAATAAATTTGAAATGCCAGAGTGAGTCGCGTCGATTGGAAATCTTGACTTTCAATATCGATCACGGTATCCTTCGACCGCATCAAGCGGGTGTAGTTCAGTGGTAGAACGTCTCCTTGCCAAGGAGAAGGTCGTGGGTTCGAATCCCATCGCCCGCTCTCATCTCGCTCATGGCGACGTGGCCAAGTGGTAAGGCAGGGGTCTGCAAAACCCTTATCGTGGGTTCGATTCCCACCGTCGCCTCTAAGTCAATCATTGGAAATATCACACGACCCTTGACCAAGAAATACGGGTCGTTCCGTTTTTAAGACGGTTTTCAGGTGCAATTTTCCCCAACGCGCACCTTTTCCAGTTCAATTCCATTTGGATGCTTATGATAGTAGCGGCATCTTTTCTCCTGCAAGGATAGCGTGCGGGAGAACATTTTCTTTGGGTGGCAGTGGACAGGTAGCATAGCGAGTGAATGCACAGGGTGGATTGTATGCACGATTGAAATCCAGTTCGACCTGACCATCTTGCGGAGCGGGTGTCGTTAGAAATCTGCCAGACCCATACGATGTCCGACCAGAGCTAGAATCCTTGAACATGAGAAACAAGCCTCCATCTGCACGGTCCAGGGAATCCAACCTCAGCTTCACGCCGTCAAGCTCAAAGCTTAGACAGCCAGGACTCAGCTCCTGCTCAATATCCCCCAATTCGTTAGGAATGCTCAAGACCTTCTCGGGTATGTACGGTGTATAGGTTGCCATCAAACGGAGCGCAGGATCAATCGGATACCACTGCCTTCCCGGGAAGCTCGTTCTCTCGGTTCGGTCGTTATCCCAGACGCGGATACCCAAACGTCCACCTCTTTCAATCAAGATCATGCTATAAGGACCCACCGTCAGTAGATCAGGATTACCCGATGTGTCTGGCTTTAGTCGCATATGCTCCTGCGCCACCCCATTGACCCGTAGCGCACTCCCGGATGGCAGCGCAAGCTCAACCCGGTTGTCTTGCAGGAGAATTTCTCCGACCCAGGAAGCGACACCCTTCAGGTGGATGTCGGAATCTGGCTCGCTTCCAATACGTGTGCTTGGTTTTTCCAACCAGACGAGTCCAGCTAAGGCCAGCCACGAATTCTCATCCCGCAAGGATTCATCCAGCTCGTCCCGCCAACGTTTGATCTCAATCAGGTAATCGTCACTCATCATTCTCTTGTAATCTCCGCGTACGGAATGATTATCGCCCGGACCAATAGGCAAGGATCCCTTCTCCCACCTGGAATGGTGGATCCTTGCCTTCTACGTCAAGGACGAATATCCCTGATCCATTCTCGCTCTCTACCGCTGAAAACACGATATGGGAGCCATCGGGTGACCAGAGCGATGCTGAACGAGAATACTGGTCATAATAGCGCAGCACTCGGATAAACTCTTGCGTTGGCTTGAAGGTGACAAGCGGCTCAGATTGATCAACCTGTGGATCATACATCTGGGCTCGAAATCGTAAAGTGGCATCTTCCTGTGAACGAAAACTCACCGATTGCGTATCGATTTCCGGAGCGAGCCATGGCTCAAGGTACAGCAGTCGGTCTTCAGTGGGTGACCACCAGAATGCAGCTACAGCGTCATCAACAACCGGGAGCATGCGCGGGCCCTGGGGATCGCCTAAATCCATCACAACCAGCTTGCCCACGTGAAAGCCAGGGATATCTGGCCCACTGACCATGGCAAGATACTGACCGGAGGGGCTGAAGTCGAACGCCACCTTACCCTCCGTGTCTGCTACCTTGATTAGAACTTCACCATCAAAAGAAAGAGTATAAAGTCCCTCAGCTTCCTGGTCCACGCGACCCACCACCGCTAGTTGACCTTCTTGCTCAAGCAACGCTGGCGCCTGGAATGATAGCGGAGAAAAACTAACTCGGCTGGGAGGGGATGACACTGGATCAACAAATTGAAGACGTGCAGCTTCAGGATTGCTATCGACCGATCCCCCGATATGGGCGAACAACGTGCTTCCATCTGAAAGCCAGGTCCAGTAATACGGTTCACCCTGATCGATCACCTTTGCATCACTTGTTCGACCGGTGACCCATAAGTTCAGATCCGGGCCATCTCCAGAGGTCAGGAATCCGATCGATTCTCCGTCCGGCGCCCAGTAGAGGTAGAAAGGAAAATATGTATCACTACTGAATACCGTCGAAATAGACCCTGTAGCGCGATCATAGATCAGCAGGTCGAATTGCTCTCCATGATTTGGAAGGGATTGCCGACGAACATACGCCAGCTGCCCGCTATCCGGGGACCAGGTCGGTTCTCGATAGGTAATCAATCCATCCGGGGATTCAGCGAAGATGCTGGCATCCAATGTAACCGATTCTGTTACTCCTCCAGGAACCACAATCTGGATATTGCCATCTATGCCGATAAAAGTGATCGCCCCTTGAAAGTCAACAACCCGCACAGGCGTAGGTGCACTTGGTGCTTCATTTAAAGTCACCTTAATACCACAGCCTGTAATCAACCAGCTCAGGATCAAAACGATACCGCCCAATTTTTTCATTTGAGGCACACTCCAATACTTATCAATCAAATTGTACCGCCCGAACTTGATTTGCTAGAACCCGGAGCTGCAGCCATGCAATTACGTTTATGCAAGCGATCGATTATCCTGGCCAACCCTGCATGATGGCTTTCCGGACCCGAAGGTATAATCAAGCCACGTAGCGACATGGTCAAACGCGAATTTTCACTCCCCCAAGAGCTACCTACCAATCGATCCGGCCCGATGCGGTGGCTGCTATCTCACGCTGTGCGCTACATCCACTTCCCCATTCTGATGTTTCTGGCGGCAGCCGGGAACAATCTAGCTTTCAGCTATGTGCAGATCTTTGTAGGAAGGGCCTTCGACCTCATCACCTCGCAAGGTTGGACAAGGGCCGATCTAACAACGGTTGCTCTACTGGTCATGGCATCAGCCTTCGGCCAAGGACTTACCGGGTTGATTCGCAACTATGCCGGTGAATTTATGGCTCAAGCCATGGAGAGAAATGCCCGCCATGAACTGTACGTCAGCTTGCTGGGGAAAAGCCAGACCTTCCATGGACGGCAACGCGTCGGCGACATCATGGCACGTGCTACGAACGATGTGCGATCCCTTAACTTGATGTTTAACCCTGGGTTAATGCTTATCACCGACTCACTGCTCAATCTCATTA
>JBFFMI010000153.1:0-6902 GCA_041554155.1 Anaerolineales bacterium
CGGGGGCTGAGAGTGCACTTTCGGGTTTGGCGTGCATGACGTTCGAGTCTTACTCGACGTCCGAGTCTTCCCTAGTATGCCAAAAAGCGTTTGAAGCGCAAGCGCTTGCAGCGGCAGGCGGCATTGTGTGCTCCCAGAAATATTGACAATAAATGCTGTAAATGTTACAATAAATTTGTGTCGGCAGAGCTACAGCAGTATCGCGACTCAACATTCAGCCTGGAAGGACTGGTGCGGATGGTGCAGGGGATACTCGAGCGAACCCAGAGCGCGCAGCCTGACGCGCGTGTGGCCGAGATCCCTGACGCACGCACTTTACGTTACTACCAGACGACCGGGTTGATGGAGAAGCCCATGCGCTATGAAGGCCGCAGGGCGATTTATGGATATGGACATCTCCTCCAGGCCCTGGGTGTCAAGTTGCTGCAGGGGCAGGGCTATAGTTTGGCCCAGATCCAGCAGGTGCTGTCGGATATTGGCAACACCGAGCTGGAGCGGGTGGTGGTGGATACGCTGGGGGGACTCCAGTCGGACCCTGGCGTTCCACCACCGATTCCTCAAACCGTCAGGTTGCGTGGTTCAGCGGAAGGAAAGGCTTTGATCGCTGTCGAAGTAGGTCAGGGGGTGTCGGTGATCCTCGATCCCACGCGTGTAAAGGATCCGGAAATAATGCTGGTGGCAATGCGCGAGTTGGTTAGCGCGATCGAAGAAGAGCCATAACATGCTTTTCTCTTGAGAACATTCTTGGCAGCGCAAGCTGCTCTCCTCCTCCAAAAGGCGGCGGCGGTTGACGTCCAGGCCGCCGCCGCCGGAAATATCCACGTGAAGCCGTGAACTACCGTACAATAAGATCGAAACTTGCGATGTGGGGGCATCATGACCTATTCACAGGAAACAGAAGTTCAGTTGCGAAAGATCTTCAAAGGCTTCAATCAATTCATGCTGGCGCTCTGGCGACTGGGTTTGGGTGGTTTCGGCAATCCCACGCGCTTGGGTGGCGCCATCATGGTGATCAAGCATAAAGGCTGGAAGAGCGGATTGACGCGCTATGCGCCGGTCAATTTTGCCGAGATCGACGGCGAGATCTACTGCACAGCTGGGTTCGGCGAGAAGACACATTGGTACAAGAATCTGCTGGAGGATCCGAACGTCGAACTATGGTTACCCCATGGTCGTTGGGCAGGGATCGCTGAGGATGTCACCTCCAGCGAAAACCGGATCGAGATTATGCGGGCGGTGTTGGTGGCCAGCGGCTTCGCCGGACCGCTTTTCGGTGCGAACCCATGGAAGATGACGGATGCCCAGGTGGAAGAATTGCTCGAAACCTACCGCATCATGCACATCGAGCGAACCACAGCCGTTACCGGCCCGGGTGGGCCGGGCGATCTGGCCTGGATCTGGCCCGTAGCCACGTTTGCTTTACTGGGGACCCTGCTGAAACGACGCCGCAGAAGGTGAAATGCCGATTAGAGTCAGTGCTCCGCAAGCCAGACTCCTGGATCGTCCCGTGCTGGAATCCGTCATTCGGTCGGGTGCTCTTTATCCGACCATGTCTTTCAGAATCCACCTGTATAATGTTGGATAAGCTCCTCCGAATACAACGACACCTTAAGGGGACCAATCTTGGCTGGTGACGAGTTCCGACATCTCTTCTTTGATTCACCCGACATGCTCTGCATCCTGGATGAGGGCTCGTTGCTTCAACATGCCAATCCGGCGTTGCAAGAGCGGCTGGGGTGGCGGCTGGAGGAGCTCGATGGTCAGTCGTTTTTTGATTTCGTTCACCCAGAGGATCTAGACACATCGAAGCGCGAGATCGAGGCGCTGCGGAGCCATCGTCAGGATGTCCGCTTCTCAAACCGGTTCCTGCGCGTGGATGGCTCCTACCAGGCGCTGGTGTGGAGCATGTTTCATTCGCGCGAATCAAATCTGATTTACGGCAAAGCACGTGATATTACGGTGCAGGAGCATCATGAAGAGGACTTCCGCCTGGTGTTCGAAGCCTCCCCGGTTGCGATGCTGTTGGTGCGGCAGGATGGGACGATACGCATGGTCAACCGGGGGTCTGAGGAGTTACTTGGATTTTCACAGGCGGAACTGATTGGCGAACCGGTCGAACGCTTGGTCCCCGAACAACATCATGAATCCCATCGCTTGGAGCGCACCAAATTTAATAGCGAGCCGGTCTCACGGCCGATGGGCGAGGGGCGCAACCTGATCGCGCTATGCAGCGATGGGGAGGGGATCCGGGTCGAAATTGGACTAACGCCTATTCAACTGCGAGGGGAGAATTACATCCTCACTACGCTCATCGATCTTGCCGAGCACGAAAAATCGACCGGCACATTTGAACGCATGCAGGCTGACCTGCGAAAGGCGAACATCCGCCTCACCAAGCTAGCGACGACGGACAAGCTCACCGGGCTGCGCAATCGCATGGTGTTTGATGAACAGCTGGCTGCACACTTGAAGCTTATGCGGCGCATGTACAGCTCAATTTCACTGCTGATGATCGATATCGATCGCTTCAAACAGTTCAATGATGATTTCGGTCACCCTGCCGGAGATGATGTGTTGAAGCGAGTTGCGAGTATCCTGGAAGCCAACTGCAGGATGAGTGATGTCGTTACGCGCTATGGCGGCGAGGAATTTGCCATCATCCTGCCGGATACCCGCCATGAGGGCGCCGAAAATGTGGCCGAAAAAATCCGCCTGGCTATCGAGCACTATGAGTGGGAGCAACGCCCGATTACGGTGAGCATTGGTGCTTCTACGCGGATGTTCCGTAAAGGCACCGTCGAATTCCGCGTGGATGAGGCGGCATCCTTGCTAGCGCAAGCCGATAAGGCGCTCTACTTTTCGAAACAACACGGTCGCAACCAGACCAACCACTACGGACTGCTACCGATAGCAGAAGCGCAGAATCTTTAGATCCTGATCACAGAATAAACCGTGCCAGCGGGCTTATTCGAACAACGATTCGATTCACTGCTACCTTGTGTCTTGTTCTGCCCGAGCGAGGTGTGATTAATCCTCACCCAGCTCTTTGGATTCCGCTGCTTGTTTCTTCCCATCTTCTCTCGCGGCCCAGAGCAGCATAGCGATCGAGGCGACGATCAAGAGGGAGACGAAAGCGCCGTATATGAAGAGAATAGTGTCTGTCATCCTATTCCCTACCTTTGAAGATCAGCGTGCCAAGCGATAGGATCGAAGGCACCCATAATCCCACAAAGATCCCTTGCTCACGTGACCCTCCAATGAAGAAAAGATAGACAGACAGGAGAAAGGAAAGGAAGGCCGCCAGGTATATGAAGGCCTTACTCAGCTGTAATTTTGACATGATTGGCTCCTTTGGCTTTACGATCCATTGTGAAGTTTACAGATTGAGTTCGCCAGAATTACCGGCCTGGTAGTGTTCGAGTATCGCATCGACTACCGCTTCGGGCGCTTTCGCATCCTTGGGTAGCTTGAAGGGTGCATTCTCCCAGAAGGGGGTATCCACAGCACCCGGCCTTACGAGCGTAAATTTATATCTGCGGTTTTCCTTTGCCAGGACCTTCACCATTGGCTCAAGACCGGCTTTCG
This sequence comes from Anaerolineales bacterium, assembly GCA_041554155.1. Taxonomy (GTDB): domain Bacteria; phylum Chloroflexota; class Anaerolineae; order Anaerolineales; family E44-bin32; genus E44-bin32. The sequence goes on from JBFFMI010000153.1 coordinate 3,586, forward strand.
CGACCGCGTATGGGCCCATCTTGTGCAGGATCAGATGGTCCCCATAAGCGCCAAAGAAGATCATATGACCACCTTCTACCAGCAGGTTCAGACCTGCTTTGGCGGTGCGGTAAGCCCCGGTCAGGTTGGAATCAACGACTGTGGACCAATCTTCTTCGGTTGATTTCGCAAAAGTCTCGGCTCGCAGTCCTCCCGCGGCATAAACGATAAGCGCAATGCCCTGGGTTTCCTGGGCTATCGTTAACGCAGCTCGATCGATACTGCCCGGATCGCCGGCCTCGAATTCGAGCGCAAGATCGGCTTCCTTGGGGATAATTTCCGCTTGGCGCGCGGCCGCGATGACACGCCAGCCTTCAGATTTCAAGCGCCTGACGAGTGCCTGACCGATCCCTCCGGATGCGCCCCAGATGAGTGCTTCTGACATCTAATTTCCCTTCCAATCCAGTTGGATTATGAACCCCCGAGCGTAATGCGCTGTCCGCCCTCCGGACAGCGGCGGCTGGTCGTTGATGTATCATCTATGCTTGCAGACATGCGTCGCTCGAAATTCCAGCTGCTTAGAGTCATCGGTTGGATCGCGAGTGCTACCTCTGCTTCTTCCCGCTTCAAAAGCTTTTCAGCGAGTTGATTGTCAAGCCCGCCGACATAGCGGATGAGCAGTTTGTTGAGGATCTCATGGCCGCGATCCGGGATGATCCTTGCTTCTGCCTGGCCACGTACACCGCAATAGGGCATCTGCTCCGAGGCGATCTCGAATCCACAGCGAGGATTGCGTGCCAGATATTGAACGACCCGCGCCCCTTCACGCGTGGCACAGTAAAGTACACCATCTTCAAGGAGGTACCAGAGCGATAGCACGATCGGCCACCCTTTGTCATTAACACAGGCGAGACGAAGCGGGATGTGACTTTGCTCTACATAAGCTTGAAGATCCTTCGGCCACACTAGTCCCATGGCAGACTTTCCTTTCACTTCTCGGTCCCGTGGATGAGTCCAGTATAACGGATTATGCCAGAATGTCCAGTATATGCACAGTATTTAGCGCCATACATCCGCTGTATTGTGGTACAATAACCTTGCATAAAGTGTACATATCAAGGTATAGAAGGCACAGTGATGTGCAGAATGGGTGTGAACAGATGCAATACAAACGGATGATCAGTGGGTTTCGAAGTGATCTGATGGGATTGAGCCGTGCGCTTTTCCACATGATTACCCTCATCCAAAGCCAACTGGCTTTCCAGCACAAACGAATTGTCCTTGTCCCTGTGCGCTCCAATCGTGGTACAGCGAAGATGGATCGTGCATATCTCAGGATGTTGAACTACGAGAAGTATCAAATTTAAATGGGCGCCTGATCAGAAGGCAAGGGAAGGGCAGGAATGAAGGTGTCGATCTGGATGGTTTTGGGGATAGTCATATTTTCTATCGCACTAGGCCTGTGGGCTTATGACCGGTTCGTGAGTCCACAGTTAAAGATTGACCCGGGAGCATTTGAAGATGTACGGTTTCCTGATGTCCGTGGGACGAATCTGGCCAGAGAGGAATTCGAACTACCGGCTGATCTGGGTGCTGAGTATGCCATCGTGATGATTGCTTTCCAGCAGTACCAGCAGTTGGAAGTCAACACCTGGATACCTATTGCGCAAGAATACTCTGCACGCTTTGATGCGCTGACGTATTATGAGTTCCCGACCATCGATCGACTCAATCCAGCTGCGCGAGCGTTTATAGACGGCGGCATGCGGGCAGGGATCCCCGATCCGATCGCCCGCGCAACGACGATCACGCTCTACCTGGACAAGCCCGCCTTCCGAAAGGTCCTTGATATCCCCGGAGAAGATCAGATCGTGGTGATGCTGATCAATCGAGAGGGAGAGGTGTTCTGGCGAGTGGAGGGCCCATCCACTACGGAGGCCATCGAGGAGCTGGATCTGACGCTCCGCTCACTCCTGGGGTAATCCCGTAATTCATCTCCACTGCAATAATTGATTCCCATGGAAAATCCGGTGTAGACTCAAGCCGTCTCGCCGGTTTTTTTCCATTTAAAGGTGAATGATGTTTCTCAACCGGATGCTTGAATCACACAGGGCTCCACACTGGCTCGTCCGCCGGGCGGTCCGTACGACCTTCCTGCGGGGTCTCCGGCGTCAATACAAGAAGGGCGTTGAGCGGCAGAATACCCAGAAGCGTGCACTGATGCGGAAATTCAATCGCAGTCCCATTGCACATCACACCGAGGATGCAAACCTCCAGCATTACGAGGTACCCAGTGCCTTTTTTGAATATGTGCTCGGTAGCCGCATGAAATACAGCTGCTGCTATTGGCCCCAATCAGTGCAGACGCTGGATGAAGCGGAGGAAGCCAGCCTTCGCCATATCTGTGAGCGTGCGCGCATTAAAGACGGGATACGCATTCTTGATCTGGGATGTGGGTGGGGAGCTTTGACGCTGTGGATTGCAGAGCACTTCCCGGCATGTGAGGTCCTGGCAGTCTCGAATTCAAAGACCCAGGCGGAATACATCATGAAGCGGGCGCAAAATTGCGGTTACCAGAACGTCCGCACAATGACGGCTAACGTTGCGCTGTTGGAGATCGATGAACGCTTCGACCGTGTGATTTCAATTGAGATGTTCGAACACATGAAGAACTATGGCGCACTGCTCGAAAAGATTGCCGGCTGGCTTGAGCGCGAAGGGATGGTCTTTGTGCATCATTTCAGTCACAAGCGCTTTGCCTATGAATTCGATGCCTCCAACCCCGATGATTGGATGGCCCGCACCTTCTTCTCCGGCGGCACCATGCCTTCCGATGATCTTTTGCTTTATTATCAGGAGCATCTGCGGATCGTTTCGCACTGGACGCTCTCCGGAATCCATTACGCACGCACGCTGCGAGCCTGGTGGGACCGGATGCATCACCAGCGAAAGAATATCCTCGCCATGCTGGAACAAGCTTATGGCCCATACACCGCAAAGCAACGTTTCCATCACTGGCGCATGTTCTTCCTGATCACAGAGGAAACATGGAAACTGCGCCGGGGGCAGGAATATCTCGTGACCCAACTGTTGTTTCAACCATCATCCAGATAAGTAAGTACGCTATGACGAAGGAAGGGTAACTGCATGCCAGAGAGGCTGCTGGTCTACGGCCATCATTTCTGCCCAGAAGTCCATACCGTACGAGCAATGCTGGATCATATCGGGATTGACTACCGCTATATTGATATCCGCAAGGATCATGGCGGGCGGGGACGGGTGAGAGAGATCAATCGAGGCTATGAAAGTGTGCCAACGCTGGTTTTTCCCAATGGATC
>JBFFMI010000154.1:0-6762 GCA_041554155.1 Anaerolineales bacterium
ATAGCTACGTATGATTTCAAGAAGCTGGGTGAGGTTCATGTAGCCTGAACCGCTTGGTTGCAGGAATTCATCGCGTCTTCGATACCCTGCTCAAGGAATACAATCAGGCAATCAACTGCGCGCTCGATGCATTGCTCTACAATTTCCAATTCGTCCTTTGAAAAATCCTGCAGGACATAGGCTGCGGGATCCATCCTACCGGGGGGTCTTCCAATTCCGACACGCATGCGGGGATAATCCTGGGTTTTTAATGTGTTCTGGATCGAGCGCATACCACGATGCCCTCCAGTACCGCCGGATGGGCGTATGCGTATAACACCAAGGGGTAGATCAAGATCGTCAAAGATCACCATCATTCTGTTGGGAACGAGTTTGTAATAACTTAATATCGCTTGAGCCGCACGACCGGATTGGTTCATATACGTCCTTGGTTTTGCGAGGATGACCTTCTTATCTTGAAATGTCATGGTAACCAGCAAGGATCTCGATTGTTTTTTTGTGATCGCCATCTCCCTGCGTGCAGCGAGATGATCGACGATCATAAAACCGATGTTGTGTCGGTTATTCTTATAGTGAGCCTCGTGGTTTCCCAGCCCAAGGACGAGCTGGGTTGATCGATCTTCTTGCCGTTTAAAAAGTTTCATCGGTCAGATTTCCTGGTTTGGCGTCGATCTTGGTCCCTCAAGATCTGGCGCATGCGTAGCATTCCCAGGCGTTCCCGAGTTCTGCGACGCATAAAGAGGTAAACTCCGGTGCTGCAGAGTGTGACCAAACCCAGAATCACGCCTGTAATGAATGCGCCTTGCACCAAAGACGCCCCCTCATTTTTAAGTGGGGGGAGCGGTGTTGGCCGGGGTGTTTTGGTAGGCGCAGAGGAGGTTGCGGTGATCTGAGCGATGATCGGTGCAGGTGTTGCAGTCTCGATGGATCGCTGGTTGCGGATGCGGACTCCTTCTACGATCGAAATGATGGATTGATTATTCTCAAGAAAGACTTCCAGACGTAATCGATAGTCACCATCGGATATGCCATTGGTATCCCATAAGCCCAAGCCCCCTTCAACCACTGGATTCGTTTGCGGTTCCCCAAGAAGAAACCAGGTTTCACTTTCGTCTTCTGTGATTGCGAAGGACAATTGATACGCTACGAATGAGGGATGAGAGGCTGACCCTTTGATCGTGAACAGGCCGTAAATCGCTTCACCGCCCTGCGGTTCTAGAATCTCGGCGTAACCAGGCGCCTGCGCATGACTCGCGAGTGTGGGGATTAAAAGAACGAAAAGGCCGATCAAGATTCTTCGAAATTTGTACATGTTGGTCTCTAACATCATGGCAATCGATTAGTCTATCATGGCCCTGGAAGGTGGTCAAAGAAGCCTTGATAAAAGCAAACCTTGGGTTCTTGATAAAAAAAGCTGGGTGATTGCAGGTTGACGTGCATACACCATATCCGTTAGAATTCGGCTGTTAACGTCGGGGAATGCAGCTCGATAGCACTCCCCTTTTGTGTGTCTGTGAGGGCAGCATGACCGAAGCGCAAGCGAAGGATCTCGATGTCGAAGTAATTCATATCGATGGAGGGACGCTTCATGATATTGAAGCTGAGACGGTCTATATCCATCGATGCGGGGCGAATTTAATCCAAGCTTCCTCGGTACATATGGACGTGGGGGGAGCTCTGAGCCTTGAGGCTGATTCAGTATCAATGGATCGATCATTATCAGTTGTTGCACAAGCTGGAGTGGTAGATTTACAGGGCAGCAGTGCCGGAGCCGTATCCGCTGATGAAGTTTCGCTCACAGGATCGCGTGCAGGCCTGGTGATTGCTGACCAGATCAAGGTAAATGACAGTTCTGCATTAATCTTGCTCGGTCGATCGATTGAGGGACCAGTGGAGACCGTGCTCGACACACGGGGAGCGGTTGCGGCAGGCCTCGCAGCCGGAGCAGCCGTTGGGCTGATGTTACTTACATTCCGCTTTTTTAATAGACGTTGAGATACAATAAGCTTTGTAGCCGTAAGGGGCGAGGGTAACCAGGATTGGTGAGAGGCGCCCCGGAGGGAGAATAATGGATATCATTGAAATTCAAGCAAGTCCAAGAACGATAAAGGGGAAACAAGTCAAGGCACTTCGTCGGACTGGATTATTACCCGCAATAATGTATGGTGTCGGGTCTGAACCTCAGACATTGGAGTTGCCTGCACATGAGACAGAGTTGATCCTGCAACGGGTAAGCGGTTCAACGCTTATCGACCTTAAAGTCGGTGATAAGACGCATAAGGTTCTGATTCGAGAAGTCCAGCGAGAAGTGATCAGCCGAAAACCTGTTCACGTGGATTTCCTCGAAGTGGCAATGGACGTTACCATTCGTGCTGTCGTTCCAATAGAGTTGATCGGAGAAGCACCCGCTGTTCGTGAGTTGGGTGGTGTTCTCGTCTCTGGTTTGAATGACATTGAAGTCGAAGCACTGCCATCGAACCTACCGGATCGCATCAGCGTTGATATATCCGTGCTCGAGGGATTTGATGACTCGATCACGGTTGGTGATCTGGTTGTGGAAGAGGGCGTTACGATCCTCACCGAGCCAGAAGAGGCCATCGCGAACGTCATCTATCAGGTTGAAGAGGAAGAACCCGAGGTAGAGGAAGAACTGCTTGAGGGTGTTGAGCCTGAACTGGTGGATGGTGAAGAAGTTGAAATGCAAGACGATGAGGAAGAGTCGGTCGAAGAGTAGACTCTTTCACTATGCTGCACCAACACGGGCATGGAAAATCCATGCCCGTGTTTTATTTTGCGGTTTTCAGCGGTTCGATAATTTCGAGAAGATTGAGCGTAATACGGGCCGTCGCACCCCATATCACTTCCCCTTCGAAGGGTTTGAAATAATAGACTGGCACGCTCGGCCCATTTTCGAGTGGCCGCCGCTCGCGCACTTCCAGGTTTTCTGGGTCCATCAACCAGGGCAGGGGAACAGTGAAAACGCGTGCCACTTCATCCTGGTTGGGGGTGAATTGATACGGCCAGGGAATGCGTCCAATGAAGGGGATAATTCGAAATTGGGTGACCGTCAGCAAGGTATCCAGTGACCCAAGGATTTGAACCGCGTCGCGTTGGAGCCCGATTTCCTCCTCGGCTTCTCGCAATGCCGTCTCTTCTGCAGAACGATCATCGACTTCAATCACTCCTCCAGGGAAAGCTACTTGGCCGCGATGATTCTCCACATGTTCGGTTCGTCGGGTGAAGACGAGGAACCACTCTCCTTGATCCAGGTAAATTGGAATCAAGACAGCCGCAGGGCGCGCTTCCCATTCTGCTCGAACAGATTTTTTCCGGTTAAAAAGCAAGTGTGTAAGATCATCGGAGAAAGTATTCATCGGGATTCACTCAGCGTGGATGATGCTACCACAATATACGCACACACCTGCTCGCCCTTCAATGATCTCCATTTCATCCTGGCGCAGCGTGCCTCCACAGGAGAAACACTTCGGTGGAAATTTGATGTGCGATCTGGGCGGGGGGCCTGACACTTCTGCAGGTTGCTGATCCAAGACCGTATGCAACCTCTGATCGAGTTCAATGGCTTCACGTTCCAGTCCGAGATCACGTAGGCTTTGTAAGAGGCGTGGCCTGATCTGATGGAGTCGTTGATGCTGGCTATACTGCGCGAATAGGGTTATGGCATGCGCCAAATGCGCCACACCGGATGTGTGATCTCCCAACGCTAGCCTGGCCTGTCCTGCGCGTACAAACATCTGAGGGGCTTGCGGTAACCTCCGCCTTTCAAGGGCTAGCGCGATATTCTCAAAATGCACAGCGGCATCTTCCCATCTGCCACTGTCAAAGGAGCGATGCGCTTTTCTTAATTTCTGGAGTAGTGCACGGCGGATTGGGCGCGGCCTGAAACCAATCGGTCGTCGCCAGCGAGGCGGTCGCCTTCGAAACCTCACGGGGTCACCTCTCTAATGGATGTACGCAGATCATGTGTGATCACTATTAACGCAATATGGTGATTAAGTAAATTCTGAATGAACTCCGTATTTGGGTCACCGGACTATGGCGCGTGCGAAAACCAGATAACCGGTATGGGCTACCATCCGGTCGATGGGCCGAAGGCGTTCCGCAACCGGTTTATAGAAGCGAAGTAGGATTTCGACAACCTCGATCGAGGCAAAGCCTTGTTCTTCGAGAGCCGGTAGGATTCGGCTTACCTGATTGGTTGTGGGCAGGATAGCGCCCAGGATAGCGCCATTCATCATGCTTTTTCGCAGGACAGCCAAGTGCACCTCGGGGTTTGGAAGGTCGAGGAAGGCCGCATCGAGGTTCTGAACCTCCAATGCTTCGCTCAAGTCCTGTAAATGCAGTGTCACTCGTTCTGTGAGCCCGAAACGTGCGAGGTTCTTACGGGCAAGATTGATCATATCCTCCCGACGATCATAGCTATAAATGTGCCCTTGATCGCCCACATACCAAGCCAGTGCTGTCGTCAAGGCGCCCGAACCGGTGCCGGCTTCAAGGACGTTGCATCCCGATCCTATCGATAAGCGGAGTAGGATATACCCCATATCTTTGGGGAATATGATCTGGGATTGCCTTGGAAGATTGAGCAAGATGTCTCGCAATGATGGCTTGAGAAGAAGGAAATCGCTCCCGAGGTGGGAGCTGATAGTTGAACCCCAGGGTTGGCCAATGATGTCATCGTGGCGGATGGTGCCCTTATGCGTCTGGATCTCTGTCCCTTGCTCAAGCTTGAAGATCGATTGCTTCCATGGGTCTGTTTGAAGCATGACGATGTCCCCGACCGTGGTTTTATTCAATAGCGCCTCCCATTTAATCTATAAAGGAATTCTACCCATTCCCTGCATTACGTGTATTGGCATGTTCCATGCGTGTGGCAACGATCCGGGTCACCAAAGATCGGCCGAGGTCAATCTCTTCCAGTCTTGCATCAAACCCATGCTCCTGTAAAAAATTATCCCAACCAATCGGTGTTGAACCACTCTGGCCTGTGATTCTGTAGAGCCAATCGGCAAATCGATCAGGCAGTGTAGCGCCTGTGATTTTGATAATACCAACCATTGTAAGCTTCCCACGCTTGGTGAGTACCCGGTGTGCTTCGGATAAGGTCGCTGGATCCACGATATAGTCGCTGGGGAATGTGCTGATGACGTTGGAAATGCTTTGCCGTGGGAAGGGTAGTGCCTGTGCCTGCGCGCGCACTATTTTGGCACTTAACCCGCGACTGCTTAAACGTTTCTGGGTCATCCGGTTCATTTGTCGTGATGGGTCGATCCCCACGACCTGAAATCCGGCGGTTTGGATATCGGCCATTAGCTGGCCCGTTCCATGCCCTAGCTCAAGGATGATACCGTGATCGAGGTTGGTTATTGCTGTCCTTCGCCAGCTGTTCCATTGTCCCATTGAGCTCAACCAGGCGACGGCGTCATAGAGAAAGGCGAGATTTGTGTAAAGCAGTCCGAAGAATATCCGGAGAAAACTCTGGATCAGGGTTCTTACGTAGCTGGCCATGCTTGACGGTAGGTGATGAGATCGATTTGAAGGTCTGCAATGCGTTGCAGCACACTCGGGTTGGTGAGTAGCTCAAGTTCGGCTTGCCGCTGCTGATTATAGCTACTGGATGCCTCCACGGCGGAATGCGCATAGCCAGGATGACACATCATTTCACTCACCCCGGCCGGTAAACCTTGCAAGATTTCACATAGATGGTCGAGCGTCGCGTGCCGATCGAAGAAACTTGCATAGAAGGCCTTTGGAGAAGGGACATGGCTTTGCTTTAGCGATGATAGTGCGTTGGATTCTGCATAAGCGAGCACGGACGAGGGGATGGTTTCAAATTGCGCACGGCTGGCATCATCGGGGAATGGGGGTCGGACGCCACAATCGAGTTCCCTGGCTAGTGTCAGATACAACTCCCAGATGTCTTCTCTAAATATCGCGATGTGGTGATGACTATCGAGGTGATCCAGGGGCACACCGGTAGAGAGGAACCTTTCTACCTGCGCACGCCATTCGACTTCGATGTTATGGATTGGAACGCTATCTGGAGCCTCACACCAGTGAGCAATCCGATGAAACTGGCCGGTGTGATCCACCAGGTGGTGGAGATCACTTTCTCTGGCGCAAGGGGGTCCAAGGGTTAAGTTCAGATGCAGGCCGAAGGCGAGATTGGGTGCAGATTCTTGCGAACGCTGAACGGCTTCTACTGCAGCGGGCATATTGATCAAGACGGTCGTAGTTGTGACGATTCCCTTTTTATGGGATGTCAGGATTCCCCGATCCACTTCAGGATGGCGGGCAAAATCGTCGGCATTAACGATGAGTTGCCGTTTCATGGACAGAAGACGTCGAGGCGGGAAGGGAGGATTGTATATGTGATTTCGGTAAGCGTTTCAGAACGAAGTTCCCCATCTGCTTGTAAGGGTGTTTGTGGCTGGCATGTGATGTGGAGACTCCGGGTATGGTGCTGATGGATGGCCGGATCGTTCACATATCCACCGCTGATGGCCCTGGGGAGTAATTTGAGCATTGCAAGACGGGTGGGTGCGAAACCACGTACAAAGGTTAAGAGCCCGTCTTCGGGATCTGCCGCCGGGGCCATGCGAAAAAGGCCACCAGTGACCGGGCAATTCCCGACGGAAACCAGGCTTATCGGTCCATCGTATTCACCATCATCCCAGCGAATTTGCATCGTCCACTCTGGTTGACTATAAATGGCTCTCAGAGCAGCGATCAGGTAGCGGATGA
>JBFFMI010000155.1:0-6708 GCA_041554155.1 Anaerolineales bacterium
GAAACATGTGCGACTCTTGGTTTCCTAATTGTTTAACGTTGATAGGTTCCTGTTGGTTCCCGTTCAGGCGGGATGATCTGGTTGCGGATCATACCGCACATCCAGGATTCCGCAATCAGGGAGCGTCTTCTGATGGGGGGATGTAGATGCGAAAACCTGGTTGAAAAGTCATGTCCTCAGACATGCAATTAGCATGCCATAGAGATTCCTGGGCAACGTCGTATTGTTTTGCCAGTATCGGTAAGGAATCGCCCGGTTGGATCGTGTATAGCACCCAATGTTCGGGAGGGCCACAATCACGCGCTGGATAGGATGGGGGGGGGAGAAAGACGGTATCGCCAGGATGGAGATCACCTTCCAGGCAATTGGCGAAGACCAATTCGGCCGGTGCCACCCCGACGATATCGGCGATGATGGTTAAATTTTCCCCTACCTGGACCAGGTGAGCTGACCAACCTTCTGGGGCAGGACAGGGTTCCGTTTCAGCCCTGGAGCGCGGGGGGGCGTGTTCTTCTGCGGAGTGAAGGAGCAAGCCAAGCGTTAAGGTTGCGGTTGCAAGAACCACGAATGCTGCGCGCAGCAAACCACTTAGCACGTTCATGTGGGGCTACTTCCCCTGGGGTGTAGTGAGTTGTTCAGACAGGGGGAGCAGAACTGTAAAAGTAGAGCCTTGCTGCGGCTGGCTGTCCACCCAGAGCCTGCCACCCATCGCTTCGACAAGTGACTTGGCGATGCTTAAACCAATTCCTTCATCACCCAATCCACGAATCGGTTCTCCTTTTCTCGGATACTCAATATCAAAAATGCGTTGGATATCATTCGCGGGGATGCCTTCACCCCCATCGGTGATCCAGAGCGTCAAGAATCCATGCGAATCTGCTTCTGCGACCTTGGCTGCGATCCAGATCCTTCCGCTTTCAGGAGTGGCGCTGACGGCATTGTTTAATAAGTGAACAAGCATCTGGAAAATGGCGTCTGAGTCGCCCAGGACTTTGGGGAGACTCTTAGGAATATCAACACGCAAGGCTTGCCGGCGGTTGCGGATCACAGTGCTAACCTGTGCGAGCGCATCCCGCAGGGGGACTTGAATGGCAATCGAAGCTGGCACCAGGTCGAGCGTTCCCGTGTGGATCGACATGACGTTTATCAGGGTATTTAGCAACCGAGTCAGCCGATCCGTGCTGTTGTGAATGTGCTCGACATATTGATTCTGATCTGTGGTTAGTAGCCCGCTCGATTCGCGTTGAAGTAATTCAGCATAGCCCAGGATAGTTGACATGGGCTGGCGCAGATCCTGCGCCAGGTTTGCAATTGCGTGAACGGTATTGCGCGAAGGGATCTTGGGTTCCAGTGTTGGGGTTTGGTCCTCGATTTGGACGAGTTTTGCTCTGGCACCTGCCAGTTCTTGCAGGGTATCTTGCAGCTGCGTTCTTAGATTGTCCACCCGCCCAGCTGGTGCTTCGTCTTCGCTCTCGGTGATCGCAGTTCTCATCCGCGATATTTCATCTTCGAGAAGCTGGATCGTTTCGCTCGCCATCGTATGATTTTCCAGGAAACCGGCGAGATCGTGACTGGCCTGATCAGTTGCCTGGATGAGCTGATCTGTGAGCCGGGTGTTTTCGAGCACCAGGCGTTCAACCTCACGTCGGGTAGCATCAACCTCGGGGCTGTAGTATCGATCTGGTATCGGCTCGGGTATGGGTAGATCGCGAATGTTCCGGAACCGTTTGGCGAGCAACCCGGCCAATTTCTCAAGCGCACGCCGACTGGTAGCAGGCCAACGAGAGCGGGCAAACGGGGAGAGCAGCACAAGGCCACCTAGAAGTTCGGTGCCTTCTAGAATGGGCGCGAATAATATGGCCCCAGTGCGATCCAGGAATAGTGCCTGTTGCAGCCCGACAACATCAGGTGCTTGACTTCCAGCGGGTAGATCGACTGATTGTTTTCGTTCCATAGCCTGTGCAATGATCGGGATATCTTCTGAGCGCAGTGATCGACCATCCAGATGGCGTTCGCTGATGAGGTCATACCCGGTGGCTATGGATAATTGACCGGAATCTCCGGGCGGTGTTAGCAAGATACACAGCTCAGCCTTCATCGCACGACTGAAAGTGCGAACAGCAATTTCGGTCAGTTGATCGAGCTGGCTGGCGGTGGAGAAGGCCTCCAGATCAATTAATACTTGTGGGAGTTGCGCGATATCATTCTCCACTACAGGCGGGATCTCCGGCTCGGGTGGAGGGGGACCGTCTACCGTGGAGGGTGTCTCAGGCTGCACATAAGTATCGAGCAGCGATCGCAATGCCGCCAGGATGAGGATGGGGATGCCCATGATCTCGCCCCAGCGAATATAAGGGCCAAAGGCTAATTCCGAAGGCCCTAATGCCATGTGGAAGCCATAGCCAGCGACGATGAGCGCGAATCCCGCAAAACTTAGATTCCATATCGATGGTCTACGCATCAACAGGGTGAATAAACCTGTCAGACCAAGTGCCAGGCTCACTACGCTCCAGGCGGCATCGTAGCTGGTGGTATTAAAGGCCATGGATGTGAGAGAGGTTGCATAGATCGTGGCGAGAGCCCCGATCCCAGAAAGAACAACCAGCATCAGTAGGGCGTTCCATTCTCGTCGATCACGCTCTGCGCCCAGGAAACCCCAGATCAGTAAGGCGAGACTGGTGAAGCTTACCCAACGCTCGAGGCCCGGAAGCAAGATCTCACTGTTCAGGATCTGCAACCATGCGAGCGCCCCCACGCTAACCAGCAGGGCATGAAGCAAAAGCATGCTCAAAGCGATCAGCGCCCAGCGGCGGTTCAAATAATGCTGTTGTTGGGATTGGAAAAACCGTGCTGTGGTGTAGAGCAGCGCCATGGCAAACATCAGGATCAGGTGATAGACCAGGTTCCCTGGCTGAAGTATGAGTAGGGTAGATATGTCGCTGGGGAACATCCTAATCCTCGGCACTCATTGTAACCAAACCGTTTCTATGAATATGCAGGACGATCCTTCTTAGCTGGCAGTGTGTACTTGCTGTTCATCAAAGAGTTGTGCAAAACGCTCTGCCGCCGCGCGATCGATTACCGCCAGGACTTCATCCCCGGGATTTAACACCGAGACGCCGCGTGGTACAACAACTTCTCCCTCGCGAATAATGGCAGCAATCACACACTTTTTGGGAAGCGATAAATCTTTGATCATTACACCGGATATCGCTGCACCCTCGGGTACCACTTTCTCAATCAGCATATACTTTCCCCGCTTGAGGTGCAGGAGCGGCATCATGTCACCAATCGACATCTCCTCCTCGATCAGTCGACCGAGAATATCTGCCTGGTTCAGAGCGATATCGATTCCATTCTCAGGCGTGAAAAGCCATGCATAGCGGGGATTGTTGACCCTGCCAATGATCCTGGGTACCTGATATTTCTTCTTCGCCAGATAAGCGACGGAGAGATTGGCGCTATCCTCATCGGAGGCAGTCACAAAGACGTTAACCTCCTGTACGCCAACTTCTTCCAGGACCCGGGCATTCAACGGATCTCCCTGGTAAATAATTTCAGTTGGCAGCTCCCGGTGCAGCTTCTCGATCACATCTTCCCTATGTTCAACAAGGCGAACCTTGTGACCCAGCTCGAGGAGTAAAGTTGCAAGGTGTGATCCAACACGGCCACCGCCGTAGATCAAAACAAACATCTCAGCCCTCCCCTCGTCCAATCAGGCCTTGGAGATGATCGATCTCTTTGGTGGCGACCATCATGGCTACCAAATCGCCCGCCTCAAGCACCGTCTCCTCATCGGCGAATACCGCCTGTCCGGAACGGACAAGGGCTACAGGTTGTGCAACATCCTTCTGGAACAGTGACGACAATCGTTCGCCTTGTCGCTGGGGAGGTATGCGTACTTCGAGCAATACCATATCGCGATGGCCGAGGCTGGCAAGTTCGGTCATGCCTGGATGCGTTAGCAATTGCTCAATCCGATTGGCAGACCATGAGGAGGCGATCACTGTTTGCAGGCCGGCATCGCTGAAGACTTCATGATGCGTCGGATCGTATACACGTGCTACCACATTGGGGACTTTAAAAATCGTCCTGGCAGCACGGGCAACAACGAAATTCATCATATCGTTCGATGACAGGGCCGCGAAGCCATCGGCTTGTTCAATGCCGGCCCGCTTGAGCACGCGATCGTTGCGGGCATCACCCTGAACCGTGCGCCCGGTGAACTCGTTGCTCAACCGCTCGAAGGCATGCGGGTCTCGGTCGATCACGAATACTTCGTGGCCATGCCTGCAAACCGTATGCGCTAATTCGCTGCCAACTCTGCCGCAGCCGACGATAATGAGCTTCATGTCGGCAACTCCTTTGATTCCGTTTTCTCTATATGATAGGGTACATCGATGACGATGAAATCTTCCCGGAAAAGCAATGCCAAGCGTATCAGCCAGGCTGACTGACCGTGAAGCAAGTTCTCCCACCAATGGGCTGGTACAAATTGCGGGAGCACGACGGTAATGACATCATCCCTTTGGCGTTCCTCGCGCACCTGGTTGAGATATGCAAGCAGTGGGTTGGCTAAAGACCGGAAGGGTGAATCGAGGGTTATCAACCGGATGCCGTCTCCCCACTCTTCCCACTTTTGGCGAACTTTTTGCCCTTCTTCACTGGAGGTCTCCACATAGACTGCCGTGACATCGGGGGAAAGGGAGCGGCCAAATTCAAGCGCCTTCAGCACCCCGCGATGAACACCACTGATAGGTATGATGACGACTGGATTACGAGGACGGTTGGCGGAGGAATAGGCCTCCAGCGAGAGAGATTCGGCTACGCCTTGATAATGGTTATGGATTCGCATAAGCAGCAGGGCAAATCCAGGCAAGAGCACCACAACGATCCAGGCACCGCTCACGAACCTGGTGATGAGGATAATCATGAAGACGACGAAGGTTACCGTGCCTCCGGTAGCATTGATGGTGGCATTCCTTCGCCAGCCCCGGGGGCGCAAACGGAACCAGCGCCGGACCATTCCGAATTGGGAGATCGTGAAAGATACGAATACGCCTACAGCGTAAAGCGGAAGCAAGCGGTGGGTGTCGCCGCGGAATAGAATAATGAGCACCGCGGAGAGCACGCCAAGCATCGTGATGCCGTTGGAGTAAACCAGTCGATCACCCAGGTTACCCATCTGACGCGGCATAAAGCCATCACGTGCCATGAAGAATGATAGTCGGGGAAAATCAGAGTACGCTGTATTGGCGCCAAGCAACAGAATTAAGGCCGTGGCAACCTGCACTGCGATGTACAACGGACCCCGTCCGAATAATGCAGCGCCGACTTGGGAAAGCACCGTTTCGCTATGGGTTGGAATAGCCCCGACCTGATTTGCCAGGAACGTGATCCCCAGGAACATCGTTGTAAGCAAACCGATCATGCTTAGCAGTGTTTTTCCGGCGTTAACTGCTTCGGGCGGCTGGAATGCCGGGACCCCATCGCTGATGGCTTCAATGCCGGTGAGCGCAGTGCATCCCGCTGCGAACGCTCTCAAGATAAGGAAGAGCGATAAGCCTCCGAGTGCCGCTTCTCTATGCACAACTTCTGTGATCTCTACCTGGGGCAGGCTACCGGTGACCAACCAGCGGATGATCCCATAAGCCAGCATTCCGAGGATAAAGAAGATGAAAAGGTAGGTGGGGACGGAGAAAAACGTTGCAGACTCGCGTAGGCCGCGTAAGTTCATGACGGTGATAAAGGCCACCGCTGCCACCGCGATGATCGTTCGTACCGGAAATAACCCCGGGAGCCATGATGTGATGGCGGCTACGCCGGCAGAAATACTAACTGCAACGGTCAGTGTGTATCCGATCAACAGCGAAGATCCGGCAACCAGGGCGAAGATCGTTCCTAGATTATCCTTGGCGACGATGTAGGCACCGCCCCCCTTGGGATAGGCGTGAATGGTCTGGTAGTATGAAGTCCCCACAGTGAGCAGCAAGGCTGCGATAGCAAGAGCAATGGGTAACGACACGTTGAGCGCGGCGCTGCCTGCTGCTATGAGCACAAAGAGGATCTCTTCAGTGGCGTAGGCCACGGAGGAGAGGGCGTCCGACGAGAACACCGCCAGGGCTTTAACCTTGGGTATTTTTTCGTGAATGAGTTGAGAGCTGGCTAGTGGATCACCTAGTAGCAGCCGACGGAGAGAGAATGCGCCTGATTGCATATGTTACCTTGACAACCTTTTCTAATTCCTCAACCGTGATTGTACACTAGCTCGGTCGCAACACAGGCTTACTTGCGACCTACATCTATGCTACGTGATCGGGAAAATGATGCTCTGGATGGATTATGTCAGATGAGCTTGTAAGCTATCCGGGTCGTCAAGCGAGATATGCTCGGCTTCAGGGAGGATACGGCGGGATAGACCAGACAGCACTGAACCGCTGCCAATTTCATAAAAGAAGTGGATTCCAGCTGCTCCCATACGCTGGATGGTCTCCGTCCAGCGCACACGAGAATTTAATTGCGCCCGTAAGTCTCCAGCGATCTCCCCGCTGGTTTCGAGCGTAGTTGCGTGCACATTACCAATAACATTGATCTGGGGGTCGCTGAAGGGGGTAGATTCGATGGCGGTATGGAAGCGTTCTTGTGCGGGTTCCATCAAAGGGGAGTGTGCCGCGATGCTGACCGCCAGTCTCAAAACACGTCGGGCGC
>JBFFMI010000156.1:0-6553 GCA_041554155.1 Anaerolineales bacterium
AAACCGAGTTAAGACAATCCGGCGCAAGCCGGATTGTCCGCATTAGCGGAGAATTACCCTGTTGCGCCTGGGTACGAAGGCTGTATCTTGGGGGTTAATTAATCGAAAAGCACTCCCGAATCGGAGGGGGAGCACCACCCCGTAAGCACTGGGCGTTTGCAAATGTGAGGGGCCGCAATCAACCCAATACTAGTGAAATCAAAGACACTCAGCCATCGCTGAGTGTCTCTTTGTCCTTTCAATGTAGCGGAGAGGGTGGGATTCGAACCCACGGTAGCCCTTACGAGCCACAACGGTTTTCGAGACCGCCCCGTTCAACCACTCCGGCACCTCTCCTGAATGATTTCCGCATTATAGCCCAGGCCAGATTAGAGTTCCACCTCTTCACCCATTTCAGGATAATGGACCGAGTCAACACCGGCTTCACTCAGCTTTTCCTTCAATGCCCCCGCAGCTTCCGCTTCGCCGTGCACAAGGAAGACCCCCTTCAATGTCCCCTTGGAGGCCGTCCCGTATTCCACCAGGAAGGGTTGATCGGCGTGGGCTGATAATCCGCTGATCGAGGCTACCTCGGCTTTCACCTGGTGAGCTTCGCCAAAGATCTTGATGTCCTTTACCCCTTCGGCCAGCCGCCGACCAAGTGTGTGTGGCGCCATCCAGGATGTGATCAAAACAGTGTTGCGTTCGTCGTGGATATTGTTCCTCAAGTGGTGCAGGATTCGCCCGACTTCCGCCATCCCCGAGGCAGAGATGATGATCGTGGGGCCATCGATGTCATTGATGGCCTTGCTCTCCTCCACCGAACGGGTATAGGTGAGATGATCAAAACCCAGGGCTGCCCCGTGGGGGTCTTCCTGCAGGAAAGTTGTAGCTTCTGCGTCGAAGCACTCGGGATGGTCGCGGAAGATATCGGTTACGTTCACCGCCAGCGGACTATCCACAAAGACGGGCACCTTTGGAATGTCCCCATCATCCATCATCTGGTGGATGTAATAGACCAACGATTGGGTCCGTCCCACGGCGAATGCCGGGCAAATGATCTTTCCGCCGCGCTTCACCGTGCGTGTGATTACCTCTTGCAGGGCATCATAGGCTCGCACGGGAGAATCGTGTTCATCGTCACCGTAGGTTGACTCGAGTATCAAGTAATCAACCTCGCTGGGTAACACAGGATCGCGCACGATCGGCATGAGCGGCCGACCAATATCGCCCGAGAACATCAACCGCACTCGCCGTCCAGCTTCTTCCAGCTCAAGAATCACAGCCGCTGAACCGAGGATATGTCCAGCTTCAACCAGCTTTGCTGAGACACCGGGGACCGGATAAAAGGACTCGTCATAGCGCTGATGGACAAGTTGTTGTGCTGCACGTTGTGCATCTTCCACGGTATATAGCGGCTCGATCGGCGGTTCGCCTTTTTTCGCGCGCTTCCGGTTGATAAATTCAGCATCCGATTCCTGGATATGTCCCGAATCGCGCGTCATGATATCGGTGAGAT
Organism: Anaerolineales bacterium; assembly: GCA_041554155.1. GTDB lineage: Bacteria > Chloroflexota > Anaerolineae > Anaerolineales > E44-bin32 > E44-bin32. The sequence goes on from JBFFMI010000156.1 coordinate 1,499, forward strand.
GAACGGTCGCATTCGTGGCTATGACCGGGCCTTCGTAACCTTGTCGCACTAAATTGGGAAGATTACCCGAATGATCGATATGTGCATGGGATAGGATGACCGAATCGATCTTACGAACGTCAAATGGGAATTCGAGATTGCGTTTGTAAAAATCTTTTCGGCGGCCCTGGTATAGACCGCAATCAAGCAACACTTGATGCCCGTTGATCTCGAGCAGATGACGCGAGCCGGTCACAGTCTGCGCCGCTCCATGGAATGTGATCTTCATGGTTCTCCTTACTTAATTGATTTCTGCCAAGATTCTAAGGATCTCAGTGCCGTAAGTCCGGAAGCGCCATTCCAGGGGCTGCATGAGTCGTCTCAACGCATGGCTATCCGACGGGGCTTCACGGGCAAGGGTTTCCATCAAGTCGCGCGGCAGGATAATGTCGGATTCAACTTTGCGTCTACGGGCAACCCCTTTGCGCCATTCCCGCAATGCCTCATATCGATCGATCATCGCATCATCGCGATGGTTGGCGCGCGGTTTCTTCGGTGGGGGCGCCTTTTGGCCCCGTGCAACAGCGGGCAGGATGGCGCGCGCAAAACGATCGACCTGTCGTTTGGTCAGTCCGGTTGGGGAGCGCAAATGATCTTCCGATTTCGGGGCATGCTTGGCAATTGAGATCAGCATGGGATCATTGAGGATCTTGAAAGGCGGTCGATTTTGATCGCGCGCGAGCTTATCACGCATCAGATAGAGCTCACGCAGGATCGCCAGCTGGCGGCGACTGAGCTCTCGGGCGTGTGAAATACGCCAGAAGCCCTGGGGATCAAAGCCGTTTTCGTTTGGTGGTACCCGGGCCATCCAGGCGCACATTTCCAGAACCTGATCTTCGAGGTTATTCCGCTTCAATTCCCTTAAGAGATGAGCCTGCAAGTCAAGCAAATAGTGTGTATCGAACCTGGCGTAATCAAGCATGTCCTGAGCGATCGGTCGCTTGCCCCAATTGGCGCGCTGAAAGCGCTTGTTCAATTTAACCTCGAAGACCTGTTCAAGCAGGTCGCCAAGCCCCGATTTCTTCCAGCCAAGCGTACGGGAGGCCACGCGTGTGTCGAACAAATTGACGATCTGAAATTGAAAATCACGCCCCAGGCAGAGCACATCGTACTCGGCGCCGTGAAGGACCTTAACAATACGCTTGTTCCTGAAAATCCTGCTCAGGGCCCGTGTGTTACTCAGGCTCAGTGGGTCGACGAGATAGTCTTTGCCGGGGATCGAGATCTGTATCAAGCAAACCTGTTCTTTGTAAGCATGCAGGCTATTGGATTCTGTATCGACTGCGATAGCCGCTTGCAGCTCAAGGCGATTGAGCAGTTGGGCGAAGGCATTTTCATCCTGGATCAATGTGGGAGGACTGAGTTCTGCGTTGGGCATGGCACCTATTATAACGGGTCCAGCGGAGGGGGCGGATGGTGAAACTTAGACAAAAATGGTTGTAATTTGACTTCCCCCTTGACCTATGTTACAAATCAGCGCAGCACGGGCTAAGGGTGCATCTCAAAGGCTCGAATAACAGAATCGAATGATCCAAGGAGAGCGTTGATGACCGATGCGCTATCGGAAGCAGCGGTCGAATCGGAGGCGCCTGAGCGCGTTCCTCTGAGTCGCCGGGAGTTTCTAAATTACCTCTGGGCTATGTCTATGGCCGTATTCATGGCGGGTGGTGGTGGCGTTACCGTCTGGTTCCTCTACCCGCGCTTTCGTGAGGGAGAATTTGGTGGTGTATTTACTGTGCCTATAGGGGAACTGCCCCCGCCAGATGCACCACCGAAAGAATTCCCGGAAGGCCGTTTCTGGCTCTCTCACATCGGCGCAGGCGTTACCAATGATCCGCGCCAACCCAGCGATTACCCATTGGAGCAGGGTGTTCGAGCGATCTACAAGGTTTGTACGCACCTGGGGTGCTTGTACAAGTGGGTCAAGGCCAACGATCGATTTGAATGCCCCTGCCACGGCTCAAAATTCCTCCAAACTGGTGCGCGCATTGATGGGCCGGCACGTCGCAACCTCGACGTATTTCCAATTGAGGTTGTCGACGAGACCGGCTCAGTACTCGCTCGAACCGAACCCAGCATGAACTCACAGGAAGGTACGGCAGTGGCCTTGCCTTCTGGTGCGGTTGCACTGCGGATTGACACTGGACGGCGTGTTACCGGTGCCCCCAACTCGGCGCCCGGTGGCGGAATTTAACGTGCGGAGGCGACAACATGCCGATCTTTAAATTGCACTTGCCCATACTGGACGAAGTAAAGGAAAAGGGTCTGAAGACCACCCTGCGAGAGCGGTCCATTGATGCGGTCACCCGAGTGACCTCCGGTCTAAGCCCAACCGATATTCGTTCAATCCTGCGTGATGATCCGCCCGGACGCCCTAATCCTCGCCTGAAACCACATTCAGAAGGTTTCTGGCTGCATATGAAACCAACCTATTACCACCAGTTGGTGGATGGCGTTTACCCCACCTTCCGCCTGGGTTGGCTCTCGACCTTTTTCTTTGTTTTTGAGATTGTGACCGGCGTTCTCTTGATGGTGTACTACACACCCTCGCCGGCGTTTGCCTATGAGAACATGCTCACCATTCTGGGTAACGTACCTTTCGGTCGATTACTGCGGGACATGCATCGTCTGGGGGCCGAGTTGATGGTCGCAGTTGTGATGCTGCACGCGTTGCGTACCTTCCTCACCGGTTCGTACAAAAAACCACGCCAATTCACCTGGGCAACCGGGATGATCCTGCTGCTGGTGACATGGTTGCTCTCATTCTCCGGATACCTGCTGCCCTGGGATCAGCTGAGCCTGTGGGCGGTCACGATTGGCGTCTCGATGGTGGAGGCGATACCGCCGGAGATCGTCGGTCAAACAGTCAACCTGCTTGCACGTGGTGCTCCCGAATTTGGCGCAAACGGCCTGTTGCGCTGGTACCTGCTGCATGTTGTCGCCATGCCATTAGTAGGCATCGTTTTCTTCGGGGTCCATTATTACAAGGTAATCCATCACGGACACTCCTTGCCGCCCGAAAATGAAGAGGTCGGCGAAGACACTGCCAAGCGGGTACCAACCGACACGCGGGTGTACTTCTTCCCCACTATTGCGACAAGGGAATTGTTTTATACCGTAGCGCTAACGGCGATGATGGTCGTCGGATCGCTCTTTATTCACGCACCGCTGGAGCCGCATGCCGACCCTTTGATCACGCCGCTTCACTCCACGGCACCGTGGTATTTCCTCTGGCTGCAAGGTATGCTCAAGTTGGGGGATAAGGTCATCTGGGGTTTAATCGTGCCAGGTGTACTGATCGGCGGTCTGCTGGTCTTGCCCTATATCGAGGCGGGGCCCAGCCGGCGATATGGTGACCGGCGCATCGGTCTCACGGCTGGCGCGGGGGCCACATTGCTCTTTGCGATCCTCTCCTATATGGGCTCGCCATGGTATGCGGTGCAAACCTCCGCAGAGCAGGAGGCGGTCGCGGAGCTTGTGCCCGAAACTCACCCTGGACCCTTGCGCCTCTCCGAGTGGGATGAGCTTCGGGTAGGCACATATGATGCAGAGGGGTACGCGGCTGCACCGACGGTAGCTTTGCATGATCTGCTCGAAGAATTCGATCATGAACTAGAGCGAATCCCCAAGGGAGAACGCCTGGATCATGAGGGCATCATGGTAATTGAGGACTGGCAGACGGGTTTGAAGAAGATCACGCTGCGTGTCTTGTGGACCAACGCAGATGATGGTAGCCCCGGGGAATACAGCCAGACGGTTTATCTGCATGAAGACAGCAACTACGGGCAGGGAGAGTAAGCGATGAGATGGCATATTGCACTTGGAACAGTCGCTGTCGTCGTGCTGGTAGGTGTCTTGGGATATGTGGCCATCAATGAAACGGCACGTATGGAATCATTCACGCGCGCCTATGATTCGCGTCGAATCGAAGTTGGCGCAGCGTTGTTTGAGAACAACTGCCGCAGCTGCCATGGTCCACAGGGGGAGGGGATCCCGGGTGTCGCACCGTCGATCAACGCAGCCGATCTTTACAATGGCGAACGGTTGGCAGCGGTTGGGTTCTCTGGCACGATCGAGGATTACGTAGAAGGTGTGATAGCCTACGGACGACCTGTCCCCAGCGCAGGAGCGAGCTACCCGCAGCGCATGCCGACCTGGGGCCAGGAATTCGGTGGCCCGCTGCGCCAGGATCAGATTGAAGGTTTGGTCGCTTTCATCATGAACTGGGAAGATCGAGCCTTGGCGGCTAGCGGTGAGGGTGCGGTCACTATCGGAGAAGGTGAAGCCGTTGGCGTGGATATCACTGTGAGCTTGCCCGAAGGGGATCCCCAGGCCGGCGCTTCGCTGGCGCAGAGTGCTGAGACCGGGTGTTCCGCCTGTCATGAGTTGGCGGCTGTTGGTCCAGCATGGGCAGCGCAGGGGGATCAGCCCGGGATCGGTGAACGCGCGGAGCAACGAATTATCCAGGCCGATTATTCCGGTCAGGCAGCGACCGCCGACCAGTATCTGCTTGAATCGATCGTTCTGACGGATGCCTATATTGCCGAGGGCTTCGCCGGCGGCTTAATGCCGCAGGATTATGGGGGACGTTTGACAGCACAGCAGGCAGCCGATCTGATCGCGTATATGATCAGCTTGCGATAAATATGCAGTGGATAAAAAAGTAGGTACCCGCCGCCGGCTCTGATCGAGACGGCGGCGTACGTCACCCGGGTGGTTTAAAATCAAGTGTGATGTATGCGGGAACACCCGAGTTGGAGGCAGGCAATGCGTGTGGGTTGGAAACTGGGCATTTTCATCAGCATACTAGCAGTGTCCATGTTGGCTGGGGTTGCCGTAGCACAGGAGGGGGGCGACAGTGACCGCGGCGCTGAGCTGTACCAGGTCTATTGTGCGATGTGCCATGGCGTTGATGGCGGTGGCCGTGTTGGCGCCAATCTGCAAGCATTTCCAGGCATCGCTGTCGATGCTGCCATGCAGCATACGATTGCAAACGGCGTTTAAGGCAGTTTGATG
>JBFFMI010000157.1:0-6414 GCA_041554155.1 Anaerolineales bacterium
GCTTCTTCGGCGATCTTCAACATCGTATCAGCAAAGGCATCCAGCGTGGCCTTGCTCTCGGTCTCGGTCGGCTCGATCATCAAAGCTTCAGGTACGATCAAGGGGAAGTAATTCGTCGGAGGATGGAATCCGTAGTCCATCAGCCGTTTTGCGATATCGAGCGCATGCACATCCGGTGCGTCAGACCAGTGTCCTTCCGCAACAAATTCATGCATGCAGATGCGGTCAAACGGCACTTTATAAACTTCTCGCAAGCGGGTGCGCAGGTAGTTTGCGTTGAGCACCGCATAATCGGCGATATCACGCATCCCCTGCTTGCCCTGGATGCGCATGTAAGTGTAGGCGCGCACCATCATCCCGAAATGCCCGTGGAAAGATTTCACCCGACCGATGCTTTGCTCCGGGCACACCAGGCCATAGAGAGGCGGCTGATCCTCACTCTCGTCTTCCACGACATCCACAATGGGGCCCGGCAAGAACGGCGTAAGGTGATCCAGCACCCCAACCGGTCCTGAACCAGGGCCGCCCCCACCATGAGGGGTGGAGAAGGTCTTGTGCAGGTTGTAGTGCAGTACATCGATCCCCAGATCTCCCGGTCGAACGATGCCCAGAAGCGCGTTCATATTGGCACCATCACCATACACCAGCCCTCCACAACCGTGGATCAGGTCGATGACCTCGCGCACATGCTCTTCGAACAAACCAAGTGTGTTGGGATTCGTAAGCATCAATCCGGCGATATCCGGCCCACAGTGCTTCTTGAGCTGCTCGAGATCAATATTCCCTCGGTCATCAGAGGGGATCTCAATCACATCGAGTCCACTCATTGTGGTGGTCGCCGGGTTGGTGCCATGCGCCGAATCCGGGATGAGGATCTTGGTGCGGTTGGTATCACCCCGGCTTAGATGGTAGGCCCGAACGATCAGGATACCGGTGAGTTCTCCGTGCGCGCCAGCAGCTGGCTGCAAGCTTACGCCCTGGAAGCCACCGACTTCCTTTAACCACTCCTGGAGGAAGTACATCAACGCCAGGCTTCCTTGCGAAACATCGGGGTCCTGCAAAGGATGTGCGAATGCAAACCCAGCCAGGCGGGCAGCATCTTCATTTACTTTCGGGTTGTACTTCATCGTACATGAACCCAACGGATAAAATCCCGTATCCACACCGTAGTTCAATTGAGAGAGACGTACGAAGTGCCGGACAACATCGATCTCAGCCAATTCCGGTAGTGGCAATTCTTCACGGACGAGACCTTTAGGTAAGGTCGCTTCAGGGACATCCAGCTTCGGCAATGTGACACCGACTCGCCCTGGCGTTGAGATTTCATAAATCAGGGGCTCAGTCATGTCCCACCTCCGCCAACGCCTGGACAAGATCCTCAATTTCTTCCTTGCTAATCATCTCGGTCACGGCGATCAGCATGTGGTCTTTCAACTCGGGATAGTCCTCGCCCAGGTCGTACCCACCCAGGATGTCATAATCGAGCAGGTGGGCATTGATCTCGGCAACCGGTCGTGGGCACTTGATCACGAATTCATGGAAGAAGGACCCTTCATTCCACAGAGAGTAACCGTCAAGAGCGTCGATGAGCTGCGCGGCATGATGGGCTTTGTGGTAAGCCAGCTCAGCCGCCTTGCGCAGCCCTGCCTTGCCCATGACACTGAGATAAACAGCGGAGGCTAGCGCCATCAAGCCCTGGTTGGTGCAGATGTTGGATGTGGCCTTATCACGGCGGATGTGTTGTTCTCGCGGGGTTAACGTGAGAACGAAGCCTCGCTTGCCTTCCTTATCCTCCGTCTCTCCAACCAGGCGGCCAGCCATCTTGCGGACGAATTTCTCCTTGGTGGTGAAAATTCCCACAGAAGGGCCACCAAAGGACATTGGAATTCCCAGTGACTGTCCATCCCCCACCACCACATCAGCGCCGAACTCACCCGGGGGCTTAAGCATGCCCAGCGCAAAGGGATTGACCATGACACAAAATAGCGCACCGGCAGCCTGCGCAGCTTCACCCACCGCGCGATAGTCGTGCACATGCCCGAGGAAGTCGGGATACTGGACCGCTACTAGCGTGGTGTCTTCGTCGATCAGGTCCAGCAATTGATCCGGACCGACGTTGCAGTCCTCATCTCCCACGATGGTCAGCCCCATACCCTGGGTATAGGTGCGGACAACCTGTCGGGCGTGGGGATGGATCGTTGCCGAAAGCAAGACCTTCTTGCGCTTCATGCGATGCTGGTTCAAGGCCAGGATCGCGGCTTCGGCCAACGCCGTCGCCCCGTCATAATGGGAAGCGTTTGAAACTTCCATGCCGGTCAGCTGGCACATGAGGCTCTGATACTCGAAGATTGCCTGCAGTGTGCCCTGTGAGATCTCGGGCTGGTAGGGCGTGTAAGCGGTATAGAACTCGTTACGACGCAGGATGTGATCGACGATGGCTGGAATGTAATGATTGTATGCACCTGCGCCCAAAAAACTTGTGGCATGTTTCACATCGAGATTGGCCTCAGCCAACGCCTGTAATTCGGCCAAAATTTCCATCTCGGAGACCGCTTCAGGCAGATTCAAATCAGGAAAGCGTACTTCCGCTGGAATCGCCTCATACAGCTCATCGATGTGCTTCACACCAATGGTCGCCAGCATATCGTGGCGCTCACTCTCAGTATGCGGTATGTAAGCCATTAACTCTCTCGCTCCTTACAGTGTTTCTCATAAGCGGCCGCGTCCATGAGTCCATCGAGTTCAGCCGCATCGGCGACCTCAAACTTGACCATCCAGGCCGCCCCATAGGGATCACTGTTTACCAATTCAGGCGAATCCATCAATGCTTCGTTGACCTCTGTCACCTTGCCACCAACCGGCATGTAGACATCCGCAGCGGCCTTGACCGATTCGACGGTCGAGTGCGCCTCGCCTTTGGCCAGAGCTTGATCAGTTTCGACCAGGCTCTCTACATAAACTACGTCGGAAAGCTGATCCTGGGCATAGTCGGTGATGCCGGCCATGGCGCTGTTGCCTTCCACGCGCACCCATTCATCGCTTTCGGTGTACTTCAAATCGTTGGGATATTCCATCTTGACCTCCATCAAGGTATGTCAATTCCGGTTTAAGAAGCAAAGGCGCACATCAGTATCTGATGTGCGCCCTCTGTCGTGAACCTGAGAGATTCACCGCAATTCTGCGGTTTGCACCGTCGGTGTCTGACGACTTTCCAGAGGCGCGGCCAAAACGGGTCCATTTACCTGAGAGTTTCACCGCATGCTGGCACAGTTGCATGCGATTTGCCCCTTCGGTGTCCAAGAAATCGGAACTCTCCCCGGTTTGTGCAAATTGTATAACCTGATCTCATTCTACGGGAGAGCAGACCCTCCAGTCAAGGCGTTGCCATGAGCATTTAATTTGGTATTGGGTACCCGCGCCCCCGCCAGCCCTTGATATACCAAGAATACGTCGCCGTTCTGAAGGCATGACAAGATGGTATCCGACTGGCCATAGCTTATCTTTACCCTGGGTGACAAGAGCGAGTTGATCATGCAAGGACAAGGGTTTGGCTTATAAGGATTTGGTTGCCGCGCTTTTCTTACGGCTCGACGCCTAAGACTTCTGCTAGCCGTTCTTCCTGAAAGTCCACCACAATGGTGCCATTGATATCGAAGGTCGGGGTCACCAGGTTTCCATCGGCCCACTCGCGCACCTGGTGAATGGCGCCGGGAACCTTATAGACATCAATACGCTCATAGGGGAGGTTCCGCTCTTCCAGCCAGGTGGCGGCTTTGCCACAGGTGAGGCAGTAAGGCGTGCAATACATGATGATCCCACCTCGCGGTAGCTCCACCTGCGCTGGCTCCACTTCCGGGAACGCAGCGCTCGCTTGTGGATCAATCTCGCGGATCTCAGCCAGCACCTCGCGATTGTCCGGTTGCTCGTCCTGATCGTAGACCTTATGCCAACGGACTACACCCGATTTATCAATCAGGAATATCGCTCTCTCGCTAAACCCTTCCTGGCGTAAAACGCCATAACGTTGGGCGATCTCACCATGTGGCCAGAAGTCAGCAAGCAGAGGATAGGTGATCCCCCCCAGGCTATCCGCCCAGGCGATAAGAGCTGGCACATGATCGATGCTGATACCCAGGACCTGGGTATTCAATCCCGTGAACGAAGCCATTTCTGCTTCGTAGGCCGGGATCTGGGCACTTCAGACTGGAGTCCAGGCCTGGGGAAAGAAGGCCAGGACGATATGCTTGCCAAGATAGTCGCTCAATTTCACCGGCTCTTCAAGGTGAGATTGAAGCTCAAAGTCGGGCGCGGGTTGGCCTATTGCAGGGCTCATTAATTGGGCTCCTCAGCTACGTAGCACGATCAAGTTAGGGATATTCAGGGGTGCTACTTTTGATTGTCAGTTTTGTCTACGCAAAATTCTATACCACTCTGCGCGCATTTGACTAGCACTCTCGTACTCCCGGAATGACATTTGACACTTGTGTAGATAGTATCCCTGTCCTAGCTTTAGAGGGTAGTTAGGACTTCCCAACCATCCGCTGAGTCACCGCTGCGCATACGTGAAGAACACGGTATCCATAGATGCTCTCCGTCCTGACTGCCTGGAATTACCAGAAAGCACGCACGACATTCTTAGCTGCAAACCGTGCCTTCCCACATCATATACCTGGATCACATGTGGGAGTTTTATTTTACTTTTGGGAAAAATTCTATAACATAGTTTCAACATCTAAGGTGTTTAAGAGGAGGTGCAAAGTCACAACTTTCATTTAATGTAGCGTCGTAGTCAATTGTAGTTTCTATCAGAGGAGAGTAGTGAGAATGTTAAAGAAACTGATTGCCTTTGTTTTCATTGCGTCTTTGGCGCTTTCCGCTTGTGGACCAGCAGCGCCAGATACGATCAAGATCGGCGTGAACGCTCCCATCTCCGGGGACATCCCAAAGGTCGGTGAAGGGACCAAGTTTGCAGCGGAGATGTGGCTGGAAGAGATCGGCGGAGAGCTCGAGATCGGTGGAAAGACATATAAGGTTGAGCTCGTCATCGAAGATAACGAGTCGAAGGGCGAATCTGCCGCAGCCGCTAACCAGAAGCTGATCGCCCAGGACGAAGTACTGGTGATCGTTGGTCCACAGTCTTCCAAGCAAGCTGTCCCGGCGGGCGGCGTTGCGAATGACAACGAGACCCCGATGATCAGCCCGTGGTCGACCAATCCCAACACAACGCTCGACCGACCCTGGGTTTTCCGCACACCCTTCCTTGATCCCTTCCAGGGACCGGTTGTCGCCAACTTCGTGACGGAAGAATACGGCTTCACACAAGCTGCGGTACTTTACGATGTTGCCAGTGACTACCCCAAGGGTCTGGCGGATAACTTCCTGAGTGGTTGGGAAGCTATCCATGGGGCTGGTTCCGTTGTAGCGTTTGAGAGCTTCACAACGGGCGACACGGACTTCAGCGCTCAGATAACCAAGATTATGGGTTCCGGCGCGGAGTTCATCTTCTCGCCACAGTATTACAACGAGGTGGCGCTGATCGTCCAGCAGGCACACGAACTTGGGTTCAATGCACCCATCGTGGGAAGCGACAGCTGGGGGTCCGCCGAGACGGTAACCCTGTGTGGTGAGGATTGCTATGGCTTATTCTTCAGCACGCATTACGCAGCTGACGGCGCCACTGGCGCGACGAAGGACTTCATCGACGCCTACAACGCCAAGCACGGGTACGTCCCCGATGATGTCGGCGCTCTGACCTGGGACTCCTTCCACATCGTCCAAAAAGCGATTGAGGATTGCGGCGAAATAACCGGTGATCTGGCTGTCGATCGAGCATGCGTACGCGATGCCCTGGCCAACATCAAAGAGTTCCCGGGCATCACCGGCGACATGACCTTCACGGAGCAGGGCGACCCGATCAAGTGTGCGGTCATCGTCCAGATCAGTGATGAAGGCACCTTCAAGTTCTATGATCAAGCCTGCCCGTAGAACGAGTGATAAGACTTAACGCACCTCACATTGGCAATTTATAGAATTCCAATCCACGTGCGTTAACTGGCGGGTCAGGGTCAATCCCTGACCCGCCTCTTCAGAGAGTAAGGAGCGTATTCGATGGAGTTTTTCCTTCAAAACATCGTCAACGCCTTGCAACTGGGTAGTTTCTACGCATTGATCGCCCTGGGCTACTCTATGGTTTACGGCGTCTTGATGCTATTCAACTTCGCCCACGGCGATGTTTTCATGGTAGGGGCGTATACAGGATTTTTTGTATCGGGCGGCCTGCTGACCCTGGCGAGCACCGGCACACTACCACTATCAGACAATGTGCTGCTCGGGCTGGTTCTGGTTCTCACACTGTTTATTTCGATGATCCTGACATCGCTGGTTGGCATGCTGATCGAACGCATCGGTTATCGA
>JBFFMI010000158.1:0-6345 GCA_041554155.1 Anaerolineales bacterium
ATGCTCGCTCGATCGGGTAAAGCGATCCTGCCTTCGATCTATGCTTTAGTCATCGTCAATTTCTCTATCATTGATACCTTTATCAATTTCTTTGCGCATTTGCTTCCAGAGCTCTGGGCGCTGATTTTCACAGTCCGAGAGCAGTGTCGATAAAGCGGAACCAGGCCCTTGTTCCACCAGTAAACGGGTCGCATCTGGCACTTTGTAATTCATCACGGTGAAGATCTTCAATTTTTTCTCCTCGACCGTTTCCAACAAACCTCGTTCAGCCATATGCGGTGGAAGACTGTTCAACATCTTATTCCATGGCTGGCTATCATCTTTACCCAATGCAGCCCAGACCATATCCTTCACATTGGCGCCATCCTTCGAATTCTCGAGGAACCGGCAAATTTCCATTAATACTGCTTCCAGACTCGGGCTTGGAAATGCGGTAGATTCACGGGCAGGCGTGACTTTGAGCCGTCGACCCGTCCCGATCAACCGTTTATATTCCTCGACTTCGAGCTGAAATTCTCCCATTGCCTCCATCGCCAGGAGCGCGCCGGAGATAACCGCACGAGCAAGTTCCTGCGTGCTCACTTTGGTCTCACTGTCCAGGAGTCTAAAACCAAGACGGGCGGTTTTGACAAAGTGATCCCCATTAAGAAAGATAATCTCACTCGGTGTTAGGCGGTAGGATGGATCGATCGTCATCATGATTTTTGCTCCTTGAATGGCGGCTGAACGATTACTCTCCATTTTCGCATACTGAGGCAAAGAGGGAAACGCGTGATCGGGTTAGGATAGATATCCTTCTACATGTGTACAGGCACGCGCTTGCGGTCGCTAGAAACAAACGTGGACATATGACAGCGGCTTTGCAAATCCCCCTGGTATTACAGCGTTGATCTGCCTAGCAGAATCCTCGCTGACGGTAGCTCTTGAGCACCCAGAGCATAAAAAATTGGAATAGGACGAATGGGATGATGGAGAACTGATGGAAGTAGAGGACAAAGATGTTTACTACCGTGACGTAACCAACCAGCGATCGCTGTCCCACAAATAATCCGCGCTCATCCTCCACAAAAAGAAGCAAGATCGCAGCCGCCGCTAGTGCCAAGCCAATACCACCTTCCAAACCTAGCCAGGCAGTGAAAAACCCTGGAGAGCTGCCTACCTTCACAACACCGTTATCGAGAATTGACGCGATGAGTAAACGCAGTTGGTCTGGTTGATCGCGAATGAAAAATAGTTGGAGTGGGATACGGAGGGCGAAATAGCCCAGCAAGGCCAGGCCAGAACTCGCCAGGAGCAAATGGACTCTCTGCGGAATATAGCGATCCAGAAAGCGATCGCGGTTTCGCCGCCAACGATCGATGAACGTCAATACAGGGTCGGTAACTGTGAGCTCTTCCGAAGTTAAAAACGTTTTCAAATTTCCCGCCAGCCGTTGTAGGTCCGAATCCTGGGTTTCTTTTGTGACAAAATCAACCTGAGCCGTTAGATAGGCACGTTCCCCCGGATCTAGATCTCGGTCGAGAACTTCAGAAAGACCTTCCAGCACCCTATACATGACAGCCCGTGGGTCGCGTGAAGCAGGCCTGCGGATACGTAGATAAAGCCAGGCGGTGAGAAGGAAAGCGATGTAGATGATCGGTGCCGCCGCCGGGAAGAAGTAATCATTCGTCTGTGTGATGAACTTACCGACTTCATCGATGAATAAGCCCATGCCTATTCCTGATAGGAGCGCGGCAACGGGATACACCCACACATTTCCCAGGATCAAAGGCAGCAAGGATGCGATAAATATAAAAAGCCCGCCCCAGAGTACATGCGCGATGTGCAGCTCAGAATTGCCGATCTGTGGATATCCTGAAAGCTCAAGAAACAGGCGTGTTAGGGCAACCGAGCCTGCAAAACTGAGCAAAACCAGGAAGAGATGCTCACCCGCCCCGGATCGCTTAACAGCGGATCGCACACGCCCCTGAGGAAAATCTCGACCGAGCAGCTGTTCTTTGCGGCTAATGCGCTCAAAACTCTCAACAACAGTCTCCGTCGCGCTCACAAAGATGTCGGCTGGATCCGGGATTTTTGGATCAGATTTGGTCGTCATCGAGTCTCACCCTCCTTGAGCTAAACCTCGAGACATGACTTTGCTATCGGTCATGCAGGGAAAGATGAAATCAGCTGACATGCTCCGGGCTTGGCAGGATAGGTCACGATACCGGGTGCTTAACAGAGTACATGCAAACCGGGTTCTGATCAATTTGAATTTGGTTTCGCTTTGCCAGGGGTTGCATCCAGTGGGACGGCGCCAGACTGCCTTTAATGGCGGTAGTGCGCCAAAACCCGATCGAGCGTTGCGCTTGCTCCCTCTTGAGACTGGAAGCTGGCTGATTTCACTGCGCCCTCATCTCGAAGTTGCACTCGAACACTGAAACTTGGCGCGCCATCTGTCCAATCATGTTGCTCCAGGTCAATCCTATCGATGGCGTCGTAAGAGATCACATCGCGCCGGAATGGGACAATCGGGGCATGATGAATGTAGGTACATTCGCGCCGGGCTGCATCGAATTTCAGCAAGGTGGAGAGCCCGGCAAAAGCGGCAAAAAACAAGAAGCCGCTCACGAAGATTGCACCCAGAGAAATGAGCAGGGAGAGTAGAAAGAAGAAGTTGAACAAAGTATTCCATTCCGGTTCTATGAGAAGTTCGTAGGGTGCGATCAGCGGGAAAACCCCAGGAGGAGAAATAATACTCGCCGATCCCAGGTCATATCTTCCCGAATCTCAATGGATTGCTCCCGTTCAATGACACGTGGCAAGGGTCACCTCGCTGGATTTCATATCAACAGTATATAGGTAGGTCAGATTACGAAGTAATAAGGCGACCTGTGCGCTATCCATCTTCACCCCAGGCCCCCTAAATGTCCACGCAATTGCTCAAGTCCTCTTCGATCCCATATTTTGCATGAATTTTACAAAACCTTCGATCCCAGATTACCACGCTGCGCAACAATCAGGATCCAAGAACAGATAGGAGGACTATCATGCTTCTAACTCAACAGAAACAGAAATATTGGTCCACGCTGGTAAGGGCTGCGCTAATCATCACTGTATTCCTATCAGTATTCGTCGGTGTGAACCCCGCTTTCGCCGATGACGGTGATGATCCGGATAAGGCCAAGTTCGGGGAGAAGGTCGATGAGCGGCTTGAAGTCTGTTTCGAAAAACTCAACGAATGGTATGAGATTCAAGATGCCAACGTGGGTAAGGCGAATAATGCCATCAGCCGCATCGAAGAGGCTCTGGCTAAAGCCGCTGAACTGGGGATTGATACCAGTGCAATTGAAGCACTGATGCCAGATCTATATGCAGCGGTAGATGATGCTGAGGCCTACCACGCCCGTGCCGAGCAGATCCTCTCCGAGCACGCTGGTTTCAATGGTGGCGGCAAGGTCAAAGATCGGCAGCTAGCATTGGAAACCTGCAAGTCGGGGCGCGATGCGCTGGCATCCGCACGGGATTCGCTGCTCAACGCCCGGGATATCGTTCGTGAGATCATCGAACTTGTCAGGGAATTTCGCCAACAATACGTCCCGCAGGCTGAGACGATCAGCTAAGCTGGTCACGCGATGTTTTTCCGATCCCTTCAATTCTCCCTCGCCATCGCATGTTTGAGTGCGGCTGCTCTTGGCAGCTGCACTCCTTTCGACACGAGCTTTCAAGAAAGCCGCCAACAGAGGAATCCCCCCACCTACCTGCCTGCGGGCTCAAACGGGCCATTTCCAGGGGCAACCACGCAGCCTGCTGAAAAACGACAGCGTACCCCTCAGCGAAACTCTGGCGGGCAACTCCTCCCTGGCACCACAATGCCCGACCCGTTGGAAGTGGAAGCGGCCTTGCGTGATCTCGAAACGTCATTGCTGAACTTGGAGGGATGGTTGGGTTCAACGATGGCGTGGGATGTAGAGCTACCTTAGAAAAAAAGAGACCCCAATATTTCCGGGGTCTCTTACATTGCATTCGACGTCCAATTAAATCGCAGGGAACGCTATCCAGGTGTAGGCCCAGCGCCAAGACGCAACGCCTTGAAACCTACCAGGCGTCCAGCCTGCTCATCCCACAGGTGTCGGGTGAGTGACCAGAGGCTGGTCCGCAGCGTAATGGGTTCAATTTGCTGGAATTCTGCGACGTCGTCCTGACACTGCTGCAGATGATAGTTCGGAATTTTGGGCTGGACGTGGTGGATATGGTGGAGGCCGATACTGCCGGTGATCCACTGCAAGACCTTCGGAAGTTTATAGTACGAACTCCCTTCAAGCGCCGCTCTTAACGGGTCCCACTCATCATGCCGGGCCCAGTATACCCCCTCATACTGGTGCTGCACATAAAAGAGCCAGACCCCCATAGCCCCGGCGATGAGCATGATTGGCACCTGAATCAATAGATAGGTTCTTAGACCGATGGTGAAATAGGCCACGACCAGGATTGCTAACAAGGCCAGATTGGTAAGGCGCACGCTCTTCCGCCCTCGCTCATCCGAGCCCTTCTGCGTAAATCGATTCCCGATTAAAAAGACAATCCCCGGGCCGAAACCAAACATGAGCAGCGGATGTCGATAGACACGGTAATAAAGACGCTGCCACAATGAAGCGGCACGGTACTCATCCAGGGTCATGGTCCAAACATCCCCCATACCTCTGCGGTCCAGATCACCAACCGTGGCGTGATGGCGGGCGTGTGAGCTGGTCCACTGCTCGTATGGTGTGAAGGTCAGGATGCCTGCGATATAACCGAGGACCCGGTTTGCCTTGCGAGACTTGAAAAATGAGCCATGTCCAGCATCGTGGAATAGGATGAAAATCCGGACCTGAAAGCCTGCTGCAATCAAGATGAGACCTATCGTCAGCCAATAGGAATACCCGCGCGACATGGTGAAGATCATCACTCCCCAGAGGAGCGCATAGGGCAGAAAGGTTTCGAATATTTGCTGAATCGCCTTCCTGCGATCGGAGCTTGCATAAGGAGCGATCGATCGATACAGATTGTCACGAATGGCCCCAAGCTTGTTTCCTTCTGTTTCTGCTGCCATGGGTTCCCTCCCTTCTACCCCTGATGATACCCGACTCTTTTCAAAAACGGGGAGAGTCCCTACCATCTAGCTCCCTTTCCAACTCTTCAGCATGGCTGCAACCGAACGGCGCATCTCCACGGCATAATCGGCACTAAATTTGCGTTTGTATAGCGATAATCCAATATTGGCGGGGGCCCCACTTGAGGCTTGCAGACGCTCCTTTCGATCGGCGAACATCTGCTCGTATTCACCCGGACTCAAGCGGCGGTACTGGTTCTGAAATATCACGTATTCGGGATCAAAACGGGTCGTCTTCTCCCGCTCCCGTTGTGCTTGCGTGGGGTATCCAACGCAGAGCAAGGCCACCGGTACCGCATAGGGTGGCAGAGAGAACATCTCTTGATGGATCTCAAAATTCTCGAGGATATCACCGATGTAGCAAGAACCAAGACCCTGGGATTCGGCAGCGATCACAGTGGTCTGTGCCGCGATCAAAGCATCACAGCAGGCCAGGAAGAGATCCCCTTCGGCCGGTTTGATCATCCCGACGCCTTGTTCCCGCACGAACTGCTCTACCTCACTGAGTTCAAAGTAATCGTACCAACGCTGATAATCAGCCAGGAATAAGAGTACCCAGGGGGCAGTTGCAATGAACGCCTGGTTGTCACAGGTCTCGACCAATGCATCCTTAACTGCCTGATCCTCTACTTCAATAATCGAGTAAAGCATCATGTTGCCCGCTGTGGGCGCTCGCCGGGTTGCATCAAGCACGGCCTGTCGCACTTTCAGTGGGATGGGTCGATCTTCGTAGGCACGTACCGATTTGCGTTGCTGGATGATATGCAACACTGGATTTTTCATGCGCTCTCCTTTTCCAGGGCATGAGTGTAGGGGGAATGTGAAATTTGTGTCAAGCAAATGACCTTGATAGCCCCAGCGTTGTGTTGCGTCTTCTTGTCAACTCACAGTACATTAGGCCTTGTGCGAACCAAAACGGTGGGCTTTCCAGGTGAGGAGACAACAATGTTTAAGCGCAGCTTCCTGATTTTTTTATTCGTGATCGTACTCGTAGCTTGCGGTCAAACACAGGCTGAACCAACTGCGACGTTGCCGCCTCCCACACCAACTACACAACTCCCCACGGAAACCATCGAACCTAGCGCTACGCCAACCCCAACGCTCGAGCCCACCGCCACAGACACACCCGAACCGAGCCTTACACCGACCGTCACGCAGTCGCCCCCCCCCGCAAATATCCCAAAACCCCCCCCAACCCACACACCCGAATC
>JBFFMI010000159.1:0-6318 GCA_041554155.1 Anaerolineales bacterium
ATCCCCTGGCTTCAGCTGATCTAGATCTCGGAACAACTCCCCAAAAATATCATTATGTGCTGATAGAACAAGATTTCCTTCCTCGCCCGGATTGGCACTGCCAACAAATTGACCTACCCCTTTCTTCAACTGCTCCCAACCAGTACCTTGCACGACGGGGGCAGCATCATTCCACAACCTTGGAATGAAGATGCTACGCGCATGTGCAGGTCCCGGGGCAGGAACATTGACAACTGGCATGGATTGCACCAGCGGTCTCAGGTGTTCCGGGATCTCGGAATCGTTAGGCCGTGCTCCACCTGGTGAGGTGGGTGGGGTATGGCCAGAGGGTAAAACGACGGCTGTGATAAGGGGTGTCGGGACCGCTTCGACGGCAAGCGCTTGAGCAACTTCCCTGTTTAATATTTGTAGAGCGCCGGCACCACTCAACAGGACATACAGCAAACCGATCACACCGATGACCTCGACAGCGAGCAGTAAACGGTTGATTCGACGAGAGGCTGGACTCGCTTCCACCTTCGTGGACACCGTTTGGCTCGACGGCCCATCCTCGATTTTGACCCGATGGGCGATCTCTCGCTGGGCCGAGTCAAGCGCAGTGACACCGGGAAGGATCCTCCCTGTCCGTTTAAAATCATCGACCCGCGCTTTTCGCGCCTCCAGTTTCTTCCTGGCGAGCATTGCTTCAAGCTCGGGGATCGAAAAATCTTTCTGCTCTCGTCGTCGCCTTGCCATATCACCTTCTTCTGTCAACACCTTGCAGGAAGGGTGCCAGCTGCGTGGCATTATACATTCACCATCAAGACTCGGGTATGAAGCTCGCAACACAATGCAGATATAATCTATCCAAATACAACCTAAAAGGGTTTTACGCAAATGCGGACTGTGAGTTCTTCAACCTTAGCACAATATTATCAAGCCGCCCATCAACGGGCGATACTACTCGAGCGGCCCAATCCCGCTGTCCTCCATGTCCAGGGTCCCGACGCGTTGGATCTGCTTAATCGTATGTCAACCAATGACCTTTCAGATCCGTCCCAGAGCATCCCTCTCACCACCGTGTTCACCAACGCCCATGCGCGCATTGTGGAAATCGCTACCGTCATTCCAAACGATCCAGAATATTTGCTTCTTTGTTGGCATGATTCGCCTGCTACCTTACACAACTGGCTTTCAGGCTATATCTTTTTCCAGGATGATGTTCAAATAGTAGAGAGCACTTTCGATTGGAAGCTGTTCGACTTCATTGGCCCTGAGGCCGAGCAACAGCTGGGGTCTTATGAGGCTTTCAGCAGCTACAATGGCGAAGACGTTCTTCAAGTCAGTGAGGTAAATCTCTGGAAACAACCGCTAGGCAATCTTGCGCGTGTTCGGTTACTCTGTCATGACAGCGTGGCGGAAGCGCTCATAACCAGTCAACAACAGCAACCGCCCCCAGTCCAGAGCGATGACCTCGCAGAATTGCTGCGGGTCGAATCAGGCTCACCTGCAATCGGGAATGAAATTGGCATCGAGACTATTCCCCTGGAAGTGGGGTTGTGGGATGCCATCAGCTTCTCAAAGGGGTGTTACATAGGACAGGAGATCATCGCCCGCATGGAGAGCAGGGGCAAACTTGCCCACATGCTGATCGGCGTTAGCTCGGATAAACCCCTTCTCCAAGGTGGCTCAATCCATGTTGATAGTCGCAAAATCGGCGAGATCACCTCGAGCGCCCATTCACCCAGGTTCGGGTGGATTGGTCTGGCATCGGTGAAGCCTGGCAGTTGGGTTGAAACGAGCACGATCACTACAAACGAAGATCATCCGGTTCGACTGCAGGAGCTCCCGTTTGACTAATCGCGCGTTCGCCTAAGAACTCGTTATACACTTGCTTTCCACTCCTATTGCCTCCCGAGCAACAACTGTTTAATACCTTATTCGCAGACCTGCGATCCTGTGATCACTCGAAGCTCACGAGACAAACTGGATCCCCTTGTCGGTTCCAGCCAGCAAGGCACAGCGACTGGAAAGGCTCGCTCCCGGTGCACACAGTTCCGGCCGATACCATGCGAAGGCAAACAGAGTATACGGTTGGTCGCATCAACCCGCTCGCATAGAGATATGACAGATCCTATTGAACTTGACGCTGGAGAGGTAGGTAGCCTAATCCGATCGCTGTTAGCGTAAGTTCATCTGTATGCACGGTATTCAGTACAGCATTTTAATCCGAGGCCGCAAAGCGAGGCTTTAATTTCGTGGCAGTTATTCCCCCAACAGGTGTTTCCGTTAAAAAGCGTCCACTCCCCTTGAGCGATCCTTCTGGGGAGTGGTTCACAACGTAATCTTAGCGCTGTGTTTACGGAAGCAAATCGCCTACATCACCGTCTACAACCATGCGCATGCGCAGAACCAGGCGATCCATTTGCTCTCTCGCTTGTTTCAAGCGCGCCAGTTGATCTTCCGTGCCCATTTTGAGAGAATCACGAACACCGACCATCTGTGGTTGGACAACTTTGTCCAGATATCGGAGTGCCTCGTCGACATTCTGAAATTCCTTGTTGTGCGCAAACCCCAGAACCGCCAACACACTATCCAACTCATCAATTGTCCCCTCAACTGTTGCCTCGACGGCGCGCACTGCCTTGAGGAGCTCGCTAACGCTTTCTAATACATCTACCGCTTCGGGGAAAGAGATCATAAGCTTGACCCTTCATACGAATCACGATACGCCAATATCAGTATATAACGAGCCATTGCGAATTGTGTTACGCATTCCCATGAGCATACCAAAAGGATCCAGAAACCGAACGTCGCATTAAGGATGTTTACTCTGTTTAAGTTCAGCAATATAGGGCAACGTTCTATGCGCTTCTCCAAAATCCAGGCCGTATCCCACGACCCACACGTCCGGAATCGTGAAACCAAGATAATCGATCGGTACATTCATCTGATGGCGCTCTTTTTTCAGCAGCACACAGGTCGCAAGGGAAGCCGGGCCACGACCCATCAAGGTCTCATTCAAGTAACTCAATGTATTACCGGTATCGATGATGTCTTCAATCAAGAGGACGTGGGCACCATGGATGGGTTCGCGTAGGTCCATCAGGATTCTTACGGCGCCACTCTGCGTGCTTTTCCCATAGCTAGACAGAGCCATGAAATCAACAATATGTGGCACGGTTAGTCGTCTGCACAGATCCGCGAGGAAGATGAAGGCTCCTTTTAGGATACCAACGACATAGAGCGGTTGCTTGTCGGCATAGTCTGCGGAGATCTGGGCTGCCAGTTCCCGGACTCTCTCATCAATTTTTGAATCGGTGACGATGATTCTTTCAAAGGCCGGGTTCTTCATCCTGATACCTCCTGAATGAGAGAGTGGGTGTTCCTGGCCCACCTAGTATAGGTGTTTATAGCATTTCTAGCGCAATCATGAAACAACAAGTGTGCAGCATAACAAGCCTGGGGGTTGGCGCGCTTCTAGGAATGTGTAGTTTCCATCCAGCGTCTCGGTCTGTATTGCAGCGCTTCGGCCAGATATGCCGGCATGATGCTTTCTGCTCCAGCGAGGTCAGCAATAGTTCGGCTGAGTTTTAAGACCCTGTGATAGCCACGAGCGGTCAAATTCAATCGCTTCATAGCCTGCTGAAGCAGAGACAATCCTTCCGGACCCGGATCACAGAACGATTGAACTTCTCGGGGTCCCATATCTGCATTACAGATGAGAGCACTCGCCTCGAATCGAACTAATTGTCTGTCACGCGCCCTTTCAACACGTCCCTGAATGGCCTCGGATGTCTCGCCTGTCCGATCTCCAGTTAGTTTTTCAAATTCCACCTTCGGGACCTCAATGTGGATGTCGATGCGATCGAGCAACGGGCCGGAAATCCGTTTTTGATAGCGAGTGATCGTTGCCATGCTACAGGAACAGTCACGCTCACTATCGCCGAAGTACCCACACGGGCAAGGATTCATCGCAGCCACCAACATAAAGTTGGCGGGGAATGAAAGAGAACCCCTGGCCCGGCTGATGGTTACATTTTTGTCTTCCAGAGGTTGGCGCAGCACTTCCAGCGCCTGGCGGCCGAACTCGGGCAACTCGTCGAGGAATAGAACCCCGCGATGTGCCAGGGAAATTTCACCCGGGCGAGGCCAATTTCCCCCTCCCACCAGACCCGCATGTGAGATGGTGTGATGGGGAGCACGAAATGGGCGAGATTGGAGCAGAGGGACGTCGGAAGGAAGTTGATCGGCCACGGAGTAAATCCGGGTCACATCCAGCGCCTCATCGAACTGCATCGAGGGTAGTATCGAGGGCAGCGCTCGTGCTAATAGCGTCTTGCCGGCCCCCGGTGGACCTACCATCAGGACGTTATGACCACCAGCAGCAGCGATCTCCAATGCCCGTTTGACGCTCTCCTGACCTCGAACCTCTTGAAAACCGACGATCGATGTTGTCCGATTCGATCTGGTTTTATTCACCTGCATGGCCCTGATTGGAGTTATTTCGGTGAGGTGGTTAACCAGGGCCGTGAGCGAGGGGACCGGGAGGACGTCAATCCCGGCAACCAGGGCTGCCTCGGCCGCGTCCATCTGGGGCACGAGTAGCGTTTTATAGCCCTCCTGCAGGGCGAGCGCTGCAATGGGGAGAATCCCCCTGATGTGGCGCAGAGAACCATCCAGCGAGAGCTCCCCCACCGCCAGGGTTTGATCCAATCGATCCAGAGGGATCTGGTCGGCGGCGGCCAATACCCCCAGTGCAATGGGGAGATCATAGGCTGGGCCTTCTTTGCGCAGATCAGCCGGTGCAAGATTGACCGTCACGCGATGGCGCGGAAAGACCAGACCGGCGTTTTTGATCGCCGCCTGGACGCGTTCACGGCTCTCTTGAACGGCAGTATCGGGTAAGCCAACGATTGTGAAGGAGGGGAGCCCGCGTGCGGTGTCCACTTCAACCTCCACGATCTCCCCCTCCAGCCCAACGACGGCTGCAGCGTGGATTTTTGCGAGCACACTTTTACTTTAGGTGATGGCTGGAAAAAGGTCAACTGGTTCAGGCAGCAATCCTCAGGAGAAATACCCTTCAGCCTACCGGGTTGTCTTTATCGGAAGCCCGAATCGGTTCTGAGCCTGCATTAAGGTACCTGTTCCATGAAAGCCTGGGCTTGCAGAACATAGTCACGCACATAAGCCCGATCGCGTGCGAGCTCCAGAAACAGGCGCAAGCTCTCTGCACCTGCGACACTATCGCCGCGATCGAATTGGACGACGCCCAAGATAAAGTGTGCCAGGTCGTATTTCGGTTCCAACAAGATGGCTTGCTCAGCATCATCCTGGGCAGCTTCGATATTTCCCTGTGCCCGTGCGGCAAAAGCACGATGCACATAGGCTGAGCTTTCAAACCTATAGGCACGTATCGCAGCATCAGCTTCCAGGTAGGCCTCATCAATGCGGCCAAGATGAAAGTACACGAAGCTCCTGAGGTTGTGGGCTTCCCAGTTATCAGCGTTCAAACTCAAGGACTGATCCAAGGCCGCCTCAGCGCTCGGGAGGTCCTGCTTTTCGATAGCAACCCATGCACGTGCCAGGTAACTCTCATAGGCGGAAGGGTCCTGGTCAATTTGCGTGTCAATCAAGGCATCCGCCTCCGCAAAATCGCCATCCTGGGCAGCCAGGCGCGCTAGAAGCAGCGCTACCTGGAGGTTCTCAGGGTAAAGCAATCTGGCACGCTGAAGGATCATCTCTGCCTCGGCATATTCTCCCAGGCCCCAGTAAACATCAGCCAGAAGCAATAGGCTGTAGATGTCTTCAGAACTCAGATCCGCAGCCCAATCCAACTCACGCCCCAATGCTTCGCTTTGATCGAGTTGGAAGTTGGCCAGTGCAAGCAAAGCATGCGGCGCACCCCAATCAGGTGAGAAGCCGATGATATCTGTAGCATGCGCGATTGCGCGGGCGAAATCTCCCATGGCAAAGTAGGCGATAGCCATATCCATATGGGCGGTTGCCAACTGCCAATCCTCACGGACTGCTTGCTCGTAATAAGCGATGGCGGCTTCAAGATCATCACGCTGGTGGGCCACATTCCCCAGCCCATGGTAGGCCTGCGCAGCGGAGTAGGCTTCATCAGCTACATCCAGAGCAACTTGAAATTCCACCTCCGCTGCCGCTAATTCCCCAGAGCTTAGGTGAAGATACGCCAAACCGATGTGTGGATCAGCCCAAGAGCGGTCTAACTCCATCGCCCGGGCAAATGAGTCAGCAGCTTCTTCGAACCTCCCGACCGCATATAGCACCCAGCCGAGGCTATTATGAGGGCCTGCTTGCCCAGGTGCAGTC
>JBFFMI010000160.1:0-6249 GCA_041554155.1 Anaerolineales bacterium
GCTATAGCTCGCTTCGCCATTTCATCAAACATGAGCAAGGCCACACCCGTCTGCCAGTATTCTGGCAGAACCAGGACGGATTTTACAGCGATGCACTCCGGTCTATGAAGCCTCCAGCGCAAATAGCGCAGGAAATCCCATGGGTATCGCAAACCATTCAAATGTATGGCCACCTCATTCAAATTTGGCACGCCGGGAAACCACCCTACCGTCTCTCCTTCCACTTCAGCGAAAAGGATAAGCTCGGGATCGGCAACCCGCCGGAAAGCGGCAAATGTGGCCTCCAGGGCTTCGCGCTGCCAACCGATGTGATCGGGAAGATGCTGCAGCGCTCGGTTGATGATCCCGTAAACGCGATCGATCTCGGCCTCGAAATCCTCCAGATTGGCCCCGCGCACCTTCACCCAGTTCCGCTTGCGCATCCTATCTGCCAGGCGCCGCAATCGCTGCCGTTCTACCGTATCGTCATCCACACGGATCTCGAAAGCCAGATTATCACCTCGAGCCTTGGTAAATCCGTAGCCCTCCACCAGGTCCTGATAATACAGAGGCGTATGCCCGCAGAGCACCACCGGGGGACGATCCCGACCTTCGACCAGCAGCCCATAACCATCTTCGTAATCGAGATTAAAAGGTCCAAAGAGGCGTTTAAGACCTCGCTGGCGACCCCACTTTTTCGCTCGATCAAACAACGCTGCCGCTATCTCTGCATCATCTAGACATTCAAAAAAGCCAAACAAGCAATCGGCTCGCCCACGTTGATGATTGGTGGCGTGATCCTCACCAGCACAGATCGTTCCCACGATTTCTCCATCACGCATGGCTAAAAAGAAGGCGGCTTCACCCCGCTTGAAAAAAGCCCCCTGGGCTGGATCGATCGTTTTCCGTCGATCGCTGAGGATTGGCGGTACCCATAGGGGATCCTGTTGATAGACCTTCCAGGGGAAAGTCAGGAAACGATGCTGCTGACGAGAACTGAGTGCCGGGATGATTTCGATACCCATGTCCGGTTTATAACCCCCCCGTGCGTTTGGCGTTAATTTGCTGCTTGATCTCACGGTGAGTCTCACGATTAAGGGGGTACTTCCAGGCGAACAGGATGCCGGCACATAGCAAGATCGCCGGGATGGGGCCGACAACGATGCGAATGCCTAACAAAGCGGACGGGCTTTGAACCTCCGCATTGGCGACATAGTTGGTCGCCTCCAACAGGTAAAGCACGAGCGGGATGGCGATAGCGGATGCAATTTTCTGTAACAAAGTTATCAGGCTGTAGAACATGCCTTCGTGGCGTTCGCCTGTTTGCAGCTCATCCCATTCAATGGCATCGGGGATAATCGACCATGGCAATACATGTGCTGCGCCCACGCCAACCCCTGCCATCACACTGAGGCTGATTAGCCAGAATAAGGAGGATTGAGGGCTCAAGGTGATCAGGACCATCTGTACGACGGCCCAGAACCCGATCCCGGTGATATAGGCTCGCTGCTTGTTCCAACGGCGGGAGATATATTCCCAGAGTGGTAGTGTGAAAATGGCCGTGACAAAGATCGTCGCCATGATCAAGTCGGTCTGCGCTTCACGGCCGACGACGTATTTAAGGAAGAAGAGCAGGGTAGTCTCTAGGATGGACACCGCGACCCAGGTAAGCAGGAAAAGCCCTGCACCGAAGACAAACGGACGATTTTTAACCGCTGCCTGGATGGACTTCACCAAAGCCGGTCGCTCCTGCCGCATGTGCTGTTCACGCTCTCGAGTGCCAAAGAAGGTCAGCCAGAGCGGCAGAACGCTTGCTGCGGCGAAAATCACTCCCATTTGCGTCACCTTGTTGGCATTTTCAGGACGGAACGTACCAATGATCGCAAGCGGGACCACAACTGCCACTAAACCCCCGGCAATCGAGAAAAACATGCGGTAGCTGGTCAGCGCAGTACGTTCGTCGTAATCCTCAGCGAGTTCGGGGGTCAACGCGAAATAGGGCATATAGGTGAAGGTGGCGGCAGTGTCAAACAACAGATAAGCCACTGCATAGTAAATGGCCAATCCCACCTCCGTTCCGATCGGTGGCTTCCACCAAAGGAGCGTGAAAGCCACACCGAATGGGATCGCACCAAATAAGAGGTAAGGTCGCCTTCGGCCCCAACGGCTGCGGGTACGGTCCGAGAGGTGACCAATCAAGGGGTCGTTTACAAAATCCCAGATACGCCCGATCAAGATGGCGGAGGCTGCAATGCCAGGGGATAAGCCCACAACATCGGTCAGATAGATGGCGAAATATAGTCCCAGGATCGTGGACGTGAGGCTGAAACCCGTATCCCCGGCCCCATAGATCAACTTCGTCAACCGTCCTAATCTTTTTTCAGACATCCAGCCTCCAGCGTCGATATGGAAAGACATTCCCTAAAAGGGATAACCCCGAATCGCAATCTCTGTTCCGATGCGCGCACGCATGCCGATTGGAAAAAGAATCTGATGCACAAACTGGCACAAGCTTGCTGGCTATACCATGCTCGGCTATCCTAAGACCCTCAGATTGCAGGAATGGATTTGGAAACAATACTTCCCTTAACCAACGATATCGTCCTTGTACTTGGCATCGTCGCCCTCACCCTGATCCTGCTTATCAGTGAACGGCTGCGCATTGATCTCATCGCGCTGTTGGTGTTAGTGGTACTGGCAGTTACCGGTCTACTGACGCCATCACAGGCGTTATCAGGCTTCAGTAACCCGGCCGTGATCACTGTCTGGGCGGTATTCATCCTCAGCGGGGGGCTGGCGCGCAGCGGCATTGCACGAGCCATCGGTAGAATGGTTCTCCGCTTTGCTGGAAATGGGGAGATGCGTCTGATCGGGGCCATCATGCTAGGTGCAGGCCTGCTGTCGGCCTTCCTTAATAATGTCGGTGTAACCGCCCTGTTGTTGCCTGTCGTAATGGATATCACCCGCCGTACAGGTCATGCCCCATCCAGGTTGTTGATGCCCCTGGCCTATGGCTCATTGCTTGGCGGCTTGACCACCCTGATCGGTACCCCCGCAAATATCCTGGTCAACGATGCCGTTCAAGCCTGGGGTTTACAGCCCTTCCCATTCTTCGCTTTCACCCCTATCGGCCTACTGCTGCTGGTAGGTGGTACCGCTTTCATGATGCTGTTCGGGCGCCATTTGCTGCCAAAGCGAGACCTTACATTGGATCAGGTACGCGAACTCCCGGCAGAGACGGATATCTTTGACGTCAATGAGCGCTTATTTGTGGTACGACTACCTGAAGATTCTTCCATTCATGGGAAGAGCATTCTTGAGAGCCGCATCGGCGCTGCGCTGGGATTAAACATTCTCGCCATTCTCCGAAAATCTGAGAAAGTATTCGCCCCGGGCCCTCAAACCACTCTGGCATCCAACGACCGCTTGATCGTCGAAGGTCGGCCCGATATCCTGGTCGCGCTCCAGCACAAGCGTCTACTCTCACTGGACCCTGAGCCGGTCCCCCTCGCCCTTCTCCAATCGGATGGCATTCAGCTTTACGAGGTAAGCTTGGCTCCCGACAGCAGTCTAGCGGGTGAGACCCTCTACGGAAGTGGTTTCCGGTCACAATACGGCGTAAACGTCTTAGCGATCACGCATAACCACAGCCCTCAACGCACCAATCTTCAGGAGAAAGTACTGCACGCAGGAGATACTTTGCTGATCCAGGCCAGCGAAGCCCAAATTCGACAATTTGAGCAACAGCTTGATTGGATTGACATCCGACCTATCGATCCCCCCACTGTCGCAGAGAAGTACAAACTCAATGAGCGGATCCTGGGTATGCAGATCGAATCCAACTCGAGCCTTGTGGGGTTAAGCCTTGCTGAGAGCCGCCTCGCCGACGCGTTCGGAATCGCAGTATTGGCGATCCGCGAGGGAGACTCGGTTCGCTTGCTCCCCGAACCATCCTACACGCTCAAAGCTGATGATTTTCTGATTGTCGAGGTCTGGCCAGAAGATTTGAAAGTGATGGTGGGGTTAGCCCAACTTGAAATCGAACTGGGCGCATTGCCAGCCCTGGAGGAATTAAAGACCGACACGATCGGATCCACTGAAGTGGTGCTTTCCCCCCACTCTGCATTATCCGGTAAAACCTTGCGCGAGCTACATTTCCGCGAGAAGTATGGGCTGAGTGTGCTGGCCATCTGGCGTTCAGGCCGCACCTACCGTTCAGCCCTTCGAGATATGCCCCTGCGATTCGGCGACGCTTTGCTGCTATATGGGCCTAGATCAGCAGTCCGATTAATCAGTGAGGAAACGGATTTCCTTGTCCTGACAGAGGAAGATCAACAACCACCCAGGGTTGAAAAAGCTCCCGCGGCACTCGCGATCATGGCCGGTGTCATTACTCTCGTGCTGCTGAATCTATTTCCTATTGCGATTGCGGCCGTAATCGGTGCAACCATGATGGTGCTGTTTAAGGTCATCACGATGGATGAAGCGTACCGATATATCAACTGGCCCGCCGTTTTCTTGATCGCTGGGATGCTTCCGCTGGGGATCGCACTCCAGGAAAGCGGTGCAGCTCAGATGCTCGCCCAATTAGCAGTGCAATTTGTTGGGGGAAATGGTTCAACCGCCATACTGGCTGCTCTTTTTTTAATGACGGTTGCGATCACACAAATCATGCCCAATGCAGCCGTCACCGTGCTTATGGCCCCGATAGCATTGAGCACGGCTACGCAAATGGATCTATCCCCTTACGCCCTTGCCATCACGGTCGCAATCGCAGCCTCCTCTAGTTTCCTGAGCCCGGTCGCGCATCCCACAAACAGCCTGGTGATGGGTCCTGGAGGATATCGTCTCTCGGATTATGTGAGAGTTGGTTTCGGTTTGTTGGTGGTGGTTCTCGCGATCACAATACTTTTTATGCCCACGTTCTGGCCCCTCTAACGCTTACGCCTAGGTCGACAGTAAGCTCAATCAAGCGGATTCCCCAGTCGATGAGGAGCAGACCAGATCATCGTCATCGGGACCATGCCCGCTGCATGCGTTGTGGCGAGGTGATCGAGGCAGATGTCGATTGACGCAGTGATCATAGTGCTATCCAGGCAGAGGATGGACCTGAAGATAGCTATACCACGAGGAAATCAATCATCGGAAATGGTCCGGATTTTGAGCGAGTGAAACTCGAGCCTATTCTGGATAGCTCTCGTATGCGGATTGCCCAATGCGACGATGGGGGAGAATTCGAGCGTAAAACTGATCTTCAGAGATGTTCTTGTATAGAGAGCTAAATTTCGCTGCCTGGTTTCTCCGGACCAGCCTCTTCCGGTGGCGTGGAGGCTGTATCCACCAGCTCGTTTGGCTCAGGGAACAACTGAACTTTTCGAGCGGTTTCGACGTCCTGCTCTGTTTTCCGGAGACGTTTGCGCAATTCGGCGGCCGTCAAACGGCCGCGAATTGCCGTTGGCGTGAGTAAAAACACGCCCACCAGGATCCCAAGGAACAGTGTCCCCATCAAGATGATGGCCAGGGAGCCCTCAACCTTCCAGGCAAAAAGTGTCACGGCAATCACCGCGTTATTCTGTACCGCAAAGACGGTCACGAGCAAAGCAACCAATAGCGCGACGATAATATAGACCTGCATAATCTCAAACTCCAAGAACGCTCAATCCATATTTCGGATAAATGATAGGGAATGTAGTATAGATCAGATCCTGATTAAGGGGGAGAAACAGACGCCCAGGCAAAGGGCTGGGCGTTAGTGAGTTCCAGGGATGATGTTCGTGATTATTTCGGTTTTTCAGTCTTTTCCGGCTTATCTTTTTCGTGACCATTGCCCTGTCCAGGGTGGTCATTCGTGGCCTCGTTTTTCTTCAACTGCCCTGGTGCTGATTCGTTTGGACCACCACGTTTCTTGACGCTATCGAGAACATCCTGTGAATGATTTGATTTTTCTATCGCCTTCTCAATCGCCGGCTTTGCATTCTCGGGTACTTGATCAAGCACCCGGTAGAGTACTGTGAGGTGGTTTTGAAGCTTTGATTCTAATTCAGCGAATACTCCAGCAGATCGGTCATCTGAGGGCGTGTCAAGTTCAGCGATCTCATCCAGCGTGCTGTTTAATCCAGTCAGGGCTTGATCTAACGATTCATAACGCCCAAGTTCGATCGCTCGCCCGGCCTCTTCGATCCTTTCGGCAGCGAAACCGACCAATAACGCGGCATCCCCTTCGTCCGAGAGACTCACTGCCAACCGAACGCGTTCTGCGGCGATCTTTAC
>JBFFMI010000161.1:0-6234 GCA_041554155.1 Anaerolineales bacterium
AGGCGGGTGAGTTCAAGGCGGTCATCGATCGCACATACCCATTGGAGCAGATGGCTGAGGCGCACAGGTATGTCGAAAGGGGACATAAAATGGGCAATGTCGTCATCTCCGTAGGACATGGCGACGCAAATTGATGAGATGGATTGTTCAATAACCAAATGAAGATTGTGAAAGGTGCCCGATGAAAGCGATTGCATGGACGAAGTACGGTCCACCCGAAGTGCTGCAGCTACGGGAGATCGAAAAGCCGACACCCATGGATGATGAAATCCTGATCCGTATCCATGCCACAACCGTCACGGCCGGTGATTGCGAGATGCGGGCGCTCAAATTCCCATTGCTCCTGAGTCTTCCAATGCGGCTGTGGATCGGTTTCCTGAAACCGAAGCAGGGGACAATCCCGGGAACGGAACTGGCGGGCGTGATCGAGGCTGTTGGAAAAAATGTCACCATGTTCAAGATTGGCGACCAGGTGTTCGGTGCTGCGGGTATGAAATTTGGTGCCAACGCAGAATATATCTGTCTCTCAGAAAAACCGGACGATATGCAAGGCGGGGTAGCGCTCAAACCTTCGAACATGACCTTTGAAGAAGCAGCCACGATACCCTTCGGCGGGCGTGATGCCCTGCACTTCATTCGATTGGGAAACCTCCAACCCGGGCAGAAAATCCTGATCAACGGGGCAGGGGGCAGCATCGGTATCTTTTCCGTGCAGCTGGCCAAGCTCGCAGGCGCGCAAGTCACTGCGGTCGACAGCGGCGGTAAGTTGGATATGCTGCGAGCGTTGGGAGCCGATCACGTCGTTGACTATACCCGCGAGGATTTCACCAAGAGCAGCGTGGTATACGATCTCATATTTGATGTGGTGGGCACCGTTAGATTTTCCCGTGCCAATAAGGTATTAAAGGAAGGGGGAACCTATCTTCTGGCGAACCCCATGTCGCAATTGCTTTCTGGATCATGGACCAATTTGATCTCAAGTCGCAAGGTAAAAATGCAGACTGCTAGTGGAACACAGGGGGATTTGGTGACCCTAAGGGGACTGATCGAAGAGGGAAAACTACATACCTATATTGATCGGGAATTTCCATTGGAGCAAATCGTCGAAGCACATCGGTTTGTCGAAACCGGGGCGAAAAAGGGCAATGTCGTAATCACAGTCGGGTGATTGATCAGCTATCATCCGGGGACGGCAGGGCAGAATCAATGACAAAGCAACAATTCTTAACCGTACGCTGGAATAACATACTCACACTTGCGCTGGGGCTTCCTTCCATTCTGTATATCGCATATGCCTATTCCACATCGCTATGGACGACGCGGGGCGGATTGATCGGTCTTGCGATCATCGGGGTGTTGTACTGATTGATCCTCGAAGGTCATACCGACATGCGGTTCGCATGGCTCCGAGATAACACGCCTGATCATATCCGTGTCCACCAAGCCTTCTTCCATCCACTTGCACTGATCCGCAAGGCCTACAACCTGGTCTTCTGGATTTTCCTGTTGCCCATCTTCACCCGAATCGAGGACAGCACTGGCTTCATCCTTTTTTCGATCATCATTGCGATCCGGCTGGTGCTGAATCTGCATACAAACAACATCTACAAACCCACGCTGGAACAGTATGAGGCGTACCCATTTCGCATTCCTTAACCAGAAGTATGAGGGGAGCTCCCCTTTATCACCTCCTGACTTTGATTCATCAAGGCGCTGATTCAAATACCCTTTGCTGAGGCGTGTTTCCGCGCTGCATGTATTGCGGCGTATACCTCCAGTGATCGCCGGGAGAGTGCGTTGTACCCCCATTTGCCATCTCTCAGCTTTGAGTGTATTCATGCTTTAACGTCATCTTTGTGTCAGGTCATCCCAAAGCGAATCTTGTAGGCTGGTGGACACAAGGCCAGGAGAATAATCTGCCTGGTAGCCATGGAGAGAAAAGCATGTCAACGATCGAGGCCCAATTATCAGAAGCCTTCCATTGTCCCAAATGCGATCAGGATGGCGCGCACGTAGAACAACTGTCGATGTCTGGCACGGGGATCTCAAGGTTGCTGGAAATCCAGCCATACCGCTACGCCTTTACTTCCTGTCACAATTGCGGCTACACTGAAATCTACAACCTGAAAACCCTGGCGGGGAAGGATGATCTGGGGGATATCCTGGATATCATCTTCATGGACTAGCACACAGTCCCGATACTCCACATTCCTGGTTCCCGTACAGCGCTGTTTTGTCGACGGTCGCATAAAAGCCCCATCGCATGATGGGGCTGGTTGTATCTTGACGGATAGCCAAGCGCCCAATATAATTTAGACTTCTTAACTATTTAGCGAGGTGAAGTATGCCGCTGGATCCATTCGTCCCCACCCTCAAAGAATGGATAGAAGTGTCCATGCGCTATTCGATGCGAAATTTCTTACACTTTGCCCGGGAGAGTGGGCTCTCGATGTCGCATCTTGGTGCGATCTACCACATCCATCAGCTCGGGAGCTGTGGGGTCACCGAAATTGGTGAGCATCTGGGTGTGACCAGCGCGGCAGCCAGTCAGATGCTGGACCGACTGGTACAGCAAGGCTTGGTGCACCGCACCGAGGATCCTGATGATCGACGGGTGAAGCAAATCGGTTTGACCGTGGAAGGTCAACGGATACTCAACGCGGGCATTCAAGCCCGAGAGAGCTGGCTTGATCAGCTGGCCGAGAAATTATCCAGCGACGAGAAGGACCGTATCACCGCCGCTTTACAAGTATTGGTTGCCAAAGGAAATCAGCTTGGCTGATTGGCAGCTTTCAAATAGAGATATTTCCTGCCGAGGAGTACTGTTCGTATGCTGCGTCTGATCAAATACCTAAAGCCCTATCTCCTGCTGGTCGTGCTCTCGATCACCCTGTTATTTATTCAGGCTAATGCCGACCTGGCGCTACCCGATTATCTCTCCAGGATCGTAAACAACGGCATTCAACAGAACGGGGTTGAAAACGCGGTACCCATTGCGATTCGCGTCAGCGAGATGGAGAAGCTGTTGATCTTCATGAGCAACGACGAAGCCGATCGTGCGTTGAAAGCCTATGAACGGGTCGAGCCGAATACCCCAGCGGCCGACCTGTACCTTGAGCAATTTCCTGCGCTATCAGACCAGGCCTTGTATATCCGCAAAGACCTGAAAAGGTCCGAGATCGAAGCGCTGAATCCAGTGCTGGGTAAAGCATTTGTCGTGGTATCCGGCCTCGAGCAGATGGTCGCTGACCCAGCAGCAATGGGTGCCATGGGGGAGCGGCTCGGGTTCGACCTGCCTGATATCCCGGCTGGAACCGATCCGTTTACCATATTGGAGCAGCTACCGGAGGCCATGCTTCCAACACTCACCGAATCGATCCATGATGCCTTCGCCAGTCTGGGCGACAACATGGTTAACCAGATGGCAGTAGGTGCCGTTCGTGCGGAGTATGAGACCATCGGAGTCGATACAGCCAGGCTTCAGACGAACTACCTGCTGCAAACCGGGGGCACGATGCTGCTCATTTCGCTGCTCGGAGGGGCCTGTACCGTAGCGGTGGGGTACCTGGCCTCGCGCACAGCAGCGGGAGTCGCGCGCGATATCCGCCTGGCAGCCTTCGAGAAGGTGGAGCATTTCTCAAGTGCCGAGTTCGATCAATTTTCAACCGCCTCCCTAATCACCCGCTCGACCAATGATATTACCCAGATCCAGATGGTGACCTTTATGATCATGCGTATGGTGCTGTATGCACCCATTATCGGGGTTGGCGGGGTGATCCGGGCGATCGATAAGAGTGCCAACATGTGGTGGATCATCGCGCTGGCGGTGATCGTGCTGCTCGGCCTGATCCTGGTGGTGTTTTCGATCGGCCTGCCGAAGTTCAAGCTCATGCAAACCTTGATCGACAAGTTGAATCTTGTTACGCGTGAAAACTTATCCGGCATGATGGTGATCCGGGCGTTCAACAAGGAAGAAGCCGAGGAAGCGCGATTTGATGACGCCAACCGGGATCTGGCGGATACCAGCCTGTTCATCGCTCGCGTGATGGTCACGATGATGCCATTGATGATGCTACTGATGAATGGATTGACGGTCGGCATCATCTGGGTCGGAGCCCATCAGGTGGCCGAGGCAAACATCCAGGTGGGCGACATGATCGCCTTCATGCAATACGCGATGCAAATCGTATTTGCCTTCCTGATGATGTCGATGATGTTCATATTCCTGCCGCGCGCGGCCGTATCGGGTGGACGTATTGCCGATGTATTAGAAACCGAGCTCAGCATCACGGATCCTGAGCAGCCCAAACAGTTCGAGAAGCAATTCGAACCCCGCATCGAGTTCCGCGACGTCTCCTTCCGCTACCCGGGTGCGCCTGATAATGTGCTCTGCAATATCAACTTTACGGCCCGGCCGGGGGAGACAACTGCCTTCATCGGATCGACGGGATCGGGTAAATCTACTGTGGTCAATCTCATCCCACGTTTTTACGATGTGACCGAGGGCGCCATTGTCATCGATGGGATCGATATCCGTGAGGTGAGACAGCGCGACTTGCGCGATCGGATTGGTTATGTACCCCAGCGGGGGATGCTTTTTTCGGGGACCATCGAGACCAACCTGCGCTACGCCGACGAGGATGCCAGTGAGGAGAGATTGCGA
Organism: Anaerolineales bacterium; assembly: GCA_041554155.1. Lineage (GTDB taxonomy): Bacteria > Chloroflexota > Anaerolineae > Anaerolineales > E44-bin32 > E44-bin32. The sequence goes on from JBFFMI010000161.1 coordinate 4,664, forward strand.
GATTCAGCCGATATCGCCCAGGCCAGTGAGTTTATCTTCACCGAGCCTGAAGGCTTCGACGCCGAGATCGCGCAGGGTGGGGCTAATGTCTCCGGCGGTCAGAAGCAGCGCCTGGCGTTTGCACGTGCGCTGGTCAAGCGACCGCCGATCTACATTTTTGACGACAGCTTCTCAGCGCTAGATTTCAAGACCGACTCAGCCTTACGCAAAGCACTGAAAGAGAAAACCAGCGAGAGTACCGTGCTGATCGTCACCCAGCGAGTGGCAACGGTCAAGCATGCCGATCAGATCGTCGTCCTGGAGGAGGGCGAGGTGGTGGGCAAGGGCAAACATCACGAATTGATGAAAACCTGCGCAACGTATCAGGAGATTGCCCGGTCGCAGTTGAGCGAGGAGGAGCTGGCATGAGCATGGATCGCGGAACCAGATCATCTGGAGGAAGAGCAGCCCCCGGTAGTAGGCGCCCGCGCGGGCCAATAGGTCATGGCGGCCCAATGGCCTTGATGAAGGGCGATAAGCCACGTGATTTCAGGGGCGCGATGACCAAGCTGATCGATTACCTGGGCGCCTATAAGATCGCCATCCTTGTTGTCCTGCTCTTCGCGCTTGCTTCGACCGTGTTTGTGATCATTGGACCGAAAGTTCTGGGACGTGCCACAACCAAACTATTTGAAGGTGTGCTGGATCAGATTTCCGGATCCGATACAGGGATCGATTTTGAGTTCATCGGCAGGATGATCCTGATAACGCTGGCATTGTATCTTGGATCGGCTGCCTTCAGCCTGATCCAGGGCTGGATCATGTCGCGGATTTCAATCAATATCACCTACCGCTTCCGCCAGGACATCTCAAGGAAGATCAACCACCTGCCGCTTGGCTATTTTGATCGGGTCAGTCAGGGGGAAGTGTTAGCACATATCACCAATGATGTGGACACGATCAATCAGACGCTCAATCAGAGCCTATCCCAGATCATCACCTCCACGGTATCGGTAGTGGGTGTGTTGATCATGATGCTCACCATCAGCTGGCAGATGACGCTGGTGGCCTTATTGATCATCCCGCTATCCGGTGTGGTCGTCATGCTGATTGTGCGCCAATCCCAGAAATTCTTCACACAGCAACAAGATTACCTGGGGCATGTCAATGGGCATGTGGAAGAAATGTTCGGTGGGCATCTAGTGATGAAGGCTTTTAGCGGGGAAGCCAGGAGCATCCAACAGTTCGAGGGTTTGAACAACACCCTTTACGGTTCGGCATGGAAATCTCAATTTCTCTCCGGTTTGATCATGCCGATCATGAATGTGATCGGGAACCTCGGTTACGTGGCGATTGCCATCCTGGGCGGGGCGCTCGCTTTCCGCAATTTAATCACCGTGGGTGACATCCAGGCTTTCATCCAATACATGCGATCGTTTACCCAGCCGATCACCCAGATCGCCAATATTTCGAATGTGCTGCAGCAAACAGCTGCCGCAGCCGAGCGCATTTTTGCCTTCCTCGGGGAGGAAGAGGAAGCACCAGAAGTCGATCAACCGGTTAAAGTCGAGCGGGTCGAAGGGCAGGTCGAA
>JBFFMI010000162.1:0-6218 GCA_041554155.1 Anaerolineales bacterium
AGCAGGCCTTACGGAAAAGATCAGTCATGTTTCTACAGGTGGCGGTGCCTCACTCGAATTTCTTGAGGGCAAAACGCTCCCGGGTGTGGCTGCTCTTCAGGACAGGTAATACCCCTCATCTTCTCGATTGAATGAAGGAGGACCATCCAGGAGCTAGCAACGGATGGCCCTTTTTTCTTGTAATCCTGATAGGGTTACATTGAGCGACTTCACAGTTTACTTACATTTCACAAACATTTATTGAAGCGCTCACATGGCTCATCTATAATGGAGCCGGTTGAAAGTGGCAGGAGGAATTATGAGTTTTCCAATCGGTGAGAACGTCGGTCCTTACCGTATACTTGAGCAGCTGGGGCAAGGTGGTATGGCTTCAGTATTTAAGGCTTACCACGCTGCGTTGGATCGATATGTCGCCATGAAGGTCCTGCATCCAGCCTTCAAGGAAGACCCCAACTTCATCAGTCGTTTCCAGCGTGAAGCCAAAGTTGTTGCCCGGCTTGAGCACCCTAACATCGTGCCTGTTTATGATTATGCAGAGCATAAGGGTTCACCTTACCTGGTAATGAAATACATCGAGGGTGAAACGCTAAAAGCCAGGCTCAATCAGCGCTCCCTAACCAGGGAAGAAGCAGTCGAAATCGCAACGGCGATTGGCAGTGCGCTATCCTATGCGCATAACCAGGGAGTTCTCCACCGCGACATCAAACCCTCCAATGTCTTACTCAGCCATGATGGTTCGATCTACCTTGCGGATTTTGGATTAGCCCGCATTGCTCAAGCCGGTGCTTCCACGTTATCAAAAGACGTGATGATGGGAACCCCCCAATACATCTCCCCTGAACAGGCGCAAGGAAATCAGAAATTGGACGATGGTACCGACATCTACTCAATGGGTGTCGTGCTTTACGAGCTCGTCGTCGGACGAGTCCCATTCAATGCCGATACGCCCTTCTCGATCATCCACGACCATATCTATACTCCCCTTCCTGTCCCTTCAAAGGTCAACCCCAAAGTACCCAAGCATGTGGAAAAGATCCTTCTGAAAGCACTGGCAAAAGATCGCGCCGACCGTTTTCAATCTGTCGATGAACTGATCAATGCTTTTCGACTTGCGGTCCTGGGTGGAGCGGAGGCAGTCATCCCGGGATTCAACTCTGCTGAGACAGCGGTTGCACCGCAGGGGATTCCGCAGACAGAGGGTCAGTCGGGATCTCGAAGTAAGCCTGAGGTCGCTGATGATCCTGCCAGGAAACGCCGTCGCTGGCCCTGGGTGCTGGGAGGCATCGGCTTAACGATCCTGTGCTTGTTCGCTTTTGCTATCATTGCCGGTGACCCTGAGGGTGAGGCCGATGTCGCCCAACGCGACGATGCCCCAATTGAAGAATCTATCGAGCGACCGCCAGAGGGTAATCAGCAGGATGAGTTCCCTTCTTTAGAAGACGTGCGCGACCCGAACGCTCACCTGGAGCGCGCGGAAAGACTGGAACAAATGGACCGACCGATCTTGGCTGCGCAGAGCTATTTCAAGGCCGGGGAGCTATTCCTTCAAGAGGGGCAATTTGCCGATGCATTGGAAAGCTTGCTGCGATCGATAGAGACAGGCGGCTTGGAAATCGAACGCCCAGAACGAGCAGAAGAACTTTTCACAAGGACGCTCTTTATGGCGGCAGCCGAGATCCCGATCTACGAGCAGGCTGAACGACTGGCACAATTAGTACCCGAGTGGCCCGAGTTGCCGATATTCGTTGCCCGGACTGAGATCCATTTTGGTAGCCTTGATGCTGCGCGAGATATGCTCAATGAATTTCTTGCGGATCAACCGGAGAACCCGCTAGCATTAAGCGTCCTCGCAGAGGTGCACATTAAGTCTGGGGATGAGGAGCTGGCCAGACCCATTCTTGAGAAGGGGTTGGAGAATGCTCGCTCCCTGCCTCCCTGGCTCGTCGATCACCTGCAGTGGCTGGAAACACAGTTGTAGGCATGCAAGGCTCTTCATAAATACAACAAAGAGCTCATTGTATGAGCTCTTTATACTTTCGAGGGTTAGGATACGGGTGAACCCTTTTGGTTACAGGCAGGGACGAGAAACTAGCCCGTGCCGAACTGACGATCTCCTGCGTCACCAAGGCCCGGGAGGATAAAACCACGTTCATTCAAACCGCGGTCAATCGCAGCCAGATGAATGGGAATGTCTGGGTGTGTCTCATGCAGGGTGGCGATACCCTCTGGGGCGGCGATGAGACCAACAAATTTGATCTTGCGCACCCCCCACTTTTTCAGTATGTCCACCGTCGCAACAGCTGAACCACCGGTGGCCAGCATCGGATCGAGGATCAGGCAAACAGATACGGTTGGCTCAACGGGCAATTTATTGTAATACTGTACGGGTTGCAGAGTATCCTCATCGCGATACAAGCCGATGTGCCAGACCTCGGCCGAGGGCATGAGCTCCCAAACGCCTTCAACCATCCCGAGCCCGGCACGCAGGATCGGAACCAGGCCAATTTTCTCGATGAGCATGGCACCCGGTGTAGATTCCAGGGGTGTTTGAATATCTACCGGTTCGGTCAGCAGGTCGAGCGTGGCTTCATAGGCCAATAAAGCAGCAATCTCACGAATCAGCTCACGAAATTTCTTAGGATTGGTTGTCTCATCTCGCAACTTGGCCAGCTTGTGTTTCACCAGCGGGTGGGTGGAGGAGAACACATTTTTCATCGGCACAATCCTTTCATGAGTCGCGGCTCTCAAGGTTGGCGACGCAAAGCGACAGCCGTCAGGTCATCGGAAAATTCATTGCCCTCACTAAAGTTAACCACTCGTTCGACAATTGCGCCAGCGATCGAAGAAGCACTTTTATCCTCCTGAGAGAGGATCAAGCTTTCAATGCGTTGGAAACCGAATAGTTCTTTCTCGCTGTTATGCGCTTCGCTAACGCCATCTGTGTATAAAACCAATAAATCGCCTGGACCCAGATGAAGGGTCTGATCAGTGAAGTCCAACTCTGGCATGACACCTAGCACCATACCATGCTCTCGAATTAACTCTGCACGCGCGCCGGTCCTGAATAAGATCGGCGGTGGATGTCCCGCATTCGCAAACGTGAGGGTCGCATTGGCGGGATCCCAGACAGCATAGAACACGCTGACGAAGAGGTCGGCTCGCGTATCGGAGATGAGCTGTCGATTGACGATCTCCAGTGTTCGACCGGGCATGACATGGTTTTGGGCAACACTGCGCAGCATCGTGCGGCAAAGCGCCATATAGAGAGCCGCTGGCACGCCTTTATCAGCCACATCAGCGATGACAATTCCCCATCGCTGGCCACCATCAGTATCGGGCGCCAGGGGGATGAAGTCGTAGAAATCGCCACCGACCTCTCGAGCGACCTCCCACGCGGAGGCAACTTCCCAGCCAGGGACGGATGGCGTGCTCTCCGGTAAGAAGCTGGATTGAATGTTCCTGGCCATCATCAGCTCGCGTTCAAGCGATCGTCTTAGCGCGGCCTCCTCTATAAGGCGGGCGTTTTCGAGACGTAGCGAAACTTGATGGCCGATGCCGGCCAGGAGTGATGGTCGGATGCCTGGGAGGGCGTGATCTTGCATGAGCAACAATCCCAGTAGGTTATTACCATCGGTCAATTTCAAGCATAGAGCGTGTGATTGATCCAACGCCTGGGCAAGTGGCTGGGGCAGGGTGATACGTTCTGGTAATTCATTCTCTGATATGGTGTGGGCCAGATTGAACGCTGCTTTGTTTAAGCGGATTGACTCAATCGAGAGCGATTGTTGACGCCTGAATCCAGCGTGAACTCCAGGATGTAGCATTGTGCCACTTTCGTCTGGCAGAAGTAGGATAGCCCACTCGGTGCCAGCGAGCAGGGTGGAGAGTTGCAACACCGCCTGGAGCGCCACCAACATGTCACCTGGCTGTGCGGCATGCTTGGCGACCTCGAGCAAGACTGTTGTTATCCATGTCTCTTCCTGACGCTCATCGTAGTTCTGGGCTTCAAGCATGGCAAAGCCAAGCTGATTGGCAAGCATCTCTAAAATCCGACCCTCATCTCCCGCAAGGTCAATTTCCGTAGCGTGATGAATATGCAGGGCGCCGAGCGTATGATCGACAACCAGCAGTGGGATCGCATAAGTATGTAAGCTTTCTGCAACAATATCAGGCGAATTCCCGGCAATTGACTCTTGTACAATCGAGGCCTCCGCCACGCAGCGCTGGATGATTTCAGGAATTTCGGTCTCTCCATTTTCCCGGTTCACCCGGTGTGTAGATGAGCGGAGGATCAACTGTTGCTCCTTTATTTCGAATACTTCAATGGCGGCGTACCCCAACACCTCCAGGATAAGTCCAAGCACTTGCTGTAGTCGATCGGTTAGGGGGGTGAGCGATAGGAGCAAGCGAGAAATCTCTTGCATGAGGACCAGCTGAAGGGTGATTTCTTCTGTTTCCTTATGAAAAATGTAACCTGTAATCGGAGCAATCAAGCTATTCCCCAAGATGGAGACAACTTGCAGATGCTCTGTGGTGAAGGTGTTTGCTTGGCGACTTTGTAGCGCAAGGATACCCACCGTAGCATTGGAGACACGCAGGGGCAGAAACAGTCCTGAAACTGGTGGGTCTTCTGATTCAAAAGCGGGTTGAGCGGGCAGGCTGCTGCGCTCCCGCTGGAAATCGTGAACGATCAAAGACTTTCCGGTGCGACGAACCCAACCTACAATGTTCTCTTTTTCGATATCAAGCGGATGGACCTGATTCTCTTCCCGGTTGCCATCCTGTATCAGAATCAGTGTTTGGTATTGGTTTCCTTCAAAAAGACCGAGTTGGAAAAAGTCGACAGGAAGGAGGCGGGAGAATTCAAGGTAGGCGACCTCTGCGAGTTCGTGGGGGTCAGATGAAGCTGCGGCAATGGCGCGACCAGCCTGAGCCAGAGTTGAGAAGTCCCAATCGCTGCTTTTTCCCATAAGTTCTCGCGAGCTACTCCTACTTATGATAGGGTGAGCGATGGCGCTGGGTCAGATAGAGCAGGCTCTTCCCCGTATTGACAGTGGCAGTTATTCTTATTCCCCTGGGTCGGTAACCTCGGGCGGGAGACGTTTGAGCATGGTCAAGAAGTTACGATCACCGACCCGCTTGTAACGAATCTCGTCCATGACTTTATACATAATCTTTAAACCCAGCCCTCCAACGGGTGGGTCATCTTCATTCCATTCGATATCGTTAGAGTTATTTTTAGGATTAAAAGGGGGTGCATCATCCCATAGTTCAATCCGTACTTCACCGGGATTCGCATTGACTTGTGCTTCAATGAGGTTGGTCGATTCCCCCTGATAGCCATGCGTAATGATGTTTTCGAGGGCCTCACACACTGCAAGTTGTAAGGCATATTGATCACGAGATTCAAAGCCGGCATCTCTTGCAATAGATTCGACCAGGTCGCCAACCGACGCAACCTGGTCGAAGCGTCCCTCAATTGTGAGGCGATGATCCGTCATTATATGTTTAGAAAGTGCCAATGGCCGTCTCACGGTCCTTGAATTGTTCAAACAGAACATCCAGACCGGCGATGTCCAGCGTCTCGATGACTTGCTGGGAGGGTTCGGCCAGCACAATCTTGCCACCGGCAGAATTGACGGCTTTGCGGGTGTTCACAAGGACCCGTAGCCCGGCTGAGGACACAAAATCTACCTCGGACATATCCAAAACGAGGTTGTTCTTGCCCTCATCAGTTAGGGTAGTTAGAGCACTTTCGAACTCACCGGCAGTTGAGCCATCCACTCGACCTGTAATGGCTACGACGCTCACGCGTTTGTGATCACTAATTTGAATTTCCATTCTAGCCTCCATAGCTTATGTAGACCTGGTCACGATATAGCGTGCGAGATCAGTCAGACCTTCACGCTCTGGTTGATTGGGCAGCAATTCCAGATTTTTGAGGCCCTCCTCGACGTACGTCTCTGCCTGCTCGAGCGAGCGAGAAATACTATCGGATGATCTTATGTCCTGAATCAGTTGTTCTAGTTGATCATCTGAAAAGGATCCTGTACTGATCTGGTTGGATAAGCGTTGCTGTTCTGGGTGGCCTTGGATAAAAAATATAGCAGGCAGTGTGATCAAGCCATTGCGTAGATCACTACCGACAGGCTTCCCTACTTCGTCCGGGTTACCCGTAAAGTCGAGGATATCATCAACGATTTGAAATGCCATTCCGA
>JBFFMI010000163.1:0-6124 GCA_041554155.1 Anaerolineales bacterium
GGTTCTCCCAATCCAGGCAATCGAAAGGCTGACTCGCAACATCGAAGTCGAGTTCTTTCAACACATCCGAGAAGAATGCTGTTGCCTGTCGATTGCCATCAGAGCCAAGACGGCGACCCGGGATGGTTATACACAGCTCTTGAAGATACTGGATTGCTTTTCGTTCGTACCCTGTTCTATCCATCCGTTCACCAAACAATGCCGATACCGCTTCACCCACAATGCGTTATTCCTGCTCTACGGCTTCAAAATCGAGAGCGGCGGAATTGATGCAGTAGCGCAAACCCGTTGGTTGGGGCCCATCATTGAACACATGCCCCAGGTGGGCATCGCAGCGATCACAAAGGATCTCGGTTCTCACCATGCCAAAGCTGCCATCACGTTCCTCGCGCACCGCAGCCTCTGCATCCGGGGCGTAGAAACTAGGCCACCCGCTTCCAGAGTCATACTTCGTGTCTGACACAAATAACGTCTGGCCACAACCAATGCAACGATAAATACCCTGCCGCTTATGGTTGTTATATTTGCCAGTGAAAGCTCGTTCCGTCCCCTTCTGACGAGTGATGTGATAAACCTCCTCACCCAACTGAGCACGCCACTCTTCTTCGGTTTTCACAATTTTCTCTACCATGCAACGTTCCTCCAGATGTAAATAGATCTGTTGTTCCTTAATCATTGTACCGAACGTTACCGGCACACTTCCTACCCAATGCTATGCCTTATGTCTTCCCCACTATAGTGCTGCCGGGATCTCGCGCAGCATTGCGATACAATATCGAATTGTAAATATTAATCTTGAGGAAAGCTTACGAAACCATGACCAAAAAATCACAATTTCAAAATCGCCCCATTGTACTCGTCGCACTCGCCGTGCTAACCGTGATCCTCGGAGCCGCTGCGTGGATCGCAGCAAGCAGGATCGGCTCGACTGATGTCGCCGCCCAACCTTCACAATTGATCGCGCCTGATGCCTATCAGGACCAGTTCGGGAGTGGGACTGAACACTTGCTCATCGATGTGCGTACACCCGAGGAATTCAGTACCGGACATATTCCCGGTTCGGTGAACATCAACGTTGAAACCCTTGCGAACCGGCTTGATGAAGTACCAGCGGGCGTACCCATTGTGGTGTACTGCCGCAGTGGAAACCGGAGTGCAAAGGCAGCGCAGATCCTGGTAAACGCTGGATTTTCACCAGTCTTCGACCTTGGTGGGATTCAGCAATGGGTGGCAGAGGGATACCCTACAGAATAACCAGAACGTCCCGTTCACGAATCAATGGAGTCGAGCTTATTGACATGGCTCGACTCTTTGAGTCTCGTCTACTTTTCGGTTGAGCCCTGCTTCCAGCAATCTAAAGCTCGATAACTTCCACGCGGTGCAGCTCGGTGTCGTACACAGCCACTGTACTACGCCCATTCATCCCCAGCAGCTCTCCAGGATTGAGCAACAAACACTCTCCCCGCTGCTCTTCATGCAACGTATGATCATGCCCATAGCAAACGAGATCGTAATGTCCAGAATCCGCTAAATCACTGGCGATTTCGGGAAAATGATTTACGGCGATACGGAGACCACCAAGTTCAATCTTCGCAATCTCCCCGTGGAGATGAACGTGATCATAATGAGAAGCGACTTGGGTGATGCGGAAGGGATCCCCCTCGTTATTGCCCCACACAATATGGATGGGAACATTCTTCAATCCTTCCCCTAAATGTTTGACTACGAACGGCGCACAAAGATCCCCACAATGGATCACGGCATCAACAAATTGCAGTTTCTGTATAGCCTCCCCCAGCTTGCTAAGGTTGTCATGCGAATCACTCATAATTCCGATCTTCATTTGATCTCCTAAAATCGCTCCATACCTGACTTGTCTTTCTTGTGCCTATCCTTTTCTGCAGTGCCTCTCACCCACGGACCCTCCACGAAACCTGGAGGTGCACTATCTAGAGCACTATCTAGAGCACTCGCTCTAACAATCGAGTGACCAACCATATGAAAATAGGGAGAAGAATAGCGGAAGAAAAACCTCGCAGGGTTGCGAAATTCCAGGGCCATGGATTTATTTGATTTAACTCTTCTCGTTGAAACTTTAGCCCCTCCTGTCCTTGTCTCAATGAGCCTAAACTTGGCAAATCATCTTGATGAATGGCGTGCCTCATCTTTCTACTTATGACTGCCAGATCTGCCGATATCTCTTTCAGTTGCTTATCCCGTTCGACGGAAATCTTATTTCGCAAGCTCACGAGTGGGACAACGAATACCAGGATCGAAAGTATCACGAGCACGCCATAGAATATGACATCATCTAGGTCGAATCCGAATCTCGCAAATATGGCAACGGATAGGAGCAGCGCAATGGCAGTACTAGAGCTGAATCGAGAAAAGGCCCGTAACGGGTCAAGATCCAGAAGGTTGATTTTTCTCACCTCTCCATGCATAAGCACAATCCTTCTCAATCGTCTGATGGAGTTGATCATAAAGTACGTTATAAAAGCTGAGTTGGCTCCAAACAGGAACAGACCATAGATAAAGGCCAGGAAGGCTGATCTTGTCGTTTCCAGCAGGCCTGACTCAATCCCTGCAGTCCAGAAGATCAGGAAGGTAAATATCCCAGCGATGAGTGTAATCCAACCAATCCATGGATTTGAGAATAGAAAGGTCCTGCGATGCGATTCAACTCGCTCATCAGAAAGTTCCAGGGAAGGTTTGAATTGATCAAAAGTAGATATCGCCAATCGGTACATTGCATGATTGATGAACAATGTCCACGTGGTGCTGAAGACACCGTAAAATGATTCGAAATAGCCTGCCCCGTCTTCGTAGATAAAGATCAAGCGATCGGCTACGGTAAATAAAAGAACGAGCAGGGGATAAAACAACCAGTTGGGAAAACGTGCCTTATCCATCTTATGGATGAGTAAATCGACATAGGAAGCATTTTTCAATGAAGGTACCATCTCACAATCCTTTGCAGTAGCATCCCAAATTCACACTGAGTAAATCTGACCCTTTGGTAAACACCCATGAAATGAGATTTCGTAATTTTACTCGCAAGTGGGATGATCCATGTGATTCCCCTTTGATGGTTGGGCACTTGCAGGGGAAAGAGTTACCGATGGATGTCCGATCCGCGATTGTGGCTTTGATTCAACTTCTGCAGACGATCAACGAGTTCTTCATTGATCTCTTGCTCCCGCACTCGCCACTGCCAGTTTCCATGAGTCTGGCCAGGGAGATTCATGCGCGCTTCACTCCCAAGCTCGAGCGGATCTTGCATCGGAACGATCGTCCAGGCCGCAGCGGAAGCCCACAACGCTTCGATCAGGTCCCAGGCGATATGCTCTCCATCAGACTTAAGATAAGCGCGGGTAAAGGCCTGAACCTCTGCAGATGCAGCCACATACCAACCTGCCGTCGTATCGTTATCGTGTGTGCCGCTATAGGCGACGCATCCTTCCTCATAAAGATGGGGCAGGAATTCATCCTGCGGACCCGCTTCCAATCCGAACTGCATCACTTTCATCCCCGGCAGGTTATACGTGTGCCGTAGTGCAGTGACTTCAGGGGTAATCACGCCCAGATCCTCCGCGATGAGTGGTAAACCGTCCAGGGCATGCTCCAGACGATCCAGGAGCGCTTTACCTGGTCCTGGTACCCACTGACCCTCTACGGCAGTCTTTGCTACGTTGGGGATCTCCCAGTAAGCCGCAAAGCCGCGGAAATGGTCGAGTCGGACGACATCGACGAAGCGCAGAACTGTACGCAAGCGAGCCACCCACCAGTTGTACCGATCTTGAGCCATCCGCTCCCAGTTGTACAACGGATTGCCCCAGCGTTGTCCGGTGGCCGAGAAATAGTCGGGAGGGACACCAGCAATCATCGTTGGTTGGCCCGAGCGATCAAGCGCATAAAGATGAGGATGGGCCCAAACATCGGCTGAGTCATGCGCAACATATAGCGGCATGTCGCCGATGATGGTGATCCCGACTTGAACAGCTTTTTGTTTCAATGAAAACCATTGGTCATTGAATAAGAATTGTAAAACTTTTTGGGCCTCGATGTCTGCTGCCAATGCTCGTGTCGCAATCTTAACTGCCGAAACCTCCCGATCCCTGAGTGACTGTTCCCATAACGGCCAGGGCTTCCCTTTATGCTGGTGTTTAAGTGCCATGAAGAAGGCGTAATCATCCAACCAGAAAGCTTGCTCTTCACAATATTCCTCAAAAGCCTGAAGCTGCGACGAGCTGGCCCGATCGCTGAAATCCACTGCCACCTTTGCGAGCAACCCTTCTTTCCAGGGGATGACCTTCCCATAATGCACATACGATGAAGGAAACACAGGGATCTCCACGATCTCAGTCGGAGAGAGCAAGCCAGCAGCGACCAGGCTCAGTGGACTGATAAGCAGGTGATTCCCGGCGAAAGCAGACAAGCTTTGATAGGGGGAATCGGCATACCCGGTGGGTCCAAACGGAAGAATTTGCCAGATTGAGCATTCGGCGTCAGACAACCAATCCAGCCAGGCGATGGCCTCCGGCCCCAGATCTCCAATGCCAAATGGGCCGGGTAAGGATGTCGGATGCAGGAGGATGCCCCCTGCGCGCCCGGGCAATCTGGACGAATCAGGGAACATTCATGCCCCTGATTTTATGATATAGGCTGTAATAATCTGATGCTGTTTTGATCCATGAGAAATCCTGCGCCATGCCTTTGCGTTGGATTTCAACCCACAATTCGGGTTGCTCGAAGATCCGAAGCGCATTTATAATCGCCTGAAGAAAATCTACGACCGTAACATTCTCGAAAGTAAACCCAGTCCCATCCCCTTGCAGATTGGCGTCCACCACCGTATCACGAAGGCCACCTGTCGCCCTCGCAATAGGCACGCAGCCGTAGCGCATGGCGATCAATTGCGCTAACCCGCAGGGCTCATAACGCGAGGGGATCAGCAGCATGTCACACCCAGCATATATTTTGCGCGCCATGATGGGGTCGAAGCTTTGGTTGACCTTTACCCTATCGGGGTTCTGCTCGGCAAATTCTCGGGCCTGTCGTTCCAGGACTGGATCACCCATCCCTAGTAAGACCAACTGCCATTCGTGATCACCCAAACCATCAATTGCTGGCCACAGCAGATCCAGTCCCTTCTGCGCATCCAGTCTTGACACCAACCCGAACAGCGGGATCTTCTGGTTGTCTTCAAGTTTGAGCTCGTTCTGGAGCGCGCGCTTATTCGCTTTACGAGCAGATAAGTCCGCTGCATCAAACACTTGTGCGATAGCCTCATCGCTCGCTGGATCCCAGACCTCGGGGTCGATTCCATTGATAATTCCGGAAAGCGTGTCGCTACGGGCCTCGATCAGGCTTTGAAGACCTGCCCCATATTCTGGGGTCCGAATCTCTTTTGCGTAGGTTGGGCTGACCGTGCTGACCCAATCGGCTTGCAGCACCCCCTGGGGTAAAGGGAATGTTGAAATGTTATCTGGAATCAGGGGAGATCCCTGCGCTGGGATTCCATACTCAATGAACACCTCCTGAGCACCTGCGCCCATATACGGTAGGTTATGGACCGTGAACAGGCTGCGCGTGTGCCGCCATGCTGTCATTTCCGCTCGCATTCTCACAAGTTGCATCACGGCTGCTGCCGTGTGCCAATCGTTTGCGTGTACGATATCGGGGATCCACTGCACCCGATCGCAAGCCTGGAGTGCAGCAAGGTTGGTGAAGATGTACTTGCTTGCATCCGCCACGACCTCACCATATACCTCGGGAGCCGCCTGCACAGGTGGGCCATCGACCAGCCAGACTCCGACCCCTCTGTGTCTCGTCTCAAAGATCCTTGCCTCCGCTGCCATCGAGCCGTGCTTGATCGGGAACACGAGTGGCTCGGTAAGTTGAAACTGACGGCGATCGATCTTGGAATGGAACGGGATGCAGAGACGCACATCCAACCCCATTTGGGCAAGTGCGTGCGGCAATTCACCCGCAACATCGGCCAGCCCACCTACTTTGATAAAGGGCGTCGCCTCTGCTGCGAGGAATAGGATCTTCATGCGCTGTACCACGTGTAATCGATCTCGGGGAAAATCTTATCCCGCTCCCAGATTTCTTCGAGGAA
>JBFFMI010000164.1:0-6065 GCA_041554155.1 Anaerolineales bacterium
GCGATAACTAGGACGTAGCCTCCCATTCGGCCACAGCCTCCCGGATAAGGTTGCTGATGGTCTCATCAGGAACCTCACCAAGCTCGTAGCTGTGCACACCTATCAGTACTTTTGCATTGCCTTCCAGGCCTTCGATCAGACGGACGGCTAGATGCGGGTCTCCAATGGCTTCAATTTTCTCCTGCAGAATCGCGTTGATTTGTTCGATCATGCTCATTGGCTTGGTGCGATCACCGGTTTCGGTCTCGGTGTCTCGTTCTCTATAAGGGCGAACAGCGGGTTGATCGATCCAGTGGGTTAAATCTGAAGCCGCGAACTCAACGCGCGTCCAATCTCCCGATTCGCGTAACTCGTCTGCGGAGCGATACTCCCGATCACCTACTTGGACGATAAGCTCGCCGCTGACCTCATCCCGGAGCAAAGTCGCTACCTGAATACGTGGTCCAGGTTCCGGTTCAGGCATGTAAGGCTCGGATTCGGCTGAATCTTCAGATTCGATCTGCGCTGCAACAGGCATATCTTCGGCCAGATCTATCGAGTCCGCTTCAGGCTCAAGGTCTTCCTGCTCGCTGAGGGTATCATCCGGGATATCAACCTCGACAGCGGGCTCAGGTTCCAGAGAACCTTCGGCTTGCACAGGGTCTGCTGGCTCCAATTCGCCGATGAGCTCTTCTTCGATCTCCTCCGGATGTTCGGGGATTTCGTCCTGGTCATCAGGTGGCTCCTGATGATCCCCATCTTCATCCTGCTCTGTTTCTTGATCGATCTTGTCATCCTTGCGAGAGCTGAGCACCATATAGGCTGCGGCCCCTAATAAGAGTCCCAGGCCGATCAAGATGATTCCCACAAGTAGTTCAGTGCTTAGATTCATGAACCCTTCTCCGGTTGGCAGGTAGGACAAAGGTGGGTTCCCCGCTGCCCCACAACGATCCGCTCAATTGGGGTTGCACAGCGTTCACAGGGTTCCGCCTCGCGCTGATAGACCCGAAAATGGTTTTGAAATTCACCACCGCGGTATACCCAGTCAATGCTTGCCCCGTTATGGTTTATCCCATCATATAAAGCTTTCCTGATTCCACGCCATAGCGCTTCGGTCTCCCCCTTGCTTAATGTATTGCTTCGCCGTAAAGGATGTATGCCTGCCCGGTGCAGGGCCTCATCAGCGTAAATATTGCCGATACCGGCGATGAATTCTTGATCCAGAAGCAAGGGTTTTATTGCACGCGATCTCTTTGAAAGCCGCTCTCCTAGCATTTCATGGGTGAAGTCTGCATCCAGCGGTTCAGGTCCCAACCGGTCAAGAATGATGCCAGGGTCACGATACCAGCCTATGCGCCCAAATTTTCGCGCATCGCTAAAGCGAAGATCCCATCGGTTCACAAGTTCAAATCGGGTGTGCTCGTATGGGCCAAGCTCGCTAGCGGTAGGTGTCACACGCAGGTCGCCGCTCATTCTAAGGTGGATGAGCAGGGTGCCCAGATCGAGATCGAAGACGAGATACTTGCCGCGTCGAGTGATCGCGTCAACGCGGCGGTCTTTTATTTGCTTTCGAAATGTTGAGAGGGATGGGTTTTCGATGTGCCTGGGCCAGGAGGTCCGGACTCGCAGGATCCGTTGCCCGATAAGACGGGGGCCCGCTCTGCCGTTCCTTAAACTTCGGACAATCGTTTCAACTTCAGGTAGCTCAGGCATCGATGGCGATTATACCCACCAGGTCCTTCAGAGCAAACAACAACGGTCATTGGCAGGTGATCAGTTCCCGAATCTGTTCTAACTTTGCTGGCCCGATCCCGGTAACGCCTAGCAAGTCTTCGGGAGCGAGAAAGAATCCGTTCTCCTCTCGAAATTGGACGATATTACTCGCAAGGCTGGGGCCGATACCTGGAAGCTGCTCAAGTTCGATAAGGGTGGCATGATTGACATCAATTAATTGTGCATCATTTAATGGCAGTGGTGCATACTCGCCATTCGGAACCTGAGAAGTAACCCGATAGGGAATGTAGATATACTGACCCTCTTCGAGGGGCGCAGCAAGGTTCACTCTTTCAAGATCCGCCTCCGGCAGATCGCCGCCAGCGGTATCCAGGGCGGTTTGCCAGATCGAATCCGCTGCCAGGAAATAGACGCCAGGGCGCTGCACCGCGCCAGCAACATGAACACGTATTGGGGAGGCTGTGGGTGGCGGGAGCAGATGGATCGGGTATCGCCTGGGGCGGGAGATGAGGAGCAACACCAATACAGCAGCAAGCAAGCCTGAGAGCAGGCCTGTGAGGAAAGTAGACCAATGCTGACGAATCATTTTCCCCCTCCGTCAGATGCATTTTGATTATAGAGCAGGTGTAGTCGAAGACAAAGCGGTTATAATCGCCGCATGCCTGTATATTTCACTCGAAATGGTGACGACGGCTCAACCGGTTTGCTGGGATCAGGACGCGTCCCTAAATACCACCTGAGGCCAACAACCTACGGCACACTGGATGAGGCTTCTGCGGCCCTGGGGCTTGCCAGGTCGTTTTCCCGATCTGATGAAACGGTAGCGCTGATCCTTGAACTCCAGCGTGACCTGTACAAGATTATGGCAGAGGTCGCGGCAACGCCAGAGCAAGCATTTAAATTCCGTTCGATTGACTCCGATCGGATCTCCTGGTTGGAATCGAAGATCGAAATCATCGGCGGCAAGATCGAAATGCCCACTGAATTTGTTTTACCGGGAGATTCAAAAAGTGGGGCTGCGCTCGATCTGGCGCGAACAGTCGTCCGCCGTGGAGAGCGTTACGTCGCGCAATTGAAGCTGGAAGCAGAACTCGATAATCCATACCTTCTTCCATACCTGAATCGTCTTTCGAGTTTGTGTTTCGTACTCGGGTTGTGGGAGAACGCCCAGGCGGGAAATGAATCCCCCACGTTAGCCAAGACCTCAACGTAATGACCGGTACCTGGATCAACATCACCACCATCGCCATTGGAAGTGCACTGGGGCTCCTCTTCGGAACCCGCCTGCCGGAACGCATGCGGTCAACAGTGATCGTCGGCTTAGGATTGTTCACTTTCGCCCTGGGTGTCGATTTGTTCATCGAAGGATCTCAAGTACCCGGCGAGAACCCATTGATCCCGCTAGTAAGCTTGCTTGTTGGCGCCCTTCTGGGTGAGTGGTGGCGGCTGGAAGATCGCTTGCGATCCCTGGGATCCACGCTGGAGAGGCGCTTTTCCAGGCATTCCCGTGAGGACAGCACTTTTATTCGGGGTTTTCTCAGCGCCAGTTTGTTGTTTTGTGTAGGGCCAATGACGATCCTGGGTGCAATCCAGGATGGTTTGAGCGGTGATTATCAATTGCTAGCGATTAAATCAGTCTTGGACGGATTTGCCTCACTTGCGCTCGCTTCGACCTTTGGACTCGGTGTACTTTTCTCCATCTTGATTGTACTGTTCTACCAGGGTGGCATCTCGTTAGCTGCCAGCTTTTTTCAAGGGACGCTCACAGACACTATGCTGGCTGAGATGACGGTCGTAGGCGGGATCTTGCTCATGGCACTTGCGGTGGGGACTTTGCTGGAATTACGGCCGACGCGGCCATCAAACCTGCTCCCTGCGTTTGTTCTTGCCCCGGTGCTCGTCTGGATCCTGAAACTGGCAGGTTTATAAAAAAAAGCCGCATCGAATACAATGCGGCCTTCGTACGCTTAGAAAAGTAATGCTGGCATCAGGGGGCTGTGGCTTCCGCCTCCGCTAATGCTCTCTCAATCACTGTGACAAATTCACCGAACGGCTGAGCTCCAATAAGTTGCTGCCCGTTGATCAGAAAGCTTGGCGTGCTATTAAGCCCTGCCTCCAACGCTGCGGTACGATCCAGGATGACCTCTTCAGCGTAGTCGATATTTGACAAGCATTCATTGAACGATGGGTCTAAACCCAGTAGTTCGCCCATGGCCTCGAGTCGAGCCTGAGTGAAGCTCCCCGCGCCTTCCCCGATGCGGTTTGCAAACAACATATCATGGAACTCCCAGAAGCGGTTTTGCTCGCTTGCACAATATACAGCGTTAGCAGCATCGTGGGATTCGGTTGAAGCGCCACGATCGATGACGGGGAAATTGCGATACACAAAATACACTTGGCCGGTTGCGACGTACGTATCGATGATTTGCGCGAGCGTTAGATCATGGAACTGAGCACACGCAGGACATTGGAAATCGGAGAATTCTACGATCCTGACAGGTGCATTAGGATCACCAAGGCCAGATCCATCAGCAAGACTGTAATCAAAGAAATCAGGTACCGTGAGATCTGCAATCGACGCCTGTGTTCGATAAATAATCAAACCCGTTACCACGATGGCGATACCGCCAATGATCAGAATCCACGTGATCAAGGTTTGTCTTTGCGCGCGTTTTCGTCGGGCGCGTACTTCTTCCTTCTTTCCCATCAAAACCTCCAAGTGTTTAACAAACAGAATCCTGCCATAAATGATAGGTCTTGTCTATGGATAATATCAGATGTCTTGGTGAACCTACGCAAATCCTGGCGGACGACCTGGATCGCGATTGATATAATGCAGTCAATGCAATTTAGTAGACAGGAGATTTGTCATGGACCTTCTCGTTCAATTGTTAAATTTACCTCTTCTTTTCATATTCATCCTGGCCATTTTGATTCTCTCTTCAGCCATTCGTATCGTTCAAGAATACGAACGGGGCGTGATCTTTCGGCTGGGGCGGTTGGTTGGCGCTAAAGGGCCAGGCCTCTTCTTTATCATCCCTCTCATCGATCGCATGCTGAAGGTTGACTTACGCGTGGTCACTTTGGATGTGCCCTCGCAGGAGGTCATTACGAAGGATAACGTTACCGTAAAAGTGAATGCGGTTGTGTTCTTCCGGGTTGTCGATCCCAGCGCCGCCATCGTTCAGGTCGAGGATTTTAAGCGGGCCACCTGGAATATTTCACAGACCACACTACGAAATGTCGTGGGGCAATCTGAGCTTGATGATCTCCTGGCAAATCGAGAAGAGATCAACAACAAACTCCAACAGATCATTGATGAGACGACAGAGCCCTGGGGGGTCAAAGTGACGATTGTTGAAGTGAAGGATGTTGAACTCCCCCAGAGTATGCAGCGAGCAATGGCAAAACAGGCTGAAGCTGAGCGGGAAAAACGGGCGAAGATCGTCCATGCTGAGGGTGAGGCATCTGCAGCTCAACGATTGGCGGATGCGGCGAATATCATGGCGGCAAACCCTGTCTCCGTGCAGTTGCGTTATCTGCAAACACTAACCGAGATATCCGTAGAGAAGAACAGCACGATCATCTTCCCGGTCCCTGTGGATCTATTTGAAGGGATCATGGCCTTACGTGAGAAACAGGAGTAGTGGAGCGTTGGGAGTAAACGATTAACCTGTTACCTACCGCCGAACACCAAACCGCGCACCAACGGTGTGCGGTTGTTCGTTAAGTCGCTTCCATTGCGCAGGTGAAGACCGGGAAACGCTGACCGGTGGCTGCAAACCCCAACTTTTCATAGAGCTTCTGGCTGCGATTATTATCTGCCTGGGTGTTTACACTCATGCGGAATATGCCGCGCCCGTTAAACTGCCTGATCGCGTGTGCTACCAGTGCCTTGGCCAGCCCCTGCCCTTGCATACTCGGTTCGACTGCAAGGCGAGCCAAATGTGCTCCGAGAGCAGAGGCCGTGCTCATTTGATAGGCGACCACGCGATCATGCATCTCTATAACGGTCGCAATTGTTGAAAGCTCAAAAGCAGCTTCCAGCGCTCGAAGCGAATGTTGCCAAAGTGGTCTGAAGGCGAGCTGGTCCACCCCGGCGACTGCCGCCAGATCAGTGCTTGACATTTTACGGAGCGTGGCTTCTAGAGGTAAATCAACCACAATATCTTCCCCGGCCCATTCGAGAAAGATTACTTCGGTGGTTTGTGAAAAGGTATCGGCTTGCAAGATGGGTATAAACCAGGCTTGGGTTACCAGTGCGGCGATCGTATGAATCCCTGCGGAACGGGCTAAATCTTGTGCCTGCCCCCAGAGCAGCTCCCATAGGGCTTCTCTGGGAGTTCCCTCAC
>JBFFMI010000165.1:0-6053 GCA_041554155.1 Anaerolineales bacterium
ACAGAAGAACCGATGGAAGAACCCATGGAAGAGCCGATGGAAGAAGAGCCGATGGAAGAGCCGGCGATGACCGAGAAAACCCTTCAACTGGGTTATACCGCCTCCATCACCGGCCGTTTGAACGTCTCTTCTGGTCGTCAGGATAAAGGCCTGCAACTATTCATTCAAGACCTGGTAGATGCCGGTGGGTTCGCAGTCGGCAGCGAGATGGTCACATTCGAACCGATCTTCTACGATGACGAGAGCACCAATGAGCGTGTGCAGGAGCTCTACACCCGACTCGCCACAGAAGATAACGCCGACTTTCTCATCAGCCCCTACTCCAGCGGCCTGACTGGCGCGGCCGCCGTCATCGCTGAGCAGTACGGCAAGGTCATGATCACGACCGGCGCCGCCTCCGACTCGACCTACAAGCTGGGCTACACGGGTGTATATCAGACATACACCCCAGCCAGCCGCTATCTTGCTGGCGCTGTCGACCAGCTCAAATCGCTGGATCCCACACTCACCAAGGTCGCCTTCGTCCATGAGAATGATCAATTCTCAACCGACGTTGTAACGGCGGCAAAGGATTATGCCGAATCGCTTGGCTTCGAAGTCGTCCTTTTTGAAGGCTACGACTCCGAAACGACGGACTTCGGACCCTTCATCAACAAAGTCGAAGCTGCTGCTCCCCAGGCACTTCTTGGTGGCGGCCACTTCCAGGATGGCAGCACCTTCGCCCGCCAACTGTTTGAGAAGGGTGTTGAGCTTGCTTACATCGCGCTTCTCGTAGCCCCACCTGAACCCGATTTTGCCGAGTTAGGTGATGCAGCCTTCGGTGTTGTTGGACCGAGCCAGTGGGAACCTCTGGCAGAGTTCACGCCCGAATCGGCAGCCGCCGCCGGGTTTGAATGGTTCGGACCAACTGGCGCTGAATTCGTAGAAGCCTACACCGCTGCCTACGACGAGGAGCCCTCCTATCACTCTGCAGGCGGTTACGTAGCCGGACTCATCCTTCAGAAGGCCATCATGGATGCCGGATCGTACGACCCCGCTGCAGTGAAGGCCGCGCTGGATGCGATGGACATTCTGACCTTCTACGGTCGCGTCAAATTCGATACCTCCGCCGAAGCGCATGGTTTGCAGATCGGTCACAGTATGATCTACATACAATGGCAGAGGGATGATGCGAACAACCTGATGAAGCAGGTTGTCTGGCCACTCGAAGGTGCAACCGCAGATACGATCTACCCGGTGCGCTAATCCATACGTTGATCCACCACCTGCAGGAGACCTTTGGGTCTCCTGCAGGTAAGTTGAGGATAGGAGCAATCTATGTTCGACATCTTGCTTCCGTCGCTGGTTGACGGGCTTCTGCTGGGATTCGTTTACGGTCTAGCAGCTATGGGTTTGAGCTTGATCTGGGGCGTAATGAATGTGATCAACCTGGCCCACGGCCCAATCATCGCCTTAGGAATGTTCGGGATCTACCTTGCCTTCACGCTGCTTGGATTGAACCCCTATCTTGCGCTGCTGCTTGTGGCTTTTGCTGGATTGCTCTTAGGGGTGATCATTTACTACGTAGCCGTTCAGCGCGTGCTTAATGCACCGCACCTCTCGACTCTTCTGGCGACCTTCTCTATAAACATGATCTTGATCGGGGTTGGAACGGCGATTTTTAGTGTTTCTCCTTATAACGTTGATTTCACTTTGGGGAGTATAGACCTTGGTACTGTGCGGTTATTATGGACGAGGGTCGCCGCGGCCCTGGCCGCTTTGTTTGTCACCGGGATGCTCTATGCTTTCCTCTTTCGAACACGAGCCGGCAAGAATATTCGCGCCGTAGCCAACAATCGCGTAGCGGCGGAATTGATGGGGATTCCCTCCTCGCGCGTTCTCGCGCTGAGTTTCGGGATCGGGACCATGCTCGCGGCCATTGCCGGCGGGCTGATCGCAACTTTCTTTCCCTTCACCATCCTGGCTGGTGGTGGATACGAGCTCCGCAGCTTCGTGATCGTGGTCCTGGGTGGTCTGGGAAATCCACTCGGCGCACTGGTGGGTGGTTTGATCCTGGGCATGTTGGAAGGGGTCATCCCGGTCTTCATGCAGACCAGCTGGGTGCCGGTCATTGAATTCGCCCTGTTCGTCATCATCATCATCTTGCGTCCAAGTGGACTCCTGGGGAGTCGCGTATGAATATCCTACGAAAACCCGGCTTCTGGTTGCCGATTGTCCTTGTCGGCCTCGTCGGCCTCTGGCCGGTTCTCACGAATAATGCGGCCAACCGAGAGGTGGTTAATTCGATCCTCGTATCGGTCGCTCTTGCCTCAAGTTTGAACATCCTGCTTGGTTATACCGGCTATGTGAGCTTCGGTCACATCGTGTTCTTCGGTTTTGGTGCTTACACTGGCTTCTACCTTATGAGCGAGCAAGGCTGGTCCATATATGCCGCCATGATCATGGCTGGCTTAGTTCCCGCCGTTCTGGCGTACTTGCTCGGCAGTGCCATATTGCGTCTGCGGGGTGCTTACTTTGCGCTGGCAACGATCGGTGTCAATGAAGCTGCGCGGGCATTTGTGAAAAACTTTGACCCGTTAGGCGGCTCGGTTGGTATGCAGCTCAATTTCCAGATCTACAACGATTACGGTGGTGCTGCCCAGGCACTCTGGATGACATACTACTTGTTGATCGCGGTCACCATTGCTGTCCTGGTTGTAAGCTACTTGGTGCGATTTTCGAAATTCGGGCTCGGGCTGATGGCGATCCGCGAGAACGAAGATGCTGCTGAGGTTATGGGTGTCGTTGCGCCAACAGCAAAAACCCGAGCCTACGTCATCTCAGCTATCTTCCCGGGTATCGTTGGCCTGCTCTTCTTTTTCAAGAACGCCACAATCCTCCCGGGCGATGCCTTTCGCCTGCACCTATCAATTGAGTCGATCGTGATGGTGATGTTGGGCGGTGCAGGCACGGTGCTCGGACCTGTACTTGGCGCGGCCGGATACCAAAGACTACGGGGGACCCTGCTGGTCACGCCGATCTTCCGCAACATCCAACTCGTGGTTGCAGGTGTGCTACTGCTTGCGATCATCCTTTTCTTCCCGGCTGGTGTGGTGGGTTGGTTGCGTGAGCGAGTGCGGGGGCTACGGAAGGTGCTGGAATGATTTTACAAATCGAAAATGTCAGTAAGTTCTTTGGTGGTCTGGAGGCGCTTTCCGACGTCAGCATCGATCTGCCGAAGGGCGAGATCCTTGGATTGATCGGCCCCAATGGGGCCGGGAAGACCACGCTCTTCAACGTGATGAACGGGATATACCCCCCCAGCTCTGGGAAAGTGTACTTCCTGGGTAAGGACGTCACCAACAATAAACCCTACCGGCTTGCCAAGATGGGCATGGCCCGTACGCATCAGATCGTCCAACCGCTGAACGAGCTGAGCGTGCGCGAAAATGTGATGGTAGGGGCTTGCTTTGGTCAGGAGAACCAGTCCCTCAGTAAGGCGGCTCAGATTGCCGACGAAGTGCTTGATTTCGTCGGGCTTGGTGATCGCAAGGATCAACTCGCCGGCAGCCTGAATGTTGCCCAGAAGAAACGCCTGGAGCTTGCACGAGCGCTGGCTTCCAGACCGGAATTGCTGCTGCTGGACGAAGTTCTCGCCGGCTTAAATCCTTCAGAGATAAGCGGCATGGTCGAGATCGTGGCAGCCATTCGTGATCGCGGCATCACGATCATCATGATCGAACACGTGATGCATGCCGTCATGAATGTCTCAGATCGTATCGTGGTCCTTGACTACGGCAAACTCATCTCAGAAGGCACACCAAAAGCTGTGGCCGACGATCCGAAGGTGATCGAGGCTTATCTCGGAGATCCTGAACTGGCCAAGAAGATCGCCACAAGGGATACGTGAGGGAGTGAATTATGTCGATCCTTGAAATCCAAGGCCTTGAATCGGGCTATGGCGAAGTCCAGATCCTGTGGGGCGTCGACCTCTCCCTGGAAGCCGGTCGCCTGACCTCCCTTGTCGGCGCCAATGGCGTGGGCAAGACCACGATGCTGCGTAGCGTGATGGGTACGGTTAAACCCTGGTCGGGTTCGATCCGCATGGAAGGTCAGGAAGTTGGCCATTTGCCTGCGCATAAAAAGCCAGATCTGGGTCTGGTGCTGGTACCTGAGGGCCGGCAACTCTTTACCAGCATGAATGTGGTTGAGAACCTGGAGATGGGCGCCACAAATCAAAGGGCCCGACAAAATATCGAAGCAAATGTGGATAAGGTATTTTCGCTCTTTCCCCGGCTGAAAGAACGACAGGGACAGGTTGCCGCGACGCTGAGTGGAGGGGAACAACAGATGCTCGCCGTGGCGCGAGGCCTCATGGCAGAACCCAAAGTGCTTATGTTCGATGAACTCTCCCTGGGTCTCGCACCCAATCTGGTGCTGAACATCTTCGAAACCCTGAAGCAGCTCAAAGCCGAAGGTCTTACGATGTTGCTAGTCGAGCAGAACGTCCATCTGGCGCTTTCGGTCAGCGATTATGCCTATGTGTTCAGTGAGGGTCGCGTGACCCTTGAAGGCAGCGCCGAGAAAGTTGCTTCCGATAAAGCGGTCCAACAGGCATACCTGGGACTCTGAAAAACAAGCTGTTTTACAAAACGGAAGAAACACCGGCATTCGCCGGTGTTTTTTTCTTGAACGGGCCCAGCGCAATCTCTCTAATCCCTCCCATGTTGCCTATACCGATTGTGACGATTGTCACATACTTGCTGTGAAGATTTTCACTACGGCACAAATGGTGTTCTCGGTAAACTTCATATTGTCATATATGCAAATATCCATATATTTAGAGATAGATCTACATCATGGGAGAAATCATGGCAAACCTTGAGAAAGAAGTTAACCAGCTACACTCAGAGCTGTGCGCTGGCTTAGCCGACCCCAAGCGCCTGCTGATCCTGTATGCCCTTTCGCAGGGAGCACTCAACGTCAGCGAGATCGCTGAGAAGTTGCAGCTCCCACAGCCCACTGCTTCACGTCACCTCAAGCTCTTAAAGGAGCGCAACCTGGTCAACGCTGAACGGGAGGGTACGTCCGTATACTACACCCTGGCTGATCGACGTGTGATCGACGCACTCGACATCCTGCGCGCGGTGCTCGCCGACCATCTTCAGTCTCGCGCCAATCTGGCGCAGCGTGTCAGCGACAATCGGGGTGAATAAGCATTTCTCAGGAGCAACGCACATGAAAACGTTTCTAATTCTCGGTGGTGGCACTGGCGGCACGATGGTGGCGAACAAGATGAGCCAGCATCTCGATCAGGATGACTGGAAAATTATCGTCGTCGATCAAGATGAGAGCCACTACTACCAACCTGGATTCCTGTTCATCCCCTTCGGGATCTACAGCCCGGCCGATGTGGTTAAACCGAAACGCGATTTCTACCCGCCCAACGTGGAATTCATCCACTCGCCAATCGAGCTGATTGAGCCAGACAAGAACCGCATCAAACTTCAGCACGATAAGCGTGTGATCGATTACGACTACCTCGTAATAGCAACCGGCAGCCATATCGAACCTTCTCAAGTCGAAGGCTTGCTCGAAAACGGCTGGCAAGAGAACGTTTACGATTTCTACACCGTTGAAGGAGCGACCAACCTGAGCCGCCACCTGAAATTCTGGAAGGGAGGTCGCCTGGTCTTAAACGTGGCCGAGATGCCGATTAAATGCCCGGTGGCACCGCTCGAGTTCCTGTTTCTTGCCGACTGGTTCTTCCATGAGCGCGGCATCCGCGATAAGGTCGAGATCGTTTACTCCACTCCCTTGCCAGGTGCCTTTACGAAACCTAAGGCCTCCGCCATCCTGGGGGATATGTTGGAACAGAAGAACATCTTACTTGAATCCGAATACAACATCATGGAAGTCGATCACGGCAAACAGGTGATTCGTTCCTACGATGAACGCGAAGTGCCCTACGACCTGCTCATCAGCATCCCTACCAATATGGGGGCTGAGGTGATCGCGCGTTCGGGCATGGGCGATGAGCTCAATTTTGTCCCCACCGATAAACACACGCTGCA
>JBFFMI010000166.1:0-5993 GCA_041554155.1 Anaerolineales bacterium
GAGCCCTGCATACTCCTCTCCCATGCAAATGTCACCAGATGGTAACCTGGTGAAACATACATGCCACTTGGACGACATAATGTGGTTACATCGTTGGGCCATACTCATAGATATCTAAACAGGAGCTTCACTGGGCATCCAAGAGTAAGCTCTCGAGTGGAGGATCGCATGAAGAATAACCGTTTCGCAATCACAGCACTCATCTTGACGATGACGCTTTTAGCCACAGCTTGCGGCACGTTGCAGCTGGAGGTAGAAAGCGCAGGTGATATTGCCACACCGCAGGACTCAAGCAATCAAGTGATGATACCGGAACCACCGGCTGATATTGTACAACCCACCGTGCCAACATCAGAGCCTCAGGCACAACGGGTTGTGTTTGAACAACTGGGGATCTCCCTGGAAATTCCGCCGGAACTCTACGTGAAGAAAGAGCCGCTTGTTAAATATGAGGATCAGAGCAAATTGCAGGGGTATCTGTTCCACATCCAGAACTACGGCTACCCCGGCGGTCCATCTTCCGGCAGTTTCCAGATGTATGGCCACCTTCAATATAATCTGCAACCAATAACCTGGGAGCGATTTATTGAGATCCAAGATGATTCACAGGGGATGTATGAGTACATCACGCCGATCGAGATCAATGGTCTCAAAGGCTACGACGCGCAATTTGCAGGCCAGCGAAACCGCTACGTGTATACTTTCTACTTGCAAGGACAAGTTCTGACGATCGCTGTTGCCGATCCTACACCTGAAAATAAAGCACGCTCCGACGAGATCATCGCTACTCTGCAGTATGACCCTGCAGGTTTCACCAATGACAGCCAGATGATGTTGGTGAATGATCCCGCTCAACTGTACCAGGTGCTGCTCCCGGAGGACTGGGATTATAGCTTCCAGTCGACGATTGGCACCCAGCTCTCCAGCCTTGAAGCGTCATCGCCCGATCTTGAAGTTATCGTGGATGATGAGGTAGAAGGACCCCACGGAAACGTGTACTATAAGCAGGGGATATCCCTCCATATCCAGGTGATTGATGACGATTCGTTGCAGTTCAACCCGGGTTGGCCGGACCAGCGTCAGTATGGTGTCTATTTCAATGGGATCCTGGGCACTGTCTATGTCTTCCGCGAACCCAGCACCGCTGAAGGCGAGCTGCAGAGCGTCTCCGTGACCCACGAGGGAAGGTCTTATCTGCTTCGATTTGGATATGCGGAGGACGCTGATCTGTATACCATCGATCGCATCATCTCCAACTTCATCATAACCCCTGAGGAGTTTTACCCGACCCCTTAACCCGATCTGACCGCAGGCGCATGACCTATAAGAAACGAGAGGCGACTCAAAATCGAGTCGCCTCTCGTTTAATAGCGATTGCACGAGTGCTTGATGATAGCCGAGTTCAGGACGAATCGCCCTTCAGATAGGTTTCGATGGCTCTTCCCAGCTTTCGGGGGAAGAAATCAAATGGGCCTACCCCCCCGTGGTATACAACACGCCCATCAAGCCCGATCAGGTAGAGGCGCGTTGGCCAGGCTGCATAGGCCTGGTTGACGCCATCATCCATTTCATCCACATAGGTCCGAATCCCGTACTGCAAAGCTTGCGCACAATCCCCCGCTACCTTACGGCGTTCCTCGATCGTCTTCGGATCATACACATCATTGGCCGCCTTGAATCCGGCCAACTGCATCAGGCATGATCGAAGCCCATCCCCAAACCACCAACCATCCACGGGGTGGGCTTCACGGATATAGACTTTGATGAACTGTACTCGGTCGTGATACTTTTCATACAAGTCGGCAAGACGACCCGTCCCGCGCACATACGGCGGTCAGGTGAAGCTCCCAAAGATCAATGCCACGGATCTCTTTCCCCGGAAGTCGGAAAGGCGAACATCCTGCTCGCCATGGATATCGGATAGCGCAAAATCAGGCGCCAGGTTGCCAACCTTTGGCGCTAATGGATCATATTTTTGCTGCCACTTCGATGCTTCTTGACGATTCTTCAAGGTCTCGGGCATTCATCACTCCTGGACACTGTGGCCTAACCCATATAAATTCCAGCGCATCCGGGTCAAAAGAATAGCACCCCAGCACGGATATTCCCAGCAACCATATTTGCGACAAATTTTGTCAGCTATAATAAACCCATATTCAATGCGAAGGAGTTGGCATAAGCATGGCATCGCCCCCCGAAGGTCAGAGCAATTTTGAACGTTATCTTGCCCAAATTTCAGACCAAGGTAGAACAGTGCTGCTCCCGGCCCTCTTAGAAGCGCAAGCTCAATTCGGGTATGTCGATGAAGCAACCGCACGCATGGTCGGGACATCCCTCCATGTACCGCTAGCGGATATCACCGGCGTGATCGAGTTCTACAGCATGCTCCACGACACACCAACAGGCGACCATACCATTCAGGTTTGCACCAGCCCTACCTGCTCAAGCCAGGGTGCGCAGCGCGTGCTTGAAGAGATGCAGCAAAGACTCGCTACTAAACCAGGCGCTGCCACGCCCGATGGCAGGTATTTTCTTGAGGCCGTAGAATGTCTGGGATTATGCGATCAAGCCCCTTCGGTATTAATCGACCAGACGCCGGTCGGGCACGCCGACCCTGAGCGTGTCCTATCCAAAGCTGATGATTTCCAAACCCATGTATACAGCGACGAGCCGGTTGTCACCCGACGATTTGGGCTTATCGAGCCAACCAGCATCCAAGACTTCATCGCCCACGATGGGTTCTTCGGTTTCCAGCAGGCACTGGACTGCGGTTCCGATCAGATCTGCTCGAGCATGAAGGATTCAGGACTGCTTGGCCGGGGTGGCGCGGCCTTCTCAACCGAGGTCAAATGGGAAAGCGCCGCCTCCGCTCCTGGTAAACCGAAATACGTCGTCTGCAATGCGGACGAATCCGAACCCGGCACGTTCAAAGATCGCCTGCTGCTGGAGAATGACCCATACGCCATCCTGGAAGGCATGCTCATCGCCGGATTCGGCATAGGCGCTGAAAAAGGGTTCATCTACATACGCGGGGAATACCCACGGGCACAGGCGATCATCAAGTCGGCCATCGAATCTTGCTACCAGCATGGTTATCTGGGTGATAATATCCAGGGTTCGGATTTTTCGTTCAATATCGAACTGCGTTCAGGCGCTGGAGCCTACATCTGCGGCGAGGAAACCGCCTTATTTGAATCTATCGAAGGCAAACGCGGTTTACCTCGCTTGAAACCCCCATTTCCAACAACGCATGGCCTGTTCCAGAAACCAACCGTGATCAACAATGTCGAGACTTTCGCCAATGTTGGCTTGATCCTGCGCATTGGCGTGGAAGCCTATTGCGCTTACGGAACGCCCGGATCGAGCGGCCCCTGGCTCTTTTGCCTTTCAGGTGACATAGCCAAACCCGGCCTTTACGAGGTGACTCAACCGACGACCCTGCGCGAGCTGATCTTTGATCGGGGAGGCGGGTTGCAAGATGGTGGAGAAATGAAGGCTGTGTTGCTTGGGGGCGCAGCGGGCAAGTTTGTCTCGCCCCAGGATCTGGATATCCGGCTCACCCAGGAAGATACACGCGCTGCTGGCCTGGGACTCGGATCCGGCGCAGTCGTCGTGCTGGGCGAGGGATCCGACCTCCAACAGATTTTTGCCGATCTCGGGCACTTCTTCGCGCATGAAAGTTGCGGGAAGTGCTACCCATGTCAACTGGGCACCCAACGCCAGGCAGAAGTGCTCGACCGCCTGGCTGCTGGATCTGGACTCCCCGGTGATCGTGAACGCCTGGAGGATGTCGGATGGACAATGACCGATGCCTCAATCTGCGGGCTCGGGCAGACGGCCGCTTCAGCCATTCTGAGCGCCATTGATCTCTGGCCCGAGCTTTTCACCCATGAGGCAACCCGATGAACGAAGAAAAAAGAATCCAGATCTCCATCGATGGGAAAGAAGTTCAGGTTCCGCAAAATTGGACTTTGCTCCAGGCACTCGAGCACCATCAAGTCGATACCCCGGTCATTTGCTACCACGAGGCCACCACCCCGGAGGGAATCTGCCGCCAGTGCGTTGTTGAAGTCGACGGTCGTCGCACCCTGCTGCCAGCATGCGTGACACAAGTCAGCGAGGGTATGGCAGTCCATTCTGAAAGTGCTCGCGTCCAGCGAGCCCGCAAAACTATCCTTGAAATGCTCCATGCCAGCACCGATCTATCCCAGGCGCCCGAATTGTTGGAGCAAAGCCAGACCTACCAGGCAGACCCCGATCGTTTTCCCGAGGCTAAAGCACGCACGCAACCGGTGTTAGATGACAATCCCTTTTACGTGCGTGATTATGCTAAATGTATCCTCTGCTGGCGCTGCGTCCAGGCTTGTGGGGATGACCTGCAGTTCACCTACTCACTTTCTGTTGGGGGGCGCGGTCACAATACCCACATTGCAACCTTCTTCGATGCGCCCATGCCTGAGACAACCTGTGTGTTCTGTGGCAATTGCGTGGCGGTATGTCCCACGGATGCTCTGAGGGGCAAGACGGAGTTCTTCCTCGAGCAGGGTTTGAACTACGATGACATCCGGTTGGAAAAACGAAAAGGCCGAAAAAAACAAAACCGGGAAAGGCGTGATCATGATTGAAGGTACCCGGAGTGTGCGCTCAACTTGCCCCTACTGCGGCGTCGGCTGTCAAATTGACTTGCAGCTCAAGGATGACCACATCATCCGAGTCGATGCGCCTTTCGACATCGCACCAAACTACGGTCGCTTATGCGCCAAAGGGCGCTTCGGCAATGATTTTGTACATCACCCGTCACGTCTGACCAAACCCTTGATCCGCAAGGATATCGGATCGTCGCCACGCAAAGCTATCGGACTGGAGGGTTTCCGGGAGGCTTCATGGGCAGAAGCGCTCGATCTCAGCGCCACGAAATTGGCTGCGATCGTCAAGCAGAATGGCGGGGATGCGATCGGCACCTTCTGTTCGGCCAAGGCGACGAACGAAGATAATTACGTTTTCCAAAAGTTCGTCCGTGCCGTACTGGGAACGCATAATGTCGATCATTGTGCTCGACTATGCCACGCTGCCTCGGTGACCGGCTTGCAGATCGCCATCGGGTCCTCAGCCATGTCCAACTCAATTGCCGAGATGAAAGATCTGGAGGTCTTCATCGTTACGGGGTCAAACACAAGCGAGACCCACCCTGTCATCAGCACCTTTCTGCGCGAGGCCGTTGTCAAGAACGGGGCCAAGTTAATCGTGATCGACCCGCGCCAGATTGAGATGACACAGTTCGCCACCTACTGGTTGCGCAATACCGCTGGCAGCGATGTAGCAGTTTTCCAGGCCATGGCCCACACGATCGTGCATGAAGAATTGTATGATCGCGAATTTATTACGGCGCGTGTAGAGGATTTTGAAGTATATGCCCGCTCTCTTGAAAATTTCACCCCCGAGTGGGCCGAGGAAATTAGTGGTGTTCCCGCAGATTTAATTCGTAACGCGGGGCGGCTCTATGCCCAGGCCAAGAACGCCGCCATTTACTGGGGTATGGGCATCAGCCAGAGCGTGCATGGCACCGATAATGCCCTTTCACTCGCCAACCTGGCGCTGCTGACAGGCAACCTCGGCCGGCCAGGTACGGGTTTGAACCCGCTGCGTGGCCAGAACAATGTCCAGGGTTGTTCCGATTCGGGCGGTTTGCCGAACGTGTTCCCCGGTTACCAATCTGTGGCCGATGAGCAGATCCGGACCAAATTTGAGACCGCCTGGAACGCACGCTTGCCATCCGAACCCGGGCTCACAACCATGGAGATGGTCGATGCGGCTGAAAGCGGCGCTATCCGAGCCTACTACGTGATGGGCGAGAACCCGATGATGAGCGAGCCCGATCTACGTCATGCCCGGCATGTGATGGAGAACCTCGATTTCATCCTGGTGCAGGACATCTTTATGAATGAAACCAGCGAGTACGCCGATGTGATCCTACCGGCAGCAAGTTTTGCCGA
>JBFFMI010000167.1:0-5981 GCA_041554155.1 Anaerolineales bacterium
AACCTCTCAGGTTTGCTGACGTGGTGTGATGCCATGCAACATGCTGTTACAAAAAAGGCCTGTCAAGCGACAGGCCAGCTTCTGGTCAAAATGCATTGAACCCGGAATTCACATCCGATCCCGGGCTCATTCCCCACCTATCTGACCGATTTGTCGCAACAATGCTAAGAACCCCATACCAAGGCGGATCCCTTCTCCAGTGTTCAACTTCACTTTCTCACCTTCCTGCTCTGCCCGCTGCACCAAGGCGAAGGCGACACCCAGCCCGGTTAGTGCACCAATAACCGCCCCGATCAACAATGTGCGAGACTTCCATCTGCGATCTTCTTCCATGCCTATCGCCTCCAGCCTAACGCAAAAGTTCGATTAATCCCCTCAGGAAGGTATCTATAGTAGCTACTACTCCCTGTAACGCCATGAGGGGTCGTGCCAGCTGATCGGAACCCCGGTGAGTTTCCCGTGCCGCCCTTTGCAGAAACCCATCAAGCTGTCGCATGGGAGCAGGAAGCCAACCGACCAGTCTCCCCAAGCCATAACTCAACCCGATCAGCAACAACAAAGGAAGAACACCCAGGAAGCATAATGGGAACAGGACGAGGATTAAAGAGATATCCGCCCAAATCTGAGTAGATCCAAAACCCTGCCTCAACACGACCACCACAATCACGGTGATCGTGAGCAACCCGACAAACATCGGCAAACCAATCCACAACCAGGCCCGACCACGCGAGCGGATTCGCTCTTCTTCCCATGGGTACCATCGATCTTCATTCATACCCTGCAATTGTAGCATGGCCACCGCCATGCTTGGTCGCCCAATCCCCACTACCCTGAGACAAGCCAGGTGCGATACAATCCTGTTGATTT
The DNA here is from genome assembly GCA_041554155.1 of Anaerolineales bacterium. GTDB lineage: Bacteria > Chloroflexota > Anaerolineae > Anaerolineales > E44-bin32 > E44-bin32. The sequence goes on from JBFFMI010000167.1 coordinate 868, forward strand.
AATGCGGAGGATTGCATGGCAGATTTCGCTGGAAAAGGCAAGGTTGCGGTTGTCAAGACCACACCCGATTCGATTCTCGAGGATGTTGGGCAGGTGATGCAATTGGGGGACTTCCAATCTGCATTGCCAAAAGACACAACAACCGGCTTGAAAATCAATATTTCCTGGCAAACCTGGTATCCCGCCTGCTCTTCCACACCCTGGCAAATCGAAGGTGTGATCCGGGCGCTGCAAGACGCGGGCTATAAGGATCTTGTCGGTGTGCACAACGATACCGTTGTGGTCGATACCAGTGTTGGCGAGTTTAACAACAAACATCGATTTGTCACCGATAAGTACGACATCCCTTGCCTTTACCTATACGAGCAGGATTTCGAGTGGTTCGAGTACATCCCTAAAAAAGGTAACTTGCTCGTGCTCGATAAAGTCTACCCACAGGGTGTCTTCATCCCCAAAGCACTGGTAGGGATGAGCATGGTCCAACTGCCCACGGTGAAAACCCATGTCTTCACCACCATCACCGGCGCGATGAAAAATGCATTCGGCGGTTTGCTCCACCGTGAACGACATTGGACCCATGCCGTGATCCACGATACGCTCGTCGATCTATTAACCATCCAGCAGGAGATACACCCCGGTTTGTTTGCGATGATGGATGGGACGTTCGCCGGGGATGGACCGGGACCCAGGGCGATGCGCTGGCATCAGAAAGATATCCTGCTCGCTTCCGCCGATCAGGTTGCGATCGATGCGGTTTCCGCAAAATTACAGGGGTTTGATCCGATGCAGATCCGCTTTATCCGACGAGCGCACGAACTGGGGCTCGGTGTTGGTGACCCAAATCAGATAGAGATCGCTGGCTATGATATCGAGCAGGAGCCTGATTGGGGGTTTAAGCAAGAGGATACATTTGCCTCAACGGGTCAGAAGCTGATTTATCATGGGCCCCTAAAACCGCTTGAAAAACTGCTTTTACAAAGCCCTCTTGTGCCCTGGTCGTATTTCGCCAGCAATTTCTACCACAACGTCTATTGGTACCCCTTTGTCGGGCGGAAGCGTGTGCGCGAAGCGCTGAAGAATCCATGGGGGCAGCTTTTTGCCAACTACGGGGATGGCGGGGTGGTCATGCCCGGCATGGAACCTAAAACCGTCATTCAGGCCGTAGCAAGCTTAACCATACTTGCTGTTCTCGGGATCGCTGGAGCACGCTTACTGCGCGGCTCATGAACAGCAACCTTCGTAATCGTCTGATTACAGGCCTCCTGCTTGGATTCCTGGTAATCCTGGGTTTGACCTTATTCGGTGATATCCGCCAGGTGGGAGAGAACCTGGTCGGCTTCTCCTGGCATCTACTGCCCCTGATTATCGCGGGCACTTTGTTTAACTACACCCTGCGCTTTTTCAAATGGCATTACTATCTCCGGCTGATTGGCATACAGGATCTGCCCTGGCAGCGCAGCTTGCGGCTCTTCCTGGCTGGCTTCCCACTTGCTGTCACTCCAGGCAAGGTCGGTGAAGCCTTGAAAGCCGTCTGGCTCAACCAGGAATGCGGAACCCCGATCGCCAGGGGCATCCCGGTGGTACTCGCGGAACGCATCAGCGATGGACTGGCTGTACTGGTGCTCTCGACGCTGGGCGTGATCGCCTATCCGCAGTATTGGCCGGTGTTTGCCAGCGTCCTGGGAATTCTGCTGCTGGGGATTCTGATTTCTCAATTCCGATCCCTTGCTTTGAAGCTGCTCGATCTCCTTGGACGTATCCCTTTTGTAAACAGGTTCAGCCCCAATCTGCGTGAATTCTATGAAGGTGCCTACCTGCTCTTCCGACCTTGGCCCACCATAGTCGCTGTCTCACTAGGAACCCTTGCCTGGTTTGGCGAAGGTCTAGCGATGTACCTGGTCCTATTAGGTCTCGGGGTCCCTTCTGGACTTCAAACTGCATCGATCGCGATATTTGTGCTCTCCTTCTCGACGGTTATCGGCGCTGTTTCAACGCTTCCCGGCGGGCTGGGAGCGGCAGAAATAAGCATCGCCGGAATGTTGACCCTCTTGCTGCGGATATCAACGAGCATAGCCAGCGCCGCTACTCTCATCATTCGTTTCGCCACGCTCTGGTTCGGGGTTGCCCTGGGCTTGCTTGTATGGCTATTTTCTCGAGAGTGGCTTTTCCTGGAGAACCGAGGGGCAGGATCAACAGCCTCCCCGCAGCGAGACGAGAATCCACCCCAACCCGCTTGAGGCAAAGCCTGTATGATGACCTACAACGTCGAATTACACTGCCATACCTACCATTCTAGCGACAGCCTGATGCTCCCGAGCCAGATTCTGCAGTCCTGCGAACGACGGGGCATCGATCGCGTGGCCATCACCGACCACAACTCGATAGCCGGGGCGTTGGAAGCACACGCCCTCGACCCTGAACGGGTGATCGTGGGAGAGGAGATCCTCACCACCGAAGGAGAGCTCCTGGGTTATTTCATGAAGGAACCGATCCCCCAAGGTTTGGAGCCGATGGAGGTCGTGGATAGGTTGAAAGCCCAGGGAGCAGTCATCAGCGTCTCGCACCCTTTCGATCTCACGCGTGGTTGCCGTTGGTCGATAGAGACGTTGCACGCGCTCGCTCCGCACCTGGATGCGCTTGAAGTACTCAACGCCCGTTGTTGGAACGATAAACCCAACGAGCAGGCTTCTCAGCTTGCAGTCCAGGTTGGACTTCACGCAACGGCGGGATCTGATGCGCATGCCCCGATCGAGGTCGGGCGCGCCTACCTTGAAATCGCCGCCTTCTCAGATGCCGCAACATTCCGCCAGGCATTGCCCTCTGCGAAAGTTCGTGGGCGCAGATCGCATCCCTCCGTCCACATGCTCTCGCGCTATGCCGTCTGGCGGAAATCGCTGGGATGGGCTCCCCCAGGGTAGCACCTGCACAGGTTGGATAGGCCCGAATCAAAAACCAGGCTCCAAGCGGAGCCTCGCAGGGTTTCGCCTCGATCTTTGGCTACGTTTATGTATCTGCGTCGCTTCCCTGATCATCCTGGGATCTTAGATGAGGGAAGAGGATCACCTCGCGGATCGTCGTCTTATTGGTCAACAGCATGACCAGCCGATCGACCCCCATGCCGAACCCCCCGTTGGGCGGCATACCGTAGCGCATAGCCCGTAAATAATCTTCATCCATAGGATGCCGCTCTTCGTCATCTGTCGCGTAGTCGCGCCCCATCTCCTGAAACCGCTGTTCCTGCTCTAACGGATCATTCAACTCTGTGAAAGCATTGCATATTTCCATTCCCCCAATGAAGCCTTCAAAACGCTCAACCACCTGCGGATCCGCTTCCGTCGATTTCGCCAGCGGCGAAATGTCGCGCGGGTAGTCGTAGATGAACGTCGGTTGGATCAGCTTGGGTTCAAGCGTATTGCCGAGCAAACTGTCGATCAACTTGCCACGCTCGGCTGAGTCTGAAGCCTGCAACCCTTTCTCGCGCATAGCCTGCCGCAGTGACCCAGCCTCCGGATAGGCATCGATATCGATCCCTGAAGATTCCTGCAGCGCCTCTCGCAAAGACTGTCTCTTCCACGGTGGGGTGAGGTCGATCAGGTTTTCCCGGTAAGTAATCGAGGTTGTACCCAGAGTCGCTTCGGCGGTGTACGCGATCATCTCTTCCGTGAGTTCCATCACAGCCTGATAATCGCGATAGGCCCAGTAAAATTCGAGCTGGGTGAATTCGGGATTATGCTTGAAGGAGACGCCTTCGTTCCGGAAATCCCGACCGATTTCATACACACCCTCAAAACCTCCGACGATCAAGCGCTTCAAATACAATTCAAAAGAAATGCGCAGGTACAAATCCTGGTGTAGCTGGTTGTGATGCGTGACAAATGGCTTTGCCGCCGCGCCACCATAGATCGGCTGCAAGATCGGCGTCTCAACTTCCAGGAACCCTTTCTCGTCCAGAAACTGCTGCAGAGAGCGGATGATCCTGGCTCGCACGCGGAAGGTGTCTCTTACTTCTGGGTTGACGGCCAGATCCGCATAGCGTTGACGATAACGCGCCTCCGGATCAGAGAAAGCACTGTGAACAATGCGCTGATCTCCGGCCTGTTCTTCCTTGGCTGCAGGAAGAGGGCTCAAAGCTTTGGCCACCATCTGGAAGGTTTTTACTCTTAGGGTAACCTCACCCGTTTTCGTACGAAACATCACGCCGTCAGCTTGAATAAAGTCCCCGAGATCAAAAGTATCCAGTAGCAGCTTGAACTGCTCGTCGCCGATTTCATCTTTGCGGAAGAACAATTGCAATTTGCCCTTGCCATCTTCGAGATGGGCGAAACTGATCTTTCCCATATGACGCATCGACCGGATCCGGCCAGCGACGATCGCTGCCACTTCCTCTCCAGCCTCCTCAACGGCTTCGTATGCTTCAATGGCATCCATGGATTGATGCGTGCGTTGTATGCGGCGTGGGAAAGGATCAATGCCTCTACCTCGCAGGTCTTCTAATTTTTCTAGCCTGACGCGCTCTAGCTCACTCAACTCTGTCATTCCACTCGGTCCTCTCGCCAACCGGGCTATCCCTGGCCGATTGACAACCCGATTGCGGCCTAGTGTACACGAAAAGCGCCCCGCGAGTATCAATCACGCGGGGCGCCGGGTATCCGATTCGGGGGAATTTACTTGATTTTGACCACTTTGAACTTCAGCGCCCCGTCAGGTGCTTCGACTTCCACCGAGTCACCCACACTCTTATCCAGCAACGCTTTACCTAGAGGTGATTCGTTGGAGATTAATCCTTCCTTGGGGTCCGCTTCCGCAATTCCTACGATCCGGAAGGTCTCTGGCTTGCGGTTGCCTTCTTTGATGACCACGAATGAACCGATCTTGACCGTTTTCGATTTTTTATCATGCTCAATGATCCGTGCCTGGGCGATCAGATGCTCGAGCTCAAGGATCCGGCCTTCCACGAAAGCTTGTTCATTCTTGGCGGCTTCATACTCGGCATTGTCAATCAATTCGTCGCCATCCTCCATAGCTTCACGGAGCCGGAGAGCAACTTCCTGGCGACGCACATTGCGCAAGTGATCGAGCTCGTTCTCGAGCTTTTCTAGTCCTTCTTCGGTTAC
>JBFFMI010000168.1:0-5972 GCA_041554155.1 Anaerolineales bacterium
AATCTGTAGCCACTTTGATCCTATTGGCAATCTCATAAAAGGTATAGGAGTTTTGAATAAATACTTTGGCTCCTTGTCTTCATCATACAACCTGATATCGATTCTCTTTGATACATCATCCTTTTTAACGAATTTACTTTGGACCAAGCACCCGCACGCTGATACACTCACTTTTGCCCTTGAGTTCCAGCTCACGTCTCTCCAACCGTTCATTTTCTACCAGTGCCTTGGTATAGGTAGCATCGCTGATGACCACTTCACCAGGGCCGGCATTAGAAGCCAGTCGGGCGGCGATATTAACATTGTCCCCCAATGCTGTAAAGTCTGCCGCTTCTCCACTCGCCCCAACGATCGATCCCACCCAGGCAGTCCCGGTATGGATTCCAACGCCAACCGGAACCCAGGGACGATTCTTTGATCCATGCCCGGTAACTCTCAGCAATTCCTGCCCAGCCTCAACTGCCTTCCGCGCATGATCTCTCCCAGCATACCCTGGGATGAAGAGCGCAGTGACTTCGTCTCCCACTAATTTATCAATAAAGGCATCCGCCCTCACCAAAACATTTATCGCAGCCTCATAAAAGCGGTTCATCAGCTGGCTGAACTCTAGGGTGGGCATTTTCTCCGCAATCGTGGTTGAGCCGCGTACATCCACAAACAGCATGGTCAATTCAACCTCAGCCCCACCCGGTAGCTCATACATGAACCCGTGGCAGCCAGCACAGTAGCGGGGATTCTTGTCAGACTTTTGAGCGAATCCACCGTAGATAACTCGCATCAAGACGCTGCCAATCCCTTCAAAAGGCCGGTTGCAGTTTACGCAGCGCGGATTGGATGGAAGCCTGCCAAAAATGGGCCGGTTCCTGCGTAGTCTTATGTTTCCCTCAGTTAAATAATTCTGCCAGAGTTCTTCAACAGTCTCTTCATCATAATAACGTCTATATTTTTCGGGAATGGGTTTACCTGACATATGTGATCAGAAACTTGGAACAGGATTTGATTTAAGAGAATTCACTAGCAAATATTATTGATTAAATCGACAACCAAGGTAAAAATCATTCAACCTCAGTATCTTAGTTTGAAGGTTAGAAGCCGTCAAGAACTGCTGGCGTTACCAAATTGAGATGGTTCTAGCCGTTGTGTTATGTGATTTTCTAAACCTCAGCTTCGATGAGATTTTCTCTAATCTTGGCTACTTCTTCCAGGCGTTTCATTAAGAAACTAGTGTCCATAGCCTCATCCATATCAGGGAGATCAATTAGTGTCGTAACCTTTGTCTTATCATCTTCAACAGGCTCAAAGAGTAACCCTCCAATCATCGTGACTGGCCCATCATGGATGATCGTAGTAAATTTCCGATTATGTTCATACTCAGTGACTTCCATTGTTCCTTCTACAGGTGTACCACTGCGCGAGTTGCGCCGCTTTATGATTGTTCCAACACCGATCGGTTCATCAGACTCTAGCAAAAGCTCGATATCTGAATCCCAACGAGGATGGTTTTGAACATGATTGACAACCATAAAGTGAAACACTTTATCAACAGACCGGTTGATTGTGTTTGAATACATAATTTGTAATGCCATGATATTCTCCTTATTCTCGTTCCTAATTATCTGATAAAACCGCCTCCAATAATTGTATTTATTTGTTCAATTACTTCCTTCTCCATGTTGCATGAAGATATAAGAATCACTTAAATACTCATGATCAATATACACGCTCGAGCATTTGATAGGAAGTTTTCCTGGTCTGTGACAATCCATTCAATGAAAAGAACCGCTCGGGATCACTCCCGGGCGGTTCCTGTACCCCTGCGGCGACTCGAACGCCGGCTTCTGCCTCCGGAGGGCAGCGCTCTATCCACTGAGCTACAGGGGCCTGGAAAGGATTCTAATAGAAGCGAATCGCTCCGGCAAGTTGGTCATCCGTTCCGGCATCGAATCAAGCAAAAAAACAGACCAGTCTTCGAGAAGCGCTGGTCTGTTTTTTGTGCGCCTGTGATTATGCGTCAATCGTCTTGCGGCCAAGCAGCAGCGTGTGGCTTAGGAGCCAACCCATTGAGGTGAAGAAGCACATCCATTCAAAGAACACCGGCGTGTTCCGCCCGACAGCCCCGGCTTCGTAAAGGATAACCAATACGAAGAACACGAGGTAGGAAAGCACGACAGTGAAACTCCATAGCGGTAGGCTGCGCGGGAGATTTCTGATGGATAATTCCTTCATTCCCACGAGCGTTTGAAGAAAGACAACGCCGAGAAAATATAAGCCGATCCCGGCTTTATGGAGTATTGGACCTAAGCTGAAAGGCACCGCAGTCATAAGGATTGTGCCCAAGGTGGACATCGCGCCGATTGATAGAACTGCAATCTCAAACTTGCGGCTGTTTTCGTGAAAGCTGCGCAAGCGCACTACAAGTAGGACAATGATGGTATAGCGGAGTGGGGCAGCGAGGATGGTGCCAGAGTTGAAAAGCACTTGCGGCCAACCCGGCGTATCTCCGATATCGCTCAGGTATGTTGTAAAGATCGAAAAGTCTGCGTTCAGACTTACGTATGCAATGGTAGAGCTTAGCACAGTGAGTACTGCCAGGAAGAATGCCAGGCTTCCGGTAAGTCGCAAGGCCTTTTGTGTAGGGATAAAGTGGGTTTGCATGATGTTCACTCCTATTTACTGAACGTTTGGTAATTTGATCAAAAAATATTTAGGCGAGGATGAGTTTGACGAGCGTTTTCACGAGATCCTCATCGGTAATCTCATCATCATATTCGTTTTCTACATAGATTTCTCCTCTTAGCGATTCTCTGCGGATCCAATAGTCGATGGCGCCACGAATAATAAAAGGTAGGACAAAAGCTTTCACATCATCTCTAACCAAACCGGTCTCCTGGCCTGCACGCATCGATTCGATCAAGCTGGAGGTGAAGCGCTTATCCAGTTCCGTTGTTCTCTCCTGGCCCTCCAGGTAGGACCACAAAACGATACGCCGAAAATGAATGTTCGTGGTCAAGTAAGCTAGAGAACCGCGAATGCCATTGCTTATCGCCTCGGTCAGCCCTGCGCTAGCATCGCGCTCTGTTGCCATCCAGTTAACGTATGTCTGATTGAGGCGATCTTGTACTGCAGCATAGAGATTTTCCTTGGATTCGAAGTGATGCATGATCAGACCTTTTGAGACGCCTGAAGCTTCTTCGATATCTCGGAGGGATGTGCCATGTAAGCCTTTTTCGCTAAAAAGGTGAGTGGCCGCAGTGAGGACATCCTTGATCGTTTGGTGCTTATCGCGCTGCCTTCGTCCCTTTGCCATAGTCACTCCATCTAATAGTTACTGAACGTTCGGTAAATTATAGATGAAAATAAGACATTTTGTCAAGACCCAAGTTTAGTTGGCCATTGCAGGGGAGATGATGTTAAACCGGACACCATCTTAAAAAATGATGAATGAATGACCGCTGCACAAACAACTTAGCGCTTTGCGTGCGCGCGAGTGCCAGCATCCATTACCGCGACGGCCGCAATTCGCACGATGTCGGCCACCTCATCTCCTGTTTGCAGTACATGAATCGGGGCATCAATACCCAGCAGGATCGGTCCGATCGCCTGCGCATTTCCCAATCTAGTCAGTAGCTTGTAGGCGATATTCGCCGACTCGAGCGAAGGGAAGACCAGGACGTTTGCATCGCGCACTTTGCTGAAGGGGTAGCGCTTTTCGACGATCTCTGGCACCACGGCCGTATCAGCCTGCATCTCGCCATCGACCTGCAGATCGGGTCGTTTCGCCCGGATCAATTTCACAGCCTGGTGGACCTTGTCGGACAGTGGATGGCGGGTGCTGCCGAAGTTCGAAAACGAGAGCAAAGCCACACGTGGTTCGATCTCGAGCTCTTCGGCGAATTCAGCAGCCAGGCATGCCGCTTCAGCCAGGTCCTCTGCGCTGGGATCGATATTCACCGTAGCATCGGTAAAGATGTAGACATGATCCTCGACGATGATCAAATATGCCCCCGCTGCTCGCTTTGAGCCATCTTTTGTGTGGAAGATCTGCAGGGCAGGGCGGATCACATCTGGATAGTCATAGGTCAGGCCGGATACGAAGGCGTCGGCATAACCTTTTGCGACCATGAGCGGACCAAAGAAATTCGGATTCTGCACCATCCTGCGGGAGTGCTGCTCGGTGATCCCTTTGCGCTCCCTGCGCCTGTAGAGTTCAGCGGCGAGCTCGCCTCGTATCTCAGCGTTGGCGGGATCGATGACTTCGAGGTCGCAATCCAGGCCTAGCTGTTCCAACTGGTCACAGACGACATCGTTACGGCCGAGGAGGATCGGGTGACCGATCCCTTCCTCGATTACCTGGGTTGCCGCCCGAATAATCTTGGGTTCTTCTCCCTCGCCAAAGACAATCCGCTTCGGGCTTTTACGGGCCTTATTCATGATGTACTGACGGACTCTGGCTCCCTTGCTCTGCCTCTGCGCGAGCTCCTCTTTATAAGCCTGGAGATCGATTTGCTGGCGGGCGGCACCTGTTGCCATGGCTGCCTCGGCCACCGCTGGTGCCTCCCATAACAGCACACGCGGGTCGAAGGGTTTGGGAATGATGTACTCGGGTCCGAATTTCAAGCGCTCGACATTGTATGCCTGAAGCACGCTATCAGGCACATCTTCTTTGGCGAGCGCAGCCAGGGCCTTCGCAGCAGCCACTTTCATCTCTTCATTGATCGCCGAAGCACGCACGTCCAGTGCGCCGCGAAAGATGAAGGGGAACCCGAGCACGTTATTGATTTGATTGGGATAATCGCTGCGACCCGTGGCGACGATCGCATCGGGGCGGGTCTCTTTAGCGAGTTCATACTTGATCTCCGGATCCGGGTTGGCCATAGCGAAGATCAGCGGCTGTTCGGCCATGGTCTTGACCATGGCGGGCGTCAGGAGATCGGCAACGGAGAGTCCGTAAAATACATCAGCGCCCCTGACCGCATCCGCCAGATCCCTGGCATCGCTCTCGACGGCGAAACGTGCCTTGTAGGGGTTCATGCCCTGCTCGCGGCCCTGATAGACTACTCCACGGCTATCAACCAAAGTGATATTCTCTCGCTTCACCCCCAAACGGACAGCCAGGTCTGAACAGGATATCGCGGAGGCTCCGGCGCCGGAAACCACGATGCGGATATTCTTGAGTTCTTTGCCGGTCAGCTCGAGGCCGTTCAGGAGCGCAGCGCCTGAGATGATTGCGGTGCCGTGTTGGTCATCATGAAAGACGGGTATATCAAGCTGTTCCTTTAAGGTTTGCTCGATATAGAAACATTCTGGCGCTTTGATGTCTTCGAGATTGATCCCGCCGAAAGTTGGTGCGATGTTGGCGACCACCTGGATGAACTCGTCTGGATCACGAGTCTCGACCTCGATATCAAAGACGTCCACGTCGGCGAAGGCTTTGAATAAGACACCCTTGCCTTCCATAACCGGTTTGGAGGCGAGGGCGCCACGATCACCCAATCCGAGGATTGCCGTCCCGTTGGATATCACCCCCACGAGGTTGCCGCGTGCGGTGAACTCGTAGGCGGCATCCGGTCGCGCCTCAATTTCGATAACAGGTTGGGCAACACCGGGTGAGTAGGCCAGTGATAGATCGCGCTGGGTATCGAGTGGCTTGGTGGGCACAACCTCAATCTTCCCCGGCCGACCGCGACGGTGGTATTCGAATACCTCTTCGCGTGTGATGCTCATGCAATAAGTCCTTTCCTTGCGGGCGATCGTTCGTTCGACCCCCTATTTTAACCATGTTCGAGCCCTTTGGATGCGCAAGATTTAGCGATGTGACTGATCGCTTTTTTCCTACGTTGTTAGTGCGAGGCGCCTTGGGTGCCGTAGCATTCTCCCTGCGACAATGGTACGTGTGTTCCTGCCATCCATGTTGGATGGTGGGGGAGATCGCTTCGTCGCTGCGCTCCTCGCGATGACCTGTGCAGGGTGAG
>JBFFMI010000169.1:0-5958 GCA_041554155.1 Anaerolineales bacterium
AATCACGGCCTGATTTAATTCGTGTTCAAGCAGCACAGCGGTGGAGACGGCTGCCTGGCGGTCTTTGAAAGAGTTTGTAGGGCCCTGGCGCTCGTCTTTAATATACAGATGATCCAGCCCTAACAGTAAGCCCAGTTGCTCAGCGCGAAGGAGCGGGGTACCCCCTGCATGGAAACCAAAAGTAGGTTCAACAGATTGAAGCGGTAGCAAATCGAGGTAGCGCCACAAGTTGTTAGGACGATGCGCGAGGTTGGATGAGAACGCGCTTTTCGCGCTCTCCAGATCGTAACGAATAGATCGCCAATCGCTTTCACACGATGGGCATTTTGTCTCTAGGGGCTTAAATGTGGATTGCGTATGACACTCTTCGCATGCAACCCAGAACTTGACACCTTTAGTGTGATCGTTTTCGATTTCATCACGCATTGTCGTTTTCCGCCTGTTCGCAAGGCAAAGCGCTCATGAGCGGATGGGTAAGCGTACCTGGAGTTGATTCAATATCGACTCAAGGTGAGGGCCACGTGGAATGGTTTGGGAATGTTTCCAGGTTTCGATCAGCGAAGCAAGCTCTTGAACCGTGGTTGATGAAAGATCGTCGGGCAGCAACCCGATGAGGGTGTTGTCGAGGGAGAGAGCAAGATGGCCATACGTATTTATGGCTTCGGCTCCCATTGAGGTCGAACCGGAAAGTTCGAGCACAATCAGCTTCGCATGCGAATCTTCCATAACAGTCTTAAAATCCTTCAATTCGGTCACTCTTATCAGATCAAGGCAGGATTGGGCTTCAACTCCGTTGATCAAATCCGACCAGAGCGGCGTACCCTCGTCAAGGAAAATGACTTTTGGTTTAACCGATGGTTCGGAAGCGAGCATCTCAATTCTGGCGCAAAACTCTTCTGGCGTTAGTGAGCGTGTAAGCCAGAAGATGACCGGGAACAAGATCCCCTCATCTTTGTGGTCATCATAATCGCTGAGCAGCGTTGGTATGGCTTGGAGTGACGGGTCTTCTGCAATCGCATTGAGGAGATACCAGGGTTGTTCTTCCGTGCTCATCAAATCAAGCAAAATCGCCTGCGGCTGCAGCGCTTTGGTCACCTCTATGGTTTGATCAGGTCGTGACAGCGCGTGGAAGCGATAACCGGAGGCTTCCAGGGATTGTCGATAGTGCAGGAGTGATGCAGGGTCGAAATCCACACCGAGGACGAGAGGCGCAGATGATCGCGTGAACTGCAAATCGGGATCATAGGGCAGTGTAAAGGCGAAAGTGCTGCCCTCATCCGGTATGCTTTCAACCCAAATGACACCACCATGAAGTTCTACCAGGTGCCTTGAGATGGATAGGCCCAGGCCAGTACCGCCAGTTTTCCGGGTAGGAGAAGCGTCTACCTGAGAGAACGGCTCGAAGATCCGCTCCTGGTCTTGCTGATCAATGCCAGGGCCGGTGTCGAATACAGCGATCACAAGTTCGTTTTGGTTGCCACGACGAATCGTCCGTGCCGATACTCCGATATGGCCTTCCTCAGTGAATTTTGCTGCATTCGATACAAGGTTAAGTAGCACCTGGCGGATGCGGATATTGTCAGCCTGTACGAAGGGAAGTTGCTCGGGAATGTCCGTGATCAATTCGATTGGTTTGTCTTTTACCAATCCAACCGCCGTAGCCATGACGCCGCGAATAATCTCACTCAAATCGACATCGGTGAAGGCGAGTTCCATTTTTCCGGCTTCGATCTTCGAAATATCCAGGATGTTATTGATTAAACCAAGGAGATGTTGGCCAGCGTTATAGATAGCACTGAGATCCTGTTCCTGGGTCTCGGTGACTGGGCCATCAATGCCTTTTAGGATGACCCTGGAAAATCCAATGATCGAATTAAGTGGTGTGCGCAGCTCATGGCTCATGTTTGCCAGGAATTGGCTCTTTAAACGATCTGCCTCACGCATCTCCTCCAGCGCTTGCTGTGTCAGCTGGTAGGAACGCGCATCTTGTAGTGTGATCGCCAGTTCGTGGGCTATCGCATTTGCCAACGCCTGGTCCTCTTCTTGCCAGCTACTACCATCCATTTTACTTTCGAGCTCAATTTCCCCGATGATCTCATCCTGGACCTGCAGCGGGATGACGAGCCGATTTTCCCCTTGCTCGCGTCTAGTCTCCAGGGTTTCTTTGCCATCTTCAAGTCGATGAATATCTCCCTCGACATCTTCGAAGCCCAGGATTGCACCCCAACCAGGGGCATACTTGGGCGGTGTGGTCGCGCCAATTTCGTCCGCAGGTGTTGGGACTTCGACTACCAATCGTTCCGGGATGGTCGTTTCAAGCTCGACCAGCTGGGAAACGCCGCGATAGCCAAGAGGGGCACCTGCAGCATCGATTCGGTGCATAGCCCGAATCAGGATCTTGAAGCTGCGCCCATGTTTATGAGTGGCTTGCACGAGCAGCTGTTGAATTTGCTCTCCGGTTTCAAGCTGTGTCCGAACAAGTTTGGCGACGTCTTCTTCAAATCCGACGCTTTCGAAGCGCTGCCCCAGGACTTCATCACTGGTGAAGCCCAGAATGCGTTCGATCTCTGGACTAGCCCAGCTGTACACACCCTCAAGATCCAATTCCCACACCCAACCGCGTGGCCGAGAAACCGTGCGTGGTGTGGCTGTACGGTCTAGAGGACCGGTGGTCGGGATCGCATCCGCGACGCCCGCGAAAAGGTTCTCAAGACGTTGTTGGATACCCTTAATTGAACTCATGAATAAATTGACCTAACTCTGTTGATAATTCTCGGTACTGCTGGGTAGCACGGCTTGAAGGAGCGTAAAGATTTATGGGTTGGCCGAAGATCGGGCTTTCACGTAGCCGAGTGTCAATCTCGATTTCAGTTTGGAATGTGGCTTCATTGAACGCGATTCGAATTTGCCGGGCAAGGCTGAGATGTATGCGATTACGCTTGTCGAGCATGGTTAGAAGGATACGATAGCGCAGGCGCTGATTATGGTCTTTGCGGATGGTTAGTATTAAATTGAGCATGTCTCGCAGCGCATGTGCTGAGAAATATTCTGGTTGTGTGGGAATAATCAGCAAATCTGCGGCCGCCAGGGCATTATGTGTCAACGCGCTCAAAGTGGGCGGGCAATCAAGCAGAATGAAATCATACCCTTGCAAGGCTTGTAACGCTCCGCTGAGCAACCGCTGATAATTTTCCCGGACGACAAGATGGGTCTCCGCCATAGTCAGGTCATGATTGGATGGGGCAATGGACATCCGCTCTTGGCTCGTATTGCGGGCGATCGCCTGAATCGTCTGGCTACCGATAAAAACATCAGCGATGGTGTTGGGAATAGATGCTGGTTTCATCCCCAATGAGATGGTCAGGTTTGCGTGTGGGTCTAGATCTACAAGTAGCACACGATTGCCCGCTGCGGCGAAAGAAGCACCGAGTGAGAGCGTAGTGGTTGTCTTGGCGACACCGCCTTTAGCATTGGCAATTGCGATCGTGATGGTCATGCTTCTAACTTTCTCAACCCCTATTTAAGGGTCAGTCCTGGTTTGTTGGGTCCGCTTGGACGGGACCGTCATCTTGTTGATCTTTGGCAGGAAGATCCTGATCGAAGAGGCGGATGCGGGAGCGCTTTGCCCCTAAGGCTTGGCGCATCTCGCGCACAGCAGTTTCCAACATATCAGATAGATCCTCGTGAGCTCGGACTTCACTCGTCAGTTCAGATACCGTCTGTTCTCTCTGGGCGCGCCTCAACGTTTCTTCGAACAGGCGGGCATTTTCAATCGCAACGGCAAGCTGATCGGCAAGGATCTGCAGCACAGCAATATCATCCGTGGAGAACGTATGGGCAATCGTATGTTGCACATCCAGCGCCCCGATTACACGATCGCCTGCTTTTAGCGGAATTCCCAGCTCTGTTTTGGTTTCAGGAAGCAGCGGGTGCGGTTGATAGAGTGGATCCTCATTGACGTCATCGGCCACGTAGTACTCGCCGGTCCCGGTTACCGATCCAATGATCGATTCGGATCCAACGCCCAGGTTGTGCTTCTCTTTGAGCAGCTCTTCTCCCTTTGGCCCGCTCACCTCGGTCATCACGGCGAATTCCCTGCTATCGTCAATCAAGAAAATTGCGACATGGTGATAATTGAAGCGTTCCCGAATGAGATGCACTGTCCTGGATAGGAGTGTATCGACATCCAACAAGCCAGAGGCGTCCCGAGCGACCTCAGCCGCCGTTTGCAGCTGAGCAGCGCGTCGTTGAAGCTCCTCCAGCAGGCGCATTTGTTCGAGGGCAACAGCCACTTCATCTGCTACTGCTTCAAGAACCTCCCGGTCGTCGGTCGACCAGGCCTGCGGTTTTTCTGCCAGCACATTCAATTTCCCAACAACCTGGCCGCGCACGGCTATGGCGGTTTCCATGTTATCGCCGCCATCTACGACAGCTTCCGGGTATCGAGCGCCAGCATATTCGGCGAATTTAGCTTCCTTATCCTGTGCGATCACCTCAAGTAGCTCTTCCCAGTTCTCAGCCGTTTGACGGCGCACCAATGAGTCCAGCTGTTCCAAGCTGCTCTGGGTCTCTTCAAACAAGCGGGCGTTTTCGAGAGCCACTGCAACCTGATTGGCAACGAGTTCGAGGATCTCCACGTCCCGGTGATCCAAGGCTTGCATTGCAGTGGTTTCCACAGCCAACGCGCCAATGGCTTGATCGCGTGAGATGAGTGGTACCGCGATCGTGGAGTGAGTAATGCGGCTGCCCTGCTCGCGTGCACCCCCATTAGCAGGGATCGTTACAGCTTGTTTGGTGGTGATGGCACGACCGAGTGGACCGCGATCGAGGGCTACCGGTATCCCAAGTGGGGCAGCTTCAATACCTTTTTCAGCAGCAGCGCTGCGCACGACAACTTCCGCACCTTCGACAAGGCCGATAGCGACGCGATTGAAGCTAAATGCTGATCGAATGATCTCGCTCGCATGGCGGAGCAATTCGTCAAAGCGAGTTTTCGTACTGAGCTCGTTGTAGACATCAATAACAATGCGATTGCGGGATGAAAAGTCCGTCAGCTCGCCAATTAGCCTTGCGTTCTCAATGGCGACAGCAAGCTGGTCAGCCATGGTTTGCAACACCAGAACATCTTCGTCTCCGAAAGCGTCTGGATCTTTACTCTGCACGTCGAGTGCGCCAATTATTTGATCACCAGCCCAGAGCGGAAGTCCCATCTCGGATCGGGTGTCGGGGAGATCCGGGTTGGCAAAGTGCACTGCATCCTCCCCCACATCGAGAACGATGCGTGGTTTTCCGGTTCCGGTCACATACCCCACAATGCCGACTTTGCCCACCGGTAATTTGTGGCCGCGAGCGATCATGGCTTTACCGCCAGCAGAAGAGGCAGCCCGCAGGCTTGCATACTCTCGATCCCGATCGATGAGAAAGACCCCTGCATGGTAGAAACCAAAACGGGCGGTGATCAGGTTCACGGTCTCCTCAAGAAGTTTTTCAACATCTCGAATAGCAACGGCATCACGTGCGACTTCAGACGCCGTGCGGATTTGACGTGTCCGCTCTTCGACACGCCGCTCGAGAGAGCGGTAAAGTTCGGACAGATCCTCCGCCATTTGATTGAAGGTTCGAGCGAGACGGCCGATTTCATCTTCCCGGACGGCTTCGACCCTTGCCGAGAGATCGCCCATGGCGAAATTCTCTGCAAGTGCGGTGAGGCTCGCCAACGGGCGTATCGCTTGACGGGTTGCGAGGGGTACCAGCAAGGCGACGAGGGCCAGAGCTGCCGCGATGGTCAAAGCGGTAAAGGGTGCAAGCGCATTCACTTCCGCAAAGATATCTTCCTGGGGGAGTTCAGCGACGATGCCCATCTCCCATTCCGGGATCCATTCGTAGGCGGCCAGGACCAGGTCGCCGCTCACATTGATGTACTCCATCGTACCCGAGGCGATGGCACCCATCTCGCTG
>JBFFMI010000170.1:0-5956 GCA_041554155.1 Anaerolineales bacterium
AGATATATTCATATATTTCGATATGTTTTGTCAAAAAAAGAGGCTTACGCCTTACTTTCGGAAACTTCTACATCAATCCCGGGCGCAAAGACTCGCGCCACCTGGCAGCAATTTTCGGCAAGACGCTGCTGATTGATCTGGTACAGGATGTGCTTCCCCTGTCGTTCAACATGAACCAGGCCGGCGTTTCGCAGGATCGCCAGATGGTGTGAGACAGTTGGCTGGGCTATGCCCATCGCATCAACCAGCTCGTTCACCGTCATGGGGTTGCAGCAGCATAACTCCATAATGCGCTGCCTCGTATCGTCTGCCAACGCCTTGGCAAAGGTAACAGTTTCAGGGATTTGCTCCAGATTGACCATCACCATGATTATATCGAAGTTTATCGATATGTCAAGCGCTGCAGTTGGAGACTACGGTTTCAAGGAGACCGTAGCCACCATTCGCTCAAAGAGTTCGAGCGCCATCCCTTCCAGTGGCCATATCTGCGTGATCTGTTGGTATGGTGTATCAAAGGGCAGCGCATATACGGTGAAAACAAGTTGCTCATCATCCAGAGTAAAAATATAGGTAAGAAATTCCTGAGGGATATAACCACCAACCGCCCCAATATACCCTTTCACACGGCGGGCAGGCAGACCATTAATCTCTACCTGGCTATCTTCTTGTTTAACCGGGCAGTCACCGAGTGCTTGATCGAAGCAAGCTACCCAAGATATGCCATCTGGAATGAAAAACTCGATCTGGTCCCCCAATCTCCAGATCTGCTCCCCCGCTCCATCCGAGAGGGTCAACGTGGGCGGGTAAAGGAAACTAAAGCGATCGTAAGCAAACATGTTCCATGGCAGCGGGGTGGGGGTGGTACGGTTGAAGGATAGCGGCAGGAGCACCTCAGCCGCATTGTTGGAGAGCTTGTTTTCCAGGGTTCCGGGTGCGCCATAGTCATAACGGATTACGCGACCTGCGCGAACCTGCAAGGTCAGGTCGGAGATACCCGTGCTATCTAAGAACACGATAGCGAACTCTCCCACTGGAAAGCTTTCATCTGAGAAGACCGACTCTGAGGGGGCGTAGACGGCCAGGAGCCCCAGTGCGTCAGGTCCAGACCAAGCTTCATATTCTTCTCTGCGCTGATGAGATCCCTCACCAGGTCCAAGAAATGGAACCACCTCAACGATTTCCCCTTCAGCTTCATCAGGCTGACATAGTGGAGGTCCTCCTAGCCCCTCAAAATGCGTGCAGCCGACCTGGGTATAGCGGGTCAATCCACGCAACGCCTCAAAATCATGTTTCAGGACGGCATCGATGATCAGGTCGAGATCGGGCCATCCCGTTCGAGTTTCGAGTGGGTAAACAGCAAGCTGGAACGTCGCTGCGGTGGCTTCAACCGTGGGTGCACCACTTCCTTGAAGCACCGCTTCGATTGTAGGCGCTGAAACATCAATTACGGTAGGGGTAGCGGTTTCGATTTCAAGTGAAGCCCGCCCCAGTGGGAGGTTGCAAGCCCCCACAAACAAGCTGGTGATCGTTCCTAGAACAAGGTATCGGGAGAGAGACATATTCATCTTTAGCATCCTTCGTCACGGTTCCCTATTAATCCAGCGGCGGTAATAGATATTCAACGCTTGCCCGATCGAGGGTTTCGGGGGGGGTTAATTCCCAGAAATCTATGCGCTGAACTCGGCCCAACACCGAACTAACTAAGACTAACTTGTGTCCTTCCGCGGAAACAAGCGCTGTCACGTATTCATGATCAGAGGCAAATCCGCTGTCAAGTGGACTTGAGAGTATGCGGTAAATCGCGTATAAACCGGCAACCTCAAAATCCATGAGCGTGGTGATGTTTTCCGGCGTTTCATACCGCTCTTCACGATACTGCATATAAGGGAAACGCTCGACGAGCGTACCTTCTGCCATTCCCACTTCACAAGGCGGAGGGCCATAGGCAAACGAATCGGTCGTACATCCCTCAATGACTGTCTGCGCTAACCGGGCTCGATCTTCAGCCGAGCCGCTTAAAAAGGCCGCCAGGACAACATCAAGCTCGGCAATCCCCGTACTGATATCTTCAGGGTAAAGTGCTATAGGTATATCTGGTTTAATCGATACAGTTTTCATCACCCTGCGTTCACTCAGTGACCATACGACGACTTCGCCCAGTGGGTTAAGGTCACTTGGGTTTGAGATATCTCGGATGAGCACACTTTCGCCAGGCTCCCACCATCCGAGAAGGAGCAGGTCATGCCGGAATTCACCCCAATCCACTCGAAAGGCATCCTCAATCTGGGCACCATCGGCGGAGAGCCGATAGACCCAAACCGCATGTGGATCCATCATCCCTTCAGTCTGGCCGATGACCGACCGATGCGCGTCTGACCAGATGGAGAAAAAGGGTGTCGGAAGATAGTCTTCTTGGATAGATTCCGCGATGCCCACCTGGGACCACTCCGTACCACCAAGAGGGACAATGTTGAAGATTGAGTCCTCATTAAACGACTTGAACAACAACGCGTCCAAGCTTTCTCCCCACAGTGGCTGATCGCGGTACCAGCCACCGGTCGCCAACGGATCAGTATTGGTCAATCGACGTATCGAGCCATCTTCAAGCTCAATAATAAAAACACCGCTGCACTCATCGGGGCGAGGTTGGGACTCGTTGTACCACCCGGACTTATATGCAATCCGGGAGCCATCCGGCGAAAAGGAAAACTCCTCCGAGCTGCATTCCGCGATCTTGCGTGTTTGATCTGGGCCATCGACAAGCACCAGATCAAAAGCGCCGATGTCGGAATCGAAAATGGCTGCCACTAACTGTTGAGGCTCCAAAGAATCAGGGATGTACGGGGACCAGTAGGCCCGCCCGACATCATCCTGTAGCCATTGTTCCGTTGTATCGGTAGCGTAATCATAGATCCACAGGTCGGTAACACTGCGGCTGAAAGCACGTGAAGCATGGTAGAACTCGCTGGCATAGGCTATCTTTCCGCTAGGCCCACTGTAATCCCATAAGACTCCCATTTCAACCGGAGATTGGGTAAAACCAGCGACACCTTCCCTCACCTGCAGCACCGTAATTTCATCCGATGTTCCTACACTGAAGGGCTCTCCAATATAGAAGGGGCCCTGTCCATCCTGACCCTGGTCGTCCTCCACAGATAGCTCCGGCTCCAACACGGGATCCTCAACTTCTTCCGTGGCTATTGGCAAGGGTCCCTCTGGATTGCCCTCGAGTGAAATATCAAATGAGCCACAACTCACCAAAAGCAGCGAGGCTGCAAGGATCGCTGTGATGTAGACAAGGATGAGAAAAGTTTTGATCACTTGGGTATGGCTTGCTTTCGTCTCAATCGCCATTGTCTTTCCTGACTGTTTCATCGTTCAACCTCCAAAGACATCTCGTGTCGTTGTCATAAACGGTGAAACAATAATGACACCATCAAGTGACGACTTGATGTCAGCTAGATCGTTGAATGGACACAACTTGTTACGAAAACGTAACAAGGCAAGATCGCCATCAAGGCTACCAGTTAGACGAATAACTTCGAATCAGATGCAACCACGTTAAGCCATTTAGCGTTTGCGTAGGCGTGAGGTTACCCACATTACCAATCCAATCAGAAGGACGACAAAGCTGCCACCAACAAAAACCCATTTCAGCAATGTCAGCAGCGGTGCGAGATTTGTGGCAATGGGTGCGGGATCTGGAAAACGCGTCATAACAAGCGTTGTTGCAGAATTTTCAAGATAATCGAAGAGCATCCCGACAAACGGGATTAAATTCGCAAGGTGCCAGGAGGATCCCTTTGGAAATCTGGAAGCAAAAAACCAGCTTATTGCAGTGATGAGGAAGAAGGCATAAACCAGCGGGTAGACCAAATCGAATGTCCATCTCGCCCGCACGTAAGCTGCCCGTCCAGCTTCCCCGTAGGCCTCAGCAATTTGAAGTAGCTCATCACTTGAATACCAGAAGGAGGTATCTGGCGAACCTGCTCCATCACTGACCAATTCAGCCTGGGAAGCCTGCCCTGGCAAAACAAGGGCCATGAACATCACAAATACGATCACCGCAAAAACGGCGACCCAACCCCGGCTGAGCTCTGTAAAGAACCTTGAGATTCGTTTCATCTTTTCAATTCACCTCGCTTCATACAAAAGATACGCTGTACGATTTTACGTCGATTCTAAGGATTTTTTATCGAACCAGAGCATCATTCTCATCCAGACTGAAAAGGAAAAGAGGCCGGGTGCCCGACCTCTTGCATGCACTGTTTACAACCCCACAGGGGTACCAAGCTAGAAGGTTGCCGCAGGAGGCTCCTTGGGCTCCTTCTCAACGTTGCGGTTGGCCCAGTATTTGTAGCCGTAGAACCAGACCACACACAAAACTCCTACGATGCCCCAGATCGGAAAACCCGCTCGCAAAGCCATCATCCAATCCTGGTTCGTGAACAACCCGATGTATATGGTGACCGCTGCAAACACGATCACAAAGGTTCCGAAAAGCCAGAACCGCATCAGGTTTAACACCTTTGTTTTATCTTCCGTCATGGTCTTATCTCCTTTGGTCCCCTTCAGTGGGTTGAATGATTTGTGCAGGTTGGCTTTAACGACAGCCTGTTTGCACAGTGCCCAGGTCGGATAGGTTGCAATCACCGTGCCAGTGGACAGACGAGCCTTTTAATATAAAAATTCAGTGCTCAAGGATGAGCACTGAATTTTTTCTAGAACCCGAAGAACGAGGAAAGTTCGTTCGGTGATTTTTAGACCGGCGCCAGGGTCCCGGCAAAGATCTGCCAGGCGAGTGCGGTCTTCGCAACCAGGCTTAGAATGATATACACACGTTCTCCGTAGAGATAGTCCTTCCAGCGACCCACCTTCTTGTATTGCAGCACCATGTTCACGGCGAAGATGTTGAAGAAGACGAAGATCGTAGGAATGATGGCGTACACGAATGCCGGTGGCTCAGCGCCCGAGGATGTAATCGATCCAACGAAGTAAAGCACGATGACGATCCAGGGAAAGATGCCGGCGATCGAACCATAGATAAAGGCTGTCCAGTTCGTCTTTTCCGTCGTCTGGTTATGCATCTCCATCACGATACCGAAGAGGTTCATCATGGCGTTGATGCCGAACATCAGGATCAGCGTGCCCAGATCCCAGATCCCCACCAGCATGCCAATAAGTACGATCATCAAGGATGAGCTCAGCGCGTACTCATAGAACCGCACAGGGTTCATACCCATCTTCAGATTCCCCACATAGCGCTTGTAGCCGATGGTTGCCAGGTAAAAGTGCGCCACAGCCGAGAGCAGTAGAAAGACGGCAACAGCAGGGCCAAAGCGGAGATCGTAAAGCAGCTGGTTATTCGGCACTAAGGAAAAAGTATCCAGATCGAATTTCAAATAGTTGGTGAACACCGGATAGGTCGTATCATTGCTCAGTACGATCATCAGGATGCCCTGGATTAAGTGCAAGAATCCCATTACTGCGTTGAAGCGACGTAACCCGCCGAACTTCCTGGACTCCGCCGTTGCTTCCGAAGTTTTCATCTCTTCCATGTTTGACATTCTCCCTTGCATATTTGAGAAGGCTCGAAAAGCAAGCCTTCATGATCGATTCTGTGTACGTTTGACGTATTCAGAGCCTCCTGGGCCTCTAGTCATACCTCGAGCACGCTCACATTATACACTATGCAAATGTTTTATCAAGTATTTTTCAGGTATTTATTCAGGCATGTCGTTGGCCTTGGATGTCGCCTTGAAGTGGGGATTGGCTCGAATACATCCGGATGGCGCGCAGCCTCCTTCGCGCCCGTATCTCCTGTGGGCCAAACCTTCATAACTCCTTCATGAGTCTCTAAAACCTTCCTTACAGCTCCCATCTATGATTTCCCTAGACACGGATGGGAAGGAGATGCTATCGAGGAAAGTGACAGACATTTAAGGCGATCGTGATC
>JBFFMI010000171.1:0-5820 GCA_041554155.1 Anaerolineales bacterium
GTCCTGGAATCCCTGAGCATGGCGCGATGGAAAAGCCCGTGCGTCACTACCTCAGTGCAGCAGTGCTGTACGACCACATGAAGGATTGGGCAGATGACCTTGCTGCCGGTCGGCCGAATCTTTTCGTCGCGGCGATGCTCGAAAACCAGCCTGAGAACCCGGATCACGACACAATACGCCAGCAAATCCAGCGGGCGCTGATCCAGATCCATGATGTGCAATCCTATAGCGCGCTCGTGATCCAGGAACTAGTACGCGGTGCAGACGCTGCGCAGGCCCTCGGCATGGAAACATTTGCACAACATCTGCGTGCGCTTGCCGGTCAAGCCAATGAGACTGGAGCGCAGACGCTCGAAGGTATCCAGCAGTATCT
Organism: Anaerolineales bacterium; assembly: GCA_041554155.1. Taxonomy (GTDB): domain Bacteria; phylum Chloroflexota; class Anaerolineae; order Anaerolineales; family E44-bin32; genus E44-bin32. The sequence goes on from JBFFMI010000171.1 coordinate 374, forward strand.
CATGCAGGGAACGGCGCTGTTTTTCCCCGTATGACCACCTGATTTCAAAAACCGTCAAAGGAGAACAAAATGGAAGAACAAGAAAGAGCACAAGGACCGAAATTCGCAACGTTTTTAGCGGGCAGGGCCTTCCTAGATCCTGATTTCCGGGCGAAGCTCCTGGAAAACCCGCAGGCCGCCGCCAATCGCTTTGGCGTGCACCTGACAGAGAGCCAGGTTGAGCATTTGAAGTCATTGGACCCAGCGGCTGTCGATGAGTGGGTAGGACAGTTCGAGGGGTACACCGACCAATCGATCATGGCCATGTCCGCCTGGTAAGGCAAAGGATGCTTTAAGCTAATTGCCAGGAGCTTCTGGTTGGATCAACCGATCAGGAGCGGGACAATATACTCGCGCACAAGCTCGATCAGCACGAAGTAGATGATCGGGCTCATCGCAGCGATCACGGCCCGCATCAAGGCGGTGTTGCTGCGGAAGGGCCAATTGGGCGATTCAAGGATCGTCTTGCGCAGGTTGACCAGCGCGGTGGTGCGTGCGTTGAGCTCGCTGACGTTCTCGTCGAGCGGATCCTTCAGGCGCAGGAGTACATCCTGCGCCTGAAGCAGTTGTTCGGATATCCCATTAAGGGCCTTGATCTTGGCGCGACGCATTTGTTGAAAGACCCCCAGTAGCGGCAGCACCAACCCCAAGAGACTTCCCACGGATGCCAGGGCGATCACAAGGAAGCTGGCAGGACTTGTCGGGCGACCAAGCAGGGCCAGCAGGATCACAAGAATCCCTACCAGCACCAGGTTGTGAATCAGGCTAATTGTCCCAAAAGGCAGGAGATTCTCCGGGTCGAAGACGTTGATATTGAGCGGTTGGCGCGATAACTGACTGAGAAATATTGAGTGCTGCAAACCGGTGTATACCAGCGATAGACCCACCCAGCCGATCAGGATATAAATCGTGAGGATGAATCCCGCACTTAAAGGTTGCGGGGGAAGTGGGAGGGTGGTGTAGATCGGCAGCGGGTACTGCATGACCAGAAAGAGTGTCAACACGATCGCAGCCGACACGAGCAGCAGGATCATCTCGATCGCACGCCGCGGCCTGAGCATGTTGTCCTTCAGCTGCTCAAAGGCTTGCGCATCGATCTGAACACTTGGCTGTAGAAGATCCAGGCACTCGATCACCCTTCGTTTCAAGCTCCGGTTGGCGACCAGCAGGTAAACCGATAAAGCCGGCAGGGCTGCCCGGTTGCCCAGGCGCTGCACTGTCGAATAGCCCGAGACCTGACCCAGCAGCGATTCCTCCAGCAGCTGCTCACCAATCACCAGCAATGCCACCAGGATAACGATTAAAGGGAAGGGAAGCGGGAGCCGTTCCAGCACCGTGCGGGATAGGTTATCCCAGGAAGGGGCAGGCAGATTTTCGGTCTCAGCGACTGCAGTCATCTATTCTCATATCCGGCGGAGTCAGTCCCCCGTCGAGGCACCAGGGAGTTCGATGGGGGGTGGAGCAGTGCCCCGGACTTACAAATTATGACTAAAGTAGTCTACTTCAGAAAAGGTGTCCCTTCAAGGGAAAACCGACATGCCGGGATGTGTCTTTCCGTCATGAGACCGCGTATGAACAGGGATGCCTGCGACGGCTTCGATTTTCACCGCTCTACCAACTGGATAAAAATAACTGAAGACTTGAAATCTAACTTTTGCCCCGGTTTGTTTGTTGGCAGGCGGACGTCAGATTGCAGTGGGCCTATTGGTTGTATAAAAGGAGGGTATTCCCGTGAGAGATCCCGTGTCGCTTGATCCCCAGGGGAGGACTATTTTTGAAGGAAGGACAATCAAGCATGGTCTATAAGAGAAAAGCTACCTCTCTAGAGATGTTCTTTACGCGATCACCCTTTTCAGTCGTAACCATGGTCGCTCGAATCAAAGGCAATATCTCAGAGCATCTGGTGAAGACAGCCGTGCATAAAGCGCAGCAACGCCATATTCTCCTGCGGGTCTGCATTCGCGAAGACGAAAATCATCAACAATGGTTTACCTCCGAAGGGGTGGAAGAGATCCCGGTTGAAGTCATACGCCGAAAAACGGAAGCGGACTGGATCGAGATCCACGCGCAAGCATCCCGAGTTCCATTTGAATTTGAACGCCGACCGGCGATCCGGTTTATTCTGGTCCGGGCGCCAGAAGCCTCGGATTTGATCATCCTTTGTCATCACATGATCTGTGATGGGATGTCTCTGGCTTATCTTGCACGAGATATGATGACCTATCTTGGCGACCCTGCCGGGGATGTACCAATTCTTGAGGAGCCAGTACCCATCGACCTGGGTAATCTCCCTGTGGACATCAGGCCTTCCAGTCTACGCAAAGCCATCATCCAGCGCATGAATGTGAAATGGGTGGAAGAAAGAGAGACATTCGATCAGATAGATTATGAGATCATCAGCAAGGCATACTGGGAACACTTTCACCATAAGACGCTTCCAGTTGAATTTTCAGAAGCAGAAACGTCGGCGTTCGTCGCAAGATGTCGGGAAGAGGGCGTAACCGTTAATTCGGCCTTAGCCACCGCATTCGGTGGCGCTCAAAGGCGGGTTGAAGGTGAGAGGCCATATCATTCAAGGTACATGGTCGCCAGCAACGTTCGAGATCGCATCAAAAACCCGCCTGGGGAGGGCGTGGGCTATTATGCTGGAGGCATAGCGTTCAACTATAAGTTCAATCCTAAGAAGAGCTTCTGGCAAAATGCACGCAACTTCCATAAAAAGATCCAATCGAAATACGTGAATAAGCTTCTTTTCGCAGAAATGCTCGATTGGCTCCATCTCGAACCAACCATCTTTGAGGCGATGAATTTCAAGAAACTGGGGAGGCTTGTTCCACCGCACTCAAGCCGCTATGGGAAGCTTTCCACTTTCAGCAAGAATGACGATGTTGTCTCGGACGTCCTGAAACGAGGCAAGATTGAATCCTTAGAGCACAAAGAATGGGGGACGGCGATCACCAATCTAGGTCGCCTGGATTTCCCAAAAAACTATGGAGATCTCGAGCTGGAACGGTTGATCCTGCAGCCGGGGGGAGGCCTTCCCTTAGCGCATGTCAACCTGGTGCTTGGAGCCGTCACCTGCTCGGGGAAACTAAGCCTGATCATTGAATATGCTGAAGAAGCTGTGACCTCCAAAATCGTGCATCAAATCAAAGATGAAGCACTGGAGCTCATGCTCCGTTAAGTTGCGGCTAGCGGGGAGAGGTGCCTACTGAGTGTCCGGAGGTTGTAGGTCCTCATCGTTGAGCAAAGTGGCGTTCGAGTGGCCCTGCAACGTCTGAAGCCCCCAGCATGGCGCCGGGGTGAATTTCATGATAACCAGGGACACGATGGGAAGTCGTGCGGCATGCCACCTAGCGCGCCAGCATTTTCCGCGCGCGGTAACTGCGCTAGAGGCTGCCGGAAGTTACGTGCGCGGTCCTGCTGGTAACCGATGAATATCCGCCATGCAGCTTCGACGAAGAAAGAGTTGATCTGGAAATCGGCAGGACGCAGATAAAAGGTTGCGTTAGCCGAATGGGAGGGCAATGCGCGCGCAGAGCTCCCATCGAAACTCACTTGACGCCCAGGATTTTTATCGCGATAGTCTTTGTGGGAGGGGTTTACCTATGAAGGCGATCGTCTACGAAAAGTACGGGCCACCCGAAGTTCTTCAAATCAAGGATGTAGAAAAACCCACCCCGATGCCGGACGAGGTTCTGATCAGGATTCACGCTACGACGGCTCATATTGGTGACATACGCATGCGTAAACCGGATCCGTTTCTCGCACGCCTGGTTAATGGTGTGTTCAAGCCAAAGAGGATCCCCATTCTGGGCATGGAGCTGGCTGGAGAGGTAGAAGCAGTTGGTCGTGCAGTAACGCGTTTTAAAGCTGGCGATCGGGTTTTTGCGCTGGCCGGCTTTGGTTTCGGGGCCTATGCCGAATATATCTGTCTCCCGGAACAAGGCACGACGAACAAAGGCCTTGTCGAACAGATGCCAGAAAACCTCTCGTATGAGCAGGCTGCTGCCGTGCCCGGCGGTGGCATGACGGCACTGACCCTGATGCAAAAAGCAGCCATCCAACCGGGGCAGGAGGTTCTGATCTATGGTGCTTCGGGTAGTGTGGGCACCTATGCTGTTCAGTTAGCCAAGTATTACGGGGCGGAAGTGACTGGCGTGTGCAGTGGTGCCAACGTCGAGCTGGTGCGATCGTTGGGCGCCAATCATGTGATCGATTACACCCGGGAGGATTTCACAACTGACGACCAGATCTATGATCTCGTGCTGGATGCTGTGCATAAGCTTCGAGCTGCAACGGCCGCGAAGCTCTTGAAAGAGGGCGGCAAATATCTCGATGTGCATAAGGATTCAGATTCGGATAGCAAGGCCGGTGCGGGGGCGATGCGGAGTTTGAAAGCGTTGATTGAAGAGGGGGCCTTCAGGCCGGTGGTCGATCGGGTTTATCCTCTGGAGCAGATCGTTGAGGCGCATCGGTATGTTGAAAGGGGTCATAAAAAGGGCAATGTCGTGATTTCAGTCATCAAGAGCCAAGAATGAAGTTGAAGGATGTGAGCAAGGTATGAGAGCGATAGTCTACGAGAAATTTGGTCCGCCTGAGGTTTTACAGCTAAAGGAGGTCTCCAAACCAACGCCCGCAGATGGCGAGCTGCTGATAAAAATTCGAGCGACATCTGTGGTGAAGGAGGAACCGGATTGGCGACGCTCGCCCGGGTTCAATGGCTTCTTCAGACCCCGAAACCCGATCCTGGGCCAGGAGCTAGCTGGTGAGATCGAAGAACTGGGGAAGGGTGTAACTCGCTTTAACGTCGGGGATCAGGTGTATGGCTTTGACAACTTTGGTGCGTACGCACAGTACAAGTGTATGTCGGAGAAAGGGGCGTTGGTCCTGAAACCAACCAACCTGACCCACGAGGAAGCCGCCTCTATTCCGAACGGCGCGCTGACGGCTTTGCCATTTCTACGCGATCGGGGAGAGATCCAGCGTGGCCAGAGCATACTTATCAACGGTGCTTCTGGATCAGTCGGCAGCGCGGCGGTGCAGCTGGCCAGATTCTACGGAGCTGATGTTGTTGCGGTATGCAGCAGCTCGAACTTGGATTGGGTAAGCGCGCTCGGTGCGGATCGAGTGATAGATTACACCCAGGAAGACTTCACCCAGATTGGCGACACCTTCGACATCGTTTTCGACACCGTGGGCAAGACGACTTTCAAGGCATGCAAAGGGCTGCTGAAATCGAACGGGATCTATATAACGACCGTCCCGACCCCCGGTATCATGCTCCAGGCATTGTGGACCTCACTCCGCCCGGGGATCAAAGTCCGGACGGCTGCGGCAGGATTGCGCTCCGCAAAACTGAAGATCGCCGATCTCACATTCCTCAACGGGCTGATCGAGGCGGGTGA
>JBFFMI010000172.1:0-5745 GCA_041554155.1 Anaerolineales bacterium
AGTCCTAATCCCTTCGGCCGCGCTGGGTGTACTGCCTATCAGTGCATCAATGCTCTTTAACACCTCGGCGCCCTGCTTCATCAGGCTTTGTCGTTCCGGTTTGTAATCAGCCTCGAGGATCTTACTCATCGAAAAATCCATATCTAATTCCTGTACCCGATTGAGGATGCGATCACGCCTGGCTTGTAGCTCCGAGAGTTGACGATCCTCAACGGTAACCGCTTTACCAGTCTTCGATAGAACGGGTATGCCGATGTACGCCCCTACGACCAGAAGCAATGCCAACCCAATCAGGATCGAACCGATGTCCATGCCTTACTCCTTCTACGCTCTGTAATGCCCTTAAAGTGAACGGCCTACTGCGCCAGGGCCAACTCGATCTGCTGGGTGATCTCGTCCAATGATAGGTAGGGGCCGATCTTGAAGGCGATGATCAAACCGTCCTTGTCGGCAACATAGGTTTCCGGCACACCCCGAATGCGAAATGCCTGTGAGATGCGGGTACCCAGGTCTGGACCATTCTTGTAAGTGATCGAAAACTTTTCCAGATAGGCAAGTGCTTCCTTCTCGGTATCGACATAGTCTACGCCGAGGAAGACAACACCCTGATCTTTGTACATCTGGTATGCCTGTTCCAGCTCCAACGCTTCCTGTTCACAGGGCTTACACCATGATGCCCAGAAGTTGATTACAACCACCTGGCCCTCGAGATCACGCAAGGGGATCGTCTCTCCTTCAAAGGTTGTAAAGGTCAGATCGGGGACTCTATCACCAATCCCAAGGGGACCCTTCTGGGTGCGAATTAATCCAAATCCAACCACAATCAACAGGCCGAGGACCAGACCCCAGACCAGGATCACTGGCCAGCGTCGGCGCGCGGGTGCTTCGGAGTGGACTTCTTGTTGATCAACCATGCAACTCTCCCATATGCAAACGGCTCCTACGCCTCACCACGCTCTCGGCGTTGTAACTCTTCTTCAATCCGGGTCAGGTACGGATCATCAAACGCTTCCATCTCGAGGGTGGCTTCTGGGGCTTGGATGCGCCAGGACTTCACTGCACGCCAGAGCACCAGCGCGCCGGCCAGGAAGGCGATCGGGGGCAGGATATACACCAGCCAGTTCAAGCCCTGGGCCGGGGGTGTTGCCAGAACCCTGGCACCGTACTGATCAACGAAGTACTGCTTGATTTGCGCTTCATCCCAACCGATTGCCAGCTTCTCCCTGATCGTCGCCCGCCACTGTTCACAAGCCTGTGTGGGGCAAACATCCAGCGGGATATTTTCACAAACCGGGCAATATAGTCCGTTAGCAATTGCATTCACTTCATCATCCGTTGGCGGCTTATCCTGTGCAAAGGCACTCCCTGCAGCGAACAGCACAACGAGCACAAGGGTCAGCATCAAAATCTTCATATAGAGTTTTCGGATCATCTTCACCTCGCTCATGCCCGAGCTACTGCGCTCACCCGCCGACGAACAGGCTGGGGATCAGGATCGGGCCAGGCAGCGATCATCGTCCCCAGGATGAAGACCAGCCCACCCATCCACATGAAATTCACCAACGGGTTATGGTAGACCTTGAAAGTGGCACCTTCCTGGGCAATCGCCTCCCAGCCCACCAGCAGGACATAAAAATCATCTTCCATCGTCGAGCGCACACCCGGAATCGTCATCGGTTGCTGAGAGGCGTAATAAAAATCTTTACGTGGATAAAGTTCATCGACCAGCTTCCCATCCCGGTACACAGATACCACCGCCCGGGCGACGTTACGTCCATCGGGCGTATCAAACTGGGATAGCGCGTCGTAGGTCATCACGTAACGACCCAGTGTCAGCTGTTCCCCACGAGCCAGGGTCGCCTGCGTCTCGCTCTGGAAAATCTCGATGCCGATGATCCCAAAGGCCATCAGCACCACGCCGAGATGGATCATATAACCACCATAGCGCCTGCGATTGCGGCCAGAGAGCCGCCAGAACGCCAGCAGCAGGTTTTCCCCATGGCGTCGCTGGCGGGCGTTGGCCCCGCGCCAGTACTCATACAAAGTGATGATCGCGGCGAAACCTGCGAGCCAGTAGCCGACCATAGCGCCAATATTACGCATGCCGGTGGCGACAAGGATCAAGGGGATCGCCAGGGAGACCAGCGCTGGCTTCCAGATTGCCCGCCCAATCGTATGGTAGCTACGGCTGGCGTAGGCTGAGAGCGGGGCGATCCCCATGAGCAGCAGCAAGCCAAGCCAGAGAGGGCTGGTAGCCCGCTCATAAAAAGGCGGGCCGACGGTCACCTTTTGGCCAGTGAACAGCTCAGAGATCAGCGGGTAAATCACGCCCCAGAAGCAAACAGCCAGGATGCCCATAAAGAGCAGGTTATTTAATAGGAAGAGCGCTTCGCGTGACCACCAGGATGTGAGCTGGTTTTCACCGCTGAGGATATGCCAGCGGTTGATCAGCAGACTGAGCGAGACAACGAAGGTCAACCCAATAAAGACGAAAAACATCGGGCCGATGGCCGATTCAGCAAAAGCGTGCACCGAGGAGAGCACGCCCGAACGGGTGAGGAAGGTTCCAAAGAGCACCAGCGCATAGGTCAGGATCACAAGCACCATATTCCAATGCTTGAGCATGCCTTTCTTCTCCTGCACCATCACCGAGTGCAAGAATGCGGTGCCTGTTAGCCATGGCATGAAGGCTGCGATCTCAACCGGATCCCAACCCCAGTAGCCGCCCCACCCTAAAACGTCATAAGCCCAACGGCCACCCAGGATCAAACCCAGTGAGAGAAACAACCAGGCCACCAAAGTCCAGCGCCGGGTGATGCGGATCCAGCGATCATCGCTGCGCCGGGTGATCAACGCCGCCATGGCAAAGGCATAGGGGATCACGAAGGAGACAAAGCCAAGGTAGAGCATGGGTGGATGAATGATCATGCCGGGGTGACGCAGAAGCGGGTTGAGACCCTGGCCATCGGGTGGCATCAGCGGAACCGCACCTGCCGGCTGCAGCATCGCCGCAAGCTGCTCCCCTGCGGGTGATAGCCATAAGCGAGCAAAAGGGTTCTCAAAAAAGATCGACAAGCTGAGGAAAAAACCCAGGGTGACCATTGTCACCACCACGATCCAGGGCAACAGCTCACGGTCACGATCCCATTTGCGTAAACTGGCCGCAGTTGCAAACCCCGCCATCAACCACGACCAGAACACCAGCGAGCCTTCCTGACCACCCCACAATGCGGTGATCTTGAGGTAAGTGGGCATGCTGTTGCTCGTAACTGAAGCCACATAGCGGATCTGGTAATGGCCATCGACCAGAAGCCAGATGATCGCAAGGGCAGAGACGGTAATTAATGGAAAGGTGAGCTGCATGGCATGGCGACCACTCTCGACCCAATCCGGGCGGCGCTTGATGGCTCCGTACGCAGCAGCGCCAGCGCCATAAATCGCCACGATAAAGGTAATGACAAGGGCAAAGTAACCAACGTTGGCTATCACAGATCTGTTCTCCTCATACTAAGGGGCAGAATCAACGAAAAAGACAATGCCCTGCTAGCTTCTTCAGTGCCAGCACGGCAGGGGTGCGCCGTCCTTAGGTTTCAGATGACTGCATGGGGACATCTTCTTCATAGCGGGTGGGGCACTTCAAGAGAAGCTCATCGGCGTAGAAAACGCCATCCTCCCCAACCCTACCCGTGACGATCGCCTGGGCTTCATGCCGCAGCAGATCGGGCATCGGCCCTTCGTACACGACGGTCAGGCGGGCAGCGTCCTCATCCATGATCGCTTTATGCAGGGCTTCCGCCAATCCTCCAGCCTCTTCGATCTCGTCCAGATCAGCCGGGATATTGATGATCGTGAACTTTAACGTCAGCGATTGGGCATCATACTCGATGGTGTCCCCATCGACCGCACCCGAGATCTTGATATCGCGATCTTCAACGGCGTCTCCCCTAGCGACCAGCTCATCGATCGTCAGGTAATATTGCGCTGATGCCTGTGTGGACGAGGCGATCAGGTAGACGATCGCCGCCACAATTAAGAGTCCACCAAAAAGGAACTTACTCCGACCGGGACGATGAACCTGCGTTGTTTCCGTCATCTTCTACCTCCATGTAGTTCAAACCTGTACACTAAAACGGTGGCGATTGTACCAGATACGACCATGCAACGGCCCGCCATCTTCGGTGTGACCAAGCTGCCGAGATTGACGTCCGTGTATTGTCTCGTTTCGAGCTTGAGTAGTTTCTCACAATCAGATTAAGCTTTTATGAATGGCGGTTCAGAAATGTATGAGAGCTAGCTTTCAGCCAGCTCAGATCATACCGCAACTACTGCGATCATAAGCCTTTCTGGCATTGCTCTCCTCAGAAGGGCGATCCAGGGACTTAAGTTCGATATTTGCATATATTTGACAACCTTTATAATGGATTGCCCCTTCGCGTTTATACTTCTGGTTCGTAACATGCTCGGGCTCTCGTCGCCAGAAGCACTCTGGCGGGGGGAATCCTGCAAAAATCGCCAGAATCTGGATGGCGCATCCCATTTCGAGGACAACCGGGTTTCAATGAGTTTACGCACGAAAGTCTCAATCATGGTCCTCCTTCCTGCACTGTTGATCATTGCGATCTCTAGCGCACTTCACTACCGGAGCGAACGCGAAGAGGCGCTTGACACGATGTCGTTGCTGGCATCCCAAACCGGTGAAGTGATCGAACGATCCATTCAACATGACATGTTGATATCTGACTTTGAACACATTCAACGTGTATTCAATGACATCGGTGAAGATCCACGGATAGGCGCGCTGCTCCTGCTTGACCTGAATGGCCGTGTCATCTTCTCTCCCAATCAGGATGCTGTTGGCCAAGTGTTAAGCAGTCAGGACAGTTCCTGCCAACCTTGCCATGCAGAAAATGCCGCCGACCGACCACCCGGTATTGTGACCAGCGCCCAGGGAGGCCAGCGATTTTTCCGCAGCATGCATCCGATCGAGAACCAGGTAGCGTGCCACCAGTGTCATGACCCAGATCAAAAGATCATCGGTGTCCTCCTTACGGATATATCCATTGAGCCAATCGAACAAACACTTGCAGATGATCTGCGTGGCAACTTGATCTGGTGGGCCATCACAGCACTCGTTATCGTTATCCTGGTAAATTTCGCCATACGACGTTGGGTCATCAGCCGCATTGATAATTTGCAGGTAGCCATCGACGATTTTGGCCGCTCACCGCAAACCCAGGAACTTCCTGAGGGTCCGCAAGATGAACTTGGCCGCCTGGGTCATACTTTTAACGTGATGGCCAAACGAATATCCAAAAGAGATGATGAAAACCGGAAGCTCTCACTGGCATTACAGAAACGCATCACCGAGCGAGGGAAACTTCTAAAAAAAATCATCACAGCGCAGGAAGAGGAACGCATCCGTGTCGCGCGCGAATTGCATGATGAACTCGGGCAGAGCCTGAGCACAACCGCACTTCAGATCGAGGTGGCCAAGCGCGAGCTTTCGCACGATCGAGACCTCTCAATAAAACACCTTGATCATGCAAACCAGCTTTTGAAGGATGCCACGGATCAAATGTACGACTTGATCTCGGGATTGAGGCCTTCTGTGTTGGATGACCTCGGGTTAGAAGCAGCCTTCAAATCCCTTGCCAAACGCACGCTCGAGCCAGCGGGGATAACCTTCAAGTTCGAAAGCACCGGCATAGTTGAGCGATTTCCCTCTGAAATCGAAGTTGTGATATA
>JBFFMI010000173.1:0-5692 GCA_041554155.1 Anaerolineales bacterium
GAAGACCGCCCGCGTCGACACTTTCTCCCAGTGATGGTACTTTGCCCAGTTCGCTATAAATGAAACCCCCCAGGGTCTCGCTCGTCTCTTTGGGGATATGGGCATCGGCAATCTGGTTAACATCATCCAGATCAATGCCCCCACTGAAGATGAATACGCCTTCCTGCACCTGCTCATAGGCCAGTTCTTCAGCAAAGTCATACTCATCGCGAATCTCACCAACAATCTCTTCAACGATATCTTCGATCGTCACGAGCCCAGCGGTGCCACCATATTCATCAACTACGACCGCCATGTGAACACGTTTCGCTTGCATCTCCGCCAGGAGGTCATCGGCCTTTTTTGCCTCTGGCACAAAGTATGGCTCACGGCTCAACGCGGAGACCGCGCGCTTGAGATCCCCTTCGCGCCAGGCAGCCAGCAGGTCTTTGATATAGACCAGACCTACAATGTTATCGATGGTCCCAGAATAGACCGGTGCACGCGAATGCCCGGTTTGCAAGAGAATTTCTGTCGCATCTTCAAGCGTTGTTGAATCTTCGAAGGCGAGCAGATCGATGCGCGGCACCATGACTTCACGTGCCAGCGTGTTGTCCAATTGAAAGATGGAGTAGATCATCGCCTTCTCTTCTTCCTCGATCACACCTTCTTCCTCCCCTGCATCCACCAGGGTCATAATCTCTTCTTCCGTGATAATTGGGGATGGTTCCGCTCCAGAGGGGGCTAAGATCCTGCGCGCAAGGCCTAATAAAAGCCAGCCAAGCGGTTCGAAGATTCGCACGATAATGGCAACAAAGTAGGCTGTCCGTAAAGCGTTCTTTTCTGGATTGCGGGAAGCCCATTGTTCCGAGATAAACTCGATCAATCCAATGATAAGTCCGCTGATCGCGATGATCGCTACCAGGATCCAAACGGCATCTCCTGTCTGAACGCTGGTCAGCGGTAAAAAGGTGAGAATGGCCAATGTGATCAGGAGCAGTCTCATGAAAGCCTGGGCAAACCGCAAAGAAAGGATTAATCGCCTGGCTTCCGACAACACATCAACGGCCAGCGCTGCCCTCCGTTCTCCGTTCTCGTCCATCGCCTTGAGTTGCGACAAGCGGCTGTTAACGAAAGCACCGCGAGCAATGGAGAAAAGGGTTTCCAGCAAAACGCTGACCACAAGTAGTGAGATGCCTAGCGTTCGTTCAATCACTCTGATCCAACTTTCTGATAACTCTTGCAGGTACGCCCACAGCCAGTCCGTAATCTGGGACATCCTTGGTCACGACCGAACCTGCGCCCGTGCGAGCGTGATTCCCAATTTTTAGCGGGGCTACCAACATCGTATCGCTGCCGATGAAAGCCCCCTCACCTATCTCTGTACGATTCTTTTTCTCACCATCGAAATTTGCCGTAATGGTTCCCGCACCAATATTGGTCTCAGCCCCAATCTGTGCATCACCGATATAGGAAAAGTGCCCCATTTTCACTCCGGGCTCAAGCCGGCTGTTCTTGACCTCACCGAAGTTGCCCATGTGAACACCCTGGCAAAGGTATGCACCGGTACGTAAATGCGCGAAGGGACCAATCACAACCTCATCTTCGAGCGTCGCTCCTTCAAGCACTGAGCTCTCCACTGTGCACCGGTTGCCGATCGAGGTCTCCCGCACGACGGTGTTCGGGCCTACCGTGCAATCAACACCAATCCTCGTATCACCCTCCAGGTGCGTGTTGGGAAGCAATACGGTATCTGGGCCAATTTCAACCCGCGGTCCAATGTAAGTCGTGGCAGGATCGATCATGGTCACTCCGGCGATCATCCAACGCTGATTCGTTAATGCCCGTAACGCGGCCTCAGCCTCTGCGAGATGAGCGCGGGTGTTGATCCCGACAAGCTCCGATTCATGTTCGAAAGGAACACTGGCAACTTCCAGACCCTGGTTTACCGCCAGGGCAACCATATCTGTGAGATAGTATTCACCTTTGGGAGAGAGCGCTACTTCTTGAAGATTGGACCATAACCATTGCGCGTCGAATGCATAGGCACCCAGATTCAATTCGGTAATCTTACGTTGCTGCTCATCAGCATGTGCGTCTTCCACAACCCCCAGGATCCGTCCACCGGGATCGCGTTCAACCCGACCAAATCCACGCGCTTGATGTGACTCTCCAATCAACATTGTCAGCGGGCCTTGATGCTTTTCCTGGGCTTGGACCAACCGCTCGAGGCTCTCAGGTCGAATCAGTGGCATATCTGCATTGGTTACCAGCACTACCTCTGCATTCCCCTTGAGCAGATCCTCCGTTTGCCGCACTGCATGCCCGGTTCCCAGTCGCTCCGTTTGCTGCACGAAACGGCAGCCGTCCCCCAACAAGGTGCGGATCTCGTCACCCTCAGGCCCGATTACGATTACAGGGTCCTTACCTGTGGCCGCCCGGCAAGCCTCCACTGCCCAGAGGATCAGCGGTTGTCCACCAAGCGGATGGAGCACTTTCGGTTGTGAAGACTTCATGCGGGTACCTAAACCTGCAGCTAATATTACCGCCTCGAATCGCATCGATTGCTCCAATAATTCAAGTGTGGAAAGCCAAGAGTACGGCAGTTAAAAACGTACCGCAAGATGACAAAAGGGAAAGTATGCTCGGGGTCTGAAAGTATCCTGGGGGAAGGATCGTCGTCTTGCAGAGATCTTTGCATTAATTCGGATTAGGCTGGGGCGCCAATATTCGGACCTGGATCGATGGATTCAAAGGCCTAGACCATCAGCGAATGACATAGGACCTGAATTCTACCACGGCAAACTTGACCCCCGAAAAAGTCTTAAAAAACGAACGCAAGAGGCATTGTCCACGTAGCAAAATCGCAGTATTTGTCTCAATGGAAGGCCAACCCCTCGCCTGCGGCCATAACTTCTGGTCGGGCCGGGCAAGATCCACAACGGATGCAGCGTGTGACTGATGGCGCGTCTGGGTCGCATGGTGATGCTCGCCCACATCAGACGCTAGTTTGTTCAAGGCTGGCGGGCTTGGATTCGAACCAAGATAGGCGGCTTCAAAGGCCGCAGTCCTGCCGTTAGACGACCCGCCATCTCAAAAAAGAATGATATCACGGCAACAATGACCTCGCAAAATATAATGACGAAATCAGGTGAGAACTGGAATATCAAGATAGAGGCACCCGTGACAACAACCCGCGGACGGTTGAAAATACTTAACGGTAAAGACCCCGCACAAGTGAGGCACTGCGGGGTCTTCAGGTTGTATCCACTTTACCACCGGCCACTACGCTCAGACCATCATGGTCACGACTTGCCAATGCTCGCAGCTTTCGAAACGGGGCACATGCGGTCAGCATTGAAAAACGCTACTTGATCCCCCCAGAAATGGGTCAATGCGACAAAGCAAGTCAACGGACAGGATGCAGTGTCCGGTATGCTGCACTTGGACCACGTGTCACAATGCCCGTAATGGTCTGAACGCACTGATTGCGGAGACAAGGCCATCTGGCAGACATCCGGAAAATTGGATAATGGCACAAGATAATTTTACTATCTGCCAGGCTTGATCTTCAGGAATCACTGTCAGGGAGCAAACCCTGATCCAGGGCTTCATCATAGGTTAGGATGTCACCTTCGGCATCCTTGCCCTTTGGAGATTTGTCCGTCGCCTGATCCCAGAACTTTTCGGCGTCCTCCTGCTCTATCTTCTTTGCTGCATCGCTCAATTCATGCTCATTCAATTCTTCGCCATCTTCCATTATGACCCTCCATGCACCGATATTCGCTTGTTTACGTTGCTCGAAGCGTGTGCGTTCTTGTTCACCAACCTGAACAACACCAACCGTTGCCAAAAGATCCAGCAGATCGTCCGCTGCCCTACGGCTTGAGAGGATCGTCGGATCCCAGGATTGGGGTGTCTTTTCCTGCGTAAGGATAACCACCAACTGATAGAACGCGCCAACACTGAATTGAAAAAGATTATAGTGATCGCCTTCGTAATAGTGCAGGTTGCCAGGCAGCATACCCCCCAGCATGTTGCTCACCTTGAGACCAGCGCTGGAAGGGGTCGATAGCGATGCCACGATGAGCTCAATATCGAGATCTCCAGACCAACCAGCCTGCGCCAGAATGCGTCCGTAATCGTCAATTAGTAGGACGCCTGCGGCTTTAAGTTCTGCACATAGCCGGTTCAGGCGAGTCAGGAGGCGTTTTTCAGCGCCATCAGAAAGCGCTCTCCGGCTGAAGGATTCACCCTCTGTGCGCAAAACACTGGCAACCGCCTCCAGGAATAGGCTCGTACCGATCGGTTTTTTTAAAAGGGCGACCACACCCAATTCCTCCACTTGCTTGCGGATCGGTGCAGTTGAGTGCCCCGTGATCAGGATCGCCCGCGCCTCAGGGTGAATCGTTCGCACATTACGGACCAATTCAATACCAGACATACCGGGCAATTTGATATCGCTCACAACCAGATCCACCGGGCCACGCCCCACTTCCTGCATCGCATCTTCAGCGGAGGAGACGTCAATAACGGTGCACTCCCAACCAGAAAGCTCAATGCTGGAGCGCAGCATGCGGCTCACGTCCTTATGATCATCGACCAGCAAGATACGCGGATTCGCCATCGGTTCGCATTGTAGCACAGGGGGAGGGATGAGCTAGCAGTCCTCTAGTACAGGGGCAAGTGACCCTATACCAGATTATCAATGGAGGCTCATCGAACCAACCAATCTCTTCATTAAGGGAGCAACGGCGCCTCGTGATCACCACCCGAGTGGTACAACCAACATCGAACCTGGTGACCCGGAGTGACGACTTTCAATTGGGGAGTTTGTTCTTCGCAGATCGAAAGCCCAAAAGTTTTTCGAGCTTCACAGCGCGGCGCAAACCGACATCCCTCCGGTAAAGCTCTGGCATCGGGCACACTACCAGGAATACTGCGCAGTCGTTCACCGGATTGCTGATGCTGGGGGATCGCATCGATCAAACCTTGTGTGTAAGGGTGGTACGGCTTGGAAAACAAGTGTTGCGATGATGCTACTTCCAGAGCATGCCCGGCATACAGCACGATGATACGTTCTGCCATTTGAGCCATTACCGCCAGATTATGGCTGATCAGGAGAATGGCGGCTCCTCTCTTTCGCACCTGCGAAAGCAGTAGATTCAAGATTTGAGCCTGAATGGTGGCATCCAGGGAAGAAGTCGGTTCATCGGCGATGATCAAGTCTGGCTCGATTGCAAGCGCCATTGCGATCATCACGCGCTGTGCCTGGCCTATAGAAAGCTCATGTGGGTATACGTAGGCTTTGCGTTCAGCTTCCGGTATTTCGACCTCTTCCAGAAGGGTCAGCATGTGCTCCCAGGCACTGTGACGATCGAGTCCCTGATGAAGTTCTATAACCTCGGCTACCTGTGTGCCGATGGAGAAGACCGGGTTCAGCCTGATCTTTGGATCTTGAAAGATCAGCGCTATGCGTGAACCCCGCACATCAGCCCACCCATCCTCTGATAATGAGCGCAAATCGATCCCATCGAACGTGAGCTCATCCGCCCGGACCTCACCCGGTGGCTGGATGAGCCCCAAGAGTGAGAGTGCGGTGACGGTCTTGCCACTGCCAGATTCCCCCACGAGGCCTACAATCTCACCTGGCCCGATCTCCAGGTTGAGGCTGTCCAATGCTCGCGCATCTCCCTCGGGCATGCGAAAAATC
>JBFFMI010000174.1:0-5691 GCA_041554155.1 Anaerolineales bacterium
TACAGGCGACAGCGGGCCTCGCACAACGTTTATCACCGAATTCTTTAACCGTCTGGGTGAAGGCTCCGATTTTTTCGATAAGATTTCCAAGAATCTAGCACAAGCTGACCTGAAGTTCCGGCCGGCCGAATTTGTGGCCCTGATCATCGTCAGCTCGATCATCTCCGGATTTGTCGGTTTCGTCATTAGCAGTTACTCCATATTCTTCGCAATTGTTTCGATGGGGGTTGGCGCATTCTTCCCCAATCTGTATGTAAATCGAGCAAAGAAGAGCCGGCTGAAGAAATTTGATAATCAACTGGGTGATATGCTCAACCTGATGGTGAACGGCTTGCGCGCAGGCTTCTCGACGCTGCAAGCGATGGAAGCAGTGAGCCGAGAACTCCCCAGCCCGATATCCGATGAATTCCGCCGGGTTGTTCAGGAAATGCAGCTTGGTCTACCGATGGAGGAAACGCTTGAGCACCTCCTGCGGCGTATTAATAGTGAGGATCTCGATCTCGTCATAACAGCTATCAACGTCCAGCGGGAGGTTGGTGGTAACCTGGCTGAGATTCTCGACACCATTTCCTTCACGATCCGGGAACGCGTGCGGATCAAGGGTGAGATCGCGGCGCTAACAGCGCAAGGTAGGGCGACAGCATGGGTAATTGCAGCACTACCTATCGTTCTGGTCTTGTTGCTTTTCCTTTTGAATCGCGAATATATTATGGCCTTATTCGAACCAGATACACGTAGTTGTGGTATCCCCATCATTGTTACCGCCGGTCTCATGGTCATCAGCGGTTTCTTCGCGACACAAAAGATCGTAGATATCGACATATAGGATTTCTACACAGAGAGACTCGAGGGCTTACTATGAGCACAGCACTTATTCTGGGTATCGTACTTGTCATCATCATCCTGGCTGTATTGCTCGTTATCGCAGGTATCCGCGCACCCCAGGCATCGAATCCTATTTCAGATCGTCTTGCAGAATATAGTGCACGCGAAGAGCCCATGAGCTTAGAAGAAATTGAGCTCTCGCAACGTTTCTACGAACGTATCATCCTGCCCATCTTTAACAGTGTTGGCCAACTCGCCTCGCGTTTTACCCCGCAGGCGACGTTGGAAAGTACGACCCAGCGTCTGGAGACTGCCGGGAATCCAATGTCCATCGATCCCGCATTCTTTCTTGCCATGCGCTTTGTGCTGGCGGTTGTTTTCGGTGGCGGGCTATTTCTGGTTTTCACAATCTCTGGGCGTAATTGGTTAACAGGGTTGGGGATTTCAGCGCTTTTCATGCTCATCGGCTACATGTTTCCCAGTATGTGGCTCTCCAGTCGTATCGGCGCTCGACAGAAGACTGTCTTCCGTGCGATGCCGGATGCTCTGGATCTGCTTACCATTTGTGTAGAAGCGGGTCTGGGCTTTGACTCGGCAATGAAGAAAGTGCATGAAAAATGGGAAGATGATCTAGCGCTCGAGTTCGGCCGGGTCTTGCAAGAAATCAATCTGGGCAAACTGCGGCGAGAAGCGTTAAAGGATATGTCAGAACGCCTCCAGGTCTCAGAATTGACCAGTTTTGTTGCCGCCGTAATCCAGTCGGAGCAACTCGGTGTCAGCATGGCGAAGGTGCTACGTATCCAATCCGATCAAATGAGAATTCGACGTCGTCAGATGGCAGAAGAGGAAGCACATCGGGCCCCGATTAAAATGATTTTCCCAATCGCGCTATTGATCTTCCCGTCCATTTTGATGATCTTGCTCGGACCCGCTGCATTGTTGCTCATAACATCGCCGATGGGTGGATTGTTCTCTTAAGGTACTAACCCGAAGGTCAGCTTCCAGGGGAGGGGGATCCCGTTGGATGGAACATTAACCCGCTCCATGCTGCGCACGCTAAAGCGCATGCTGAGGGCGGGTTTTGATTTGCTTATTCCACCCACCTGTATGGGCTGTGGTCAGCGAGGATCGACGTGGTGCGACGCGTGCCAGGGCCGTCGGGAGAAGCCCAGGGGTGCACGATGTACCGTATGTGGGTTGCCAAGGGTGTTTCGTGAGTGCCCGTCCTGCAGCCAGGAGATCAGCTGCTTCAGGGTTGAATCTTTGGCCGCCTACCAGCTACCACTCAGTCGAGCCCTGGTGACTTTTAAGTACCAGCCGAACCTTAGGTTTGCAGAAATCCTGGCCGGTTGGTGTGCAACCAAGCAATCAGAGCTTGGATGGGAGCCTGATCTGGTTGTCCCGGTCCCTTTAAGCGATTTGCGCTTTCGCCAGAGAGGGTATAATCAGGTTGAATTGATTACCTCATCTTTAGCAAGGCTAGCCTCAATTCCTCACGGCAACTCGATAATCCACCGAGTGCGAGATACTCGTTCGCAAGTTGGTCTGGATGCGCGCTCCAGGTACCAGAACATGAAGCAGGCATTCATGGCTAAAACTCCACAGCCTGGCGCGAAACGCGTTCTATTGGTTGACGATCTTCTCACCACAGGTGCAACTCTAGTGGCATGTGCTGAAGCATTGTTTTCAGCGGATACCGAGTATGTCTATGCTCTCACGATTGCCAGAGCATGAGGATTGATCGGGCAGACGCAGATAAGGAGCGAAAAAATGACGGTCCCTGTTGAGATCACGACGAAGAACATGGAACTCAATGATCGCTTGCAAGATTACATCGAGAAGAAAGCTGAAAAGCTGGATAAATATCTGGATCTCATCGAAAGTGTCAAAGTGGATCTTACCTACGCTCAATCGGCAAGGAGTGCCGAAGACCGGCAGGTTGCGCAGCTTACCGTCCTGGGTAAGGGCGTGGTGCTGCGTGCGGAAGAACGAACAGAAGATATTTTCGCGTCGGTAGATCTGGTTCTGGATAAAATCCACCGGCAGATAGAACGTTATAAAGGCCGGCGCTGGCGTGGGCGTGGGGACGGTAAAACCATATCGGAAGCGACCATGCCACCATCCGAGGATGATTTTGATGATACGGATAATCTGGATTTGATCGCTCGACGCAAGCGACATCTACTGACTCCAATGGATGAACTTGAGGCGATCCAACAGATGCAACTATTGGATCACGAAGATTTCTTTGTTTTCCTGAACGCCAATTCCAACCAGGTGAATATCCTGTATCGCCGCCGGAATGACACATTGGGCCTGATTGAAACCGAGATTGGATGAGCCATCCAAAGCCGGCAGCATGCGCTGCCGGCTTTGCGCGTATGCCCATGCCTGAGCCCCTCCCAACCGTTCTGATGCTGGCACCGCATGGAAGCACTGCTGTCGAGCAGTGGGTCGCAGCGGGCCGTCTGGCTGCTGCGAGTGATTTAATCCTGCGTCTCAAGGCCAGTGAACGATATGATCCGATCATTGTCCTGACTGATGAAGCAGAAGACGCGCATGCATTAGCGGCTTTCGGGGCGGTTCCCTGGCAACGGCCAACTGGTGAGTTTCATTTCGGGTCTGTGCTCGCAGATTGTCTGGAATCCCATGGCTTTCAGAAAGTGGCTTATTTTGGCGGCGGTAGTGCTCCCTTGCTCCTGGAAGAGGAATTGATCCGGTTGGCCAATGAGCTCTCTCAAGCAAAACCTTCCACAGCAATTACAAACAACCTGCATTCAAGTGATTGGTTCCTCGTTAATGACACCACACCGCTAGGGCACTACCAGGAGCTGCTGCCTGCAGATAACCCCTTTGGCTGGGTGATGTCTGAGCGCTCGGCCTTGCAGGTTATGAGCGAGCCTCCATCCGCGGCCTCTCGCCTGGATATTGACACCCCCATGGATATTGCGTTGTTGTTAGATCATCCAGCCGTGGGGCCCCACCTCTCCGAGTTTGTTAAGACCCTTCCGGGCGAGATCCATAAGCGGGTGCGATCGATCAGGCATCTGTTGCGAACACCAGCCAGTAGCATGACCCTTATCGGCCGGGCATCATCCGACGTCTGGCAACGGCTCGAACGGGGGTCCCAGATCTGGGTCAGAATGGTGGTTGAAGAGCGAGGCATGGTGGCAAGCCAGCGATTAGCACGCGGCGAAGTACGCTCATTCGTGGCGGAGATGATCAACCAACTTGGCCCTGTTCGGTTTATTCAACAGATAAGCGAGATGACGGATGGCATGCTGTGGGACACGCGCGTGTGGATGGCAGCGGCACTCGGTTGGCCAGAGGCGGGGGATCGTTTTGCATCGGACCTGGGAAATGTTGATGAGATCAAGAACACACTACTGCGAGATATGACCGCTGCGATAAGCGAATCCAGCATCCCGATCCTCGCAGGCGGGTACGGGGTTGTATCTGGCGGGCTTTACGCACTCCTGGAGTCGATGACCCCGGATTGACTACCACCCCTCAAGGAACTGCGCCCACTCACCATACTCATTGAGATAGTTTCCATACAGGTAAATTGCGTTTGCTTTCGGTTCACGCGGTGGGTGCCTTAGACTAAGGTGGGTCTCCTTTAGAGTCCTTCCGCCTTTTTTTAGATTGCATGCAGCACAAGCCGTAACCAGATTCGTCCAGCTATACTCGCCACCCTTGTGCCGGGGGATGATGTGGTCGAGCGTCAGTTGCTTTGCCCGTTGGCCGCAGTACTGACAGGTGTGGTCATCACGGCGGAAGATCTCACGCTTGGTGAGACGCACGTGAGGGTATGGTCGGTGCACCATGTATTCCAGTCGGATAACGGAAGGGCGGGGGAATTGTTGTCGGATGGTCTGAATGAAGCCGCGGCCATTGAGCAGCATCTTGGCCTTCCCGGAGAGATAGAGGCCGATAGCCCGGCGGGTGGAACAGACGTTTAAGGGCTCGTAATTTGCGTTGAGTACGAGCACGGGTTGGTGCATCGTATCCATGACGGCGAGATTATATCACCTGGTTGCACATCGACAAATATATGAAAAGCGGCCCAGCCGAACCTGGGCCGCTTTCGCTCTGCATTGGGTTATACAAATCGTTGACGGATCTCGGAACTGACGTAATCCAGTATGGCAACGGTAATCGCGATGAACCAAACTGCGATCCCGGCTGCACGGTAATCGAGCAGTCGAATCCATTGGATCAGCAAGAAGCCGATACCTCCGCCTCCTACCAACCCGATGACGGTCGACATGCGTACGTTGATATCCCACCGGTAAATTGTGAAGGAAACGAAGGGAGGAATGATCTGTGGAATGACTGCATAGATCACGGTTTGTACCCAATTGGCACCGGTTGCATGGATCGCCTCGATCGGGCCGGGATCGATCGATTCTATCGATTCGGAGTACAACTTGCCGAGTGCAGCGATGGTATGGAGTGTGAGGGCAAGGATGCCTGGAAATGGGCCTAACCCGACAACCACGACCGCAATAACGGTCCATATGATAGGCTCGATAGAACGGACGATGTTTAACACAGTCCGGGTTATAAAGTAGATCGCTAATGTTATCCTGGAGGCGGACATCAGGTTTCGGGCAGCGAAGAAACTCACCGGTATGGCAAGCAGGATACCGAAGAAGGTCGCAATCATCCCCAGGAAAATCGTTTCGATCATCTTTTCAATGACCAGGAGCAGTTCCTCGCTGACTTCTGGATCGCTATATCCAGAGACCTGCCTGGCTAACACCGTCCAGATTTGAGCATCCTCGCTGATGCTTGGTGGCACCAGGCGGTACGGCATGATGATTTCAACATCAAACTTCCCTTCATCATCTGCGATAACATTAA